>NZ_JARQZE010000007.1:0-186649 GCF_029588855.1 Thauera mechernichensis | reverse complement strand
TTCTCTGCGCACACTCGCGGTCAGTAACTCGACTACACTGAACATCGCCTGCTCCATGACGAGCAGCTAAAGTGCCTGGGTAAAATTCAATGCGCACCGCTGGGTAGTTTTAGACGCGCGCCGACACCATCAACGTACAACCACGCCCCCGGCCCGCTGAACGCAGCAGGGGTGGCGTCGAAACCTGGAAGGACTACCCAGCGGGTTTTCTGAGCACGAGCACATCACCGCGCTGAGTGAACTCGAGGTGCTTGAGCACGCTCATGCCGAGCAGCACATCATCATCGCGCATCCCGGGGTTCAGATGCGCCGGCACGCCCGCGAAGCGAAATGGCCCGATATCCAGGGCGTCGATTCTGGTTGCGCGAACCGTCACCGTTCCGTTGGCCGTTGAGACCATCGATGGGGCGCCTGGGCGCAGGCTGAGGGGTTGGGCGAGGTGCGCCGGGACAGAGGTGTGCGTCGCGCCCGTATCGAGCAGGAAGCGCACAGGCTGACCATTGATGAGCCCGGGCGAGAAGTAATGCCCGCTGCGATTGCGGCGGAGCACCCACTCGTCGACGCCGGGCGCGACGGTCAGCGCGTGGTTGGGGTCCTCGCGCTTCGTGATCGCGCCATCGAACGTCACCCAGCCGAATCCGAGGAAAGCCAGGGTCGCCAGGAAGCCCATGCGCCGTCCGAGTCTGCGGGTGGCTTGATCAGGGTTGCTCATCGTTTTTCGTCAGGGGTGCTCGAGTGTCGTTCACTTAGCTTCGTGCGTAGGGGAGGTCAGAGGGTTCCGCTCCTCGATCCGGACGACAGGATATCAAGCGTCCGTCGGTCCGTTCTCGTAGTTGTATAAAACCATCAAAGGTGTATAAAATGACTGCATGAATACGGCTCGCACACTTACGCCCGACAACCCCGCGCCGAGCTACCCGCTCGCCGATCTCTGCGTCCTGGCCGACTTGCCGCCCCGCACGGTGCGTTACTACGTGCAGATCGGCCTGGTCGACCGCCCGCAGGGCGAGACCCGGGCGGCCCGTTACGGGAGCAAGCACCTCGAGCAGCTCCTGCTGATCAAGAAGTGGACGGCGGCAGGGGTGTCCCTCGAGCGCATCCGCGAGTTGCTCCACGGTGGCCCGCCGCCGGTGCCGCCTCGCGAACGCGCCATCGGCAGCGTATCGGTATGCAGCCATCTGACGGTGGCCGAGGGCATCGAGGTGGTGATCGATCCGCAGCGGGCGGGGCTGAGTCCCGAGGCGGTGCGCCAGTTCATCCAGGGCGTGATGGCCGCCTTCGAGGCGGTGCAGGGGCAAGGCGGGGCGGTGTCGCAGAGCGCTGCTGCGAACAACATGGACAAGAACGACCGACAGGCGGGAGAACGATGATGCAGCAACAATCGGCACGACTCGAGACGAGGGCGGGTGAGGCACTGACGCTGCAGGGCGTGCGGTTCACCGGCACCTTGCGCGGCACGCTCTTCGAAGCGGATCTCGAACAGCGCTTTGCCAACCCCTTCGAGCGCCATGTCGAGCTCGTCTACAGCTTCCCGCTGCCCTGGGCGGCGGTGCTCCTCGGGGTGGAGGTGCGGATCGGCGAGCGCCGCCTGTCCGGTGCGGTCATCGAGAAGAGGCAGGCCGAGCAGGGCTACGAGGACGCGCTGGCCGAGGGCAACACCGCCATCCTGCTCGAGCAGAACGTCGATGGCAGCTACACGCTGAACCTGGGCAACCTCGCACCCGGGGAGACCTGTGTGGTACGGCTGCGTTACGCCCAGGTGCTGCAGTTCGAGCAGCATGGCCTGCGCCTGGTGGTGCCCACGGTGATCGCCCCGCGCTACGGCGACCCGGTGGCCGATGCCGGCCTGAAGCCACATCAGCTGGTCGAGCACGACCTGATGGCCGTCTATCCGTTCGAGCTCACCTTGCGCATCGAAGGCGAGCTCGCGCGGGCGCGCATCGGCTCGCCGAGCCATCCGTTGTCGATGCGGCTCGAAGGAGAGGGGGAGACGGCGGCGATGCTCGTATCGCTCGGTCGCGGCGGGGCACTCGATCGCGACTTCATCCTGGTGCTCGACGAGGTTGCGCAGGATTCGCTTGCCGTGTGCGCGCACGACACCCTCGATGAGGGCGCGGTGAATGTGCTGGCGAGCTTCTGCCCGCGTGTGCCGGCGGCGGCCCATCCGCTCGCGGTCAAGATCCTCGTGGATTGCTCCGGCTCGATGCAGGGCGACAGCATCGCCGCTGCGCGCCGTGCGCTGCAGGCCATCATCGCCTGCCTGCGCGAGGGCGAGCGCTTCTCGCTGTCGCGCTTTGGCAGCACGGTCGAGCATCGCTCGCGCGCGCTTTGGCGCACGAGCCCCGCGACCCGGCTGGTCGGGCAGCGCTGGGCGGCAGGCTTGCAGGCGGATCTGGGTGGGACCGAGATGGAGAAGGCGCTGGATTCCACCCTGGCCCTGGCCGGAGACGCAGAGGCGAGCCCCGGCGCTGGCGAAGGTGCCGCGCCGGTCGATCTGCTCCTCATCACCGATGGCCAGATCCACGCCATCGACCGAACGGTGGCGAAGGCGCGCGCGCTGGGTCACCGGGTGTTCGTCGTCGGTATCGGCAGCGCCCCTGCCGAGGGTGTGCTGCGCCGCCTGGCCGAGGAGACCGGCGGGGCCTGCGACTTCGTCGCACCCGGAGAGGCCGTGGAGCCGGCCGTCCTGCGCATGTTTGCACGCCTGCGCTCGCAGCGCATGGCGTCCTTGGAGCTCGCGTGGCCGGCCGGTGTGAAGCCTGTGTGGATGAGCGCGCTACCCGGCTCGGTGTTCGATGGTGACGCGGTGACCGTGTGGGCACGCTTTGCGCAGGTGCCGGATGGGACGGTGCGTCTGGTCGGGACGCGCCCGCACGCCGTGGCGCCCGAATCGCTGGGTGAGGCCTGCCTGACGGCTGCCGAGCATGATTCGGCGCTCAGCCGGATGGCCGTGGCCGCGCAGATCGAAACCCTGCTCGCGACCGAGGGCGCCCAATCGCGTCAGGCGCTGGAACTGGCCGTCGCGTATCAGCTGGTCAGCCCGCTGACGCATTTCCTGCTCGTCGAGACGCGAGCCGAAGGCGACAAGCCGGCGGACATGCCCGATCTCGTGAAGGTGCCCTCGATGCTGCCTGCCGGCTTTGGCGGGCTCGGCAGTCTCGATTTCTGCATCGACCCCTGCATGGCGCCGCTCACCGTGAGTGAGGCGCCCGAGCACTACGGCTCGCCGGCTGCGGCAAGCGGTGCGTATCTCGACTTCGACGATCCCTTCGATGCACCCGTGGTCCTGCGCTCGGGTCGACGTGCGGATCACGGCGATACGCCCAACAAGGCTGGGACCTATGACATCCCGGCTTTCCTGCGCCGAAGCGCGAACCAGGACGCCGGGCAGCCACCCCGGGACGATCCGCGTTACTGGTGTGCCGAACCGCATTACACAGGTCTCACTCCGCTTGGGCTGACACAGTGGCTGCGCAGCCACCCGCAGGCCGAATGGCCGCAAGGCTATGGCGAGTTGCGCCGAATCGGTGTCGGTGCGGCGGTGCTCGACTGGCTCGAGTTCGTGCTGGCTGACGGGGAGGGCGAGGCCCGGGTCGTCGCCTGCTTCGTTCAGGCGATGGCGCAGCGCGATCTGCACGAAGCTCTGCTGTCGGACACGGGTACCCTGGGTCGCCTCAGGGCCTTGGCACAACGCGTGGCACCGGGTGTTGCACTGAAGGTCATGCAACATGATCCTGCGGCCGAGTCGATCCTTGCTCGCCTGCAGGTGTTTGTAAGCACGCTGCGGGCAGAGCGCTGGCCCGACTGCGTCTTTGCGCTCCAGGACGGGGCGTCGGCCCTCGAACAGTCGGGTGTCGGCGTTGGATAGAGGCAGGGAAACGTAAGGGAGCAGCCATGCCCGTGAAGACCGTCCTCGACGGCAGCGCCGTACCGGTCAGGATCTGGACCGACGACATCGACGAGGGCTCGAAGGCACAGCTTGCCAACATCGCGAGCCTGCCCTTCATCCACCACCATGTCGCCGCGATGCCCGACGTGCACCTGGGCATCGGCGCGACGATCGGCTCGGTCATCGCCACCCACCGGGCCATCATCCCGGCGGCGGTGGGTGTCGACATCGGCTGCGGCATGGTCGCCGCGCGGCTGTCGCTCACCGCCAACGACATCGACGAGAAGCGGCTGAAGAAGGTGTTCGACCAGATCAGCCGCGACGTGCCGGTCGGTCGAGACCAGCATGCGGACGGTCGCGTACTGGTCGACGCGGTGCGCCCCTTCGAGGCCGGCCTCAAGGCCCTGACCGAGCGCCACCCGCAACTGCTCAAGGCCTTCGGCAAGTTCTCCAAGTGGGCGAACCAGATGGGCACGCTCGGCGGTGGCAACCACTTCATCGAGGTCTGCCTGGACGAGCACGAGCAAGTCTGGGTGATGCTGCACTCGGGCAGCCGTGGCATCGGTAACGCCATCGCGACGTACTTCATCGAGCTGGCGAGAAAGGACACGGCGCGCCACATGATCGACCTGCCCGATCGCGACCTGGCCTACTTTGCCGAGGGCAGCGAGCACTTCGCCGATTACGTCGAGGCGGTGCATTGGGCGCAGGAGTATGCGATGGCCAACCGCCAGGCGATGCTCGATCTGGTGCTCGCGGGGCTGGCGCGCCACCTGCCGCCGTTTACGGTCACGACCGAGGTGGTGAACTGCCACCACAACTATGTCGCCCGCGAGCACCACTACGGCGCCGATGTCTGGGTGACGCGCAAGGGCGCGATCCGGGCGGGGCAGGGGGAACTCGGCATCGTCCCCGGCAGCATGGGCGCGCGCAGCTACATCGTGCGCGGCAAGGGCAACGTGGAGAGTTTCTGTTCCAGTGCGCACGGCGCCGGCCGGCGCATGAGCCGCACGGCGGCGACCAAACGCTTCACCGAGGCCGATCTCGCACGCCAGACCGAAGGGGTGATCTGCCGCAAGGACAAGGGCGTGGTCGATGAGATTCCCGGTGCGTACAAGGACATCGACGAAGTGATGGCCAACCAGCGCGACCTGACCGAGATCCTGCATAGATTGAAGCAGGTGGTGTGCGTGAAGGGGTAGGGGGCGACGGCGCGTCAGGCAATCTCTCACATCGCATGTCTTTCTTGAATTGATGCGGGATGCAAGCCGCTCATAGAATCCGCGCATGAGCACCCCACACCTCGATCGGCTTCTCTTCATGCAGGGCGGCCAGTGTTTCTTCTGCCGGCAGCCCTTACCTCGTGGTGAGGCCTCGATCGAGCATCTGGTGGCCAGCGCCAACGGGGGCACGAACAGCGAGGACAACTGTGTCGCCTGCTGCCGTACCCTCAACAGCCTGCTCGGATCGAAGTCGATCAAGGAGAAGCTGCAGATCGTGCTGAATCAGCGCGGCGACTTCCGCTGCCCCCGGCCGCGCGAGTCCGATCCCGCACCAGGTGCGCTTCCGCTGGCTGAGGGCGAAAACCCGACCCCACCGGTCGTGAAGCCGCCCGCTGTCGCCGTCACCGCGCCTGCAGCGGCCGCGCCGACCCGGGACACACATCAGGAGCGGCTTGCGCTCGTCCTCGCGGACCTTCGCAAGCGCGGCAACTCGCGACCGCGCAAGGAGGCGACCCTGATGACGACGATCCAGGCCCTGATCAAGCAGCGTACGAACCAACCGATCTCCGACGCCAACCTGAAGAAGCTGCTTGCCGAACTTCAGCAGCGCGGTCAGGTGACGATCGCGGAGGGGAAGGTTGCCTACAAACTCTGATCCCAACACTGCCGTCGCGGCGGGCGATGGGGTGCGGCTGGATGCCGACAACCTGGTGCAGCGTGTCGCCGCCCGCATCCAGTCCCGGTTCGCCGAGGAGGCCTCGGGCCATGACTGGCACCACATCCACCGTGTCTGGCGCCTGGCCCGGAAGATCGCGGTGGCCGAGGGGGCAAGGCTCGACGTGGTCGAGTTGGCCGCGCTCGTCCATGACATTGCCGACTGGAAGTTCCACGGCGGTGACGACGCCATCGGGCCACGCGAGGCAGAGCGGCTGCTGCGCGAGGAAGGCGCCGGGAGCGACCTCGTTGAGCCGGTCGTCGAGATCGTGGCGACGATCTCGTTCAAAGGCGCAGGGGTCCGGCAGCCCATGCGAACGCTCGAGGGGCAGTGCGTCCAGGATGCCGACCGGCTCGATGCGATCGGAGCGATCGGTATCGCCCGCTGTTTCGCATACGGCGGCCATGCGGGACGCCTGATGTACGACCCCGAGGTGCCGCCTGTCCTGCATGCGACCGCTGATGCCTACAAGGCCGCGACGGGGACCAGCGTCAATCACTTCTATGAAAAGCTCTTTCTGCTGAAGGACCGCATGAACACCGCGACGGGGCGCGTACTCGCGGAGGAGCGCCACCAGTTCATGGCGTCCTTCGTCGAACGCTTTCTCGAGGAGTGGAACGTGGACGATGGGCTCACTCCCTGAGCCTGGTGCGCTGTACTGTCGCCGCACCACACCCAGAACGGAGCAATAGATGCTCGGCGCCATCATCGGGGACATCGTCGGTTCGGTGTACGAGTTCCGTAACCACCGCTCGAAGGTCTTCGAACCCTTCTTTCATCCGAACGCGTTCTATACCGATGACACCATCTGCACGGTCGCGGTGGCCGATGCGCTGGTGAACAATCGCCATCCGGCGCAGGCCCTTAAGGATTGGGGCCGGCGCTACTGGGACAACGGCGGTTGGGGACAGCGCTTTGCGATGTGGTTGGCCTCCGATGAGCTCGACCCGTATGGCAGCTTCGGAAACGGCGCCGCGATGCGCGTGGCGCCGGCGGGGCTGCTAGCGAGCAGCGTCGATGAGGCAATTTCGATGGCGCGTAAGGTCACCGAAGTTACCCACGATCACCCGGAAGGGCTCAAGGGTGCTGAAGCGACGGCGCTCGCGGTCTTCCTCGCCCGCCAGCGTGTCACGCCCGCCAACATCCGCTATGCGATTGTCGAGCGCTACGGTTACGACCTCGACCGGACGCCCGACGACATCCGGCCGGATTACCGCTTCAACGAAACCTGCCAGGAAACCGTACCGCAGGCGCTGGTCTGCGCGCTCACTGCAACGAGTTACGAGGACGCGATTCGGAATGCGATTTCGATTGGCGGTGACAGCGACACCGTGGCCGCCATTGCCGGTGGGGTGGCGGAGGCGATGTTCGGGATCCCTGACGAAGTCGCCCATCAGGGGTGGCGCTTCTTGCCGCAGGAGATGCGTGCCGTTTTGAAAGCGCTGTATCGTACGGCTGGTGCGGACTTCTGAATCAGACGGTACGCACATAGAAAAACGGCCGGTGCACTCAATAGTGAGTGCACCGGCCGTCCTTCAGGCGAACGCAGCCAGCCTGGGAGCTTCATTTGCTTCTTCAGACTGCAAAATCCTCGCGGTTCTTGCCCTCGAGCCAACGCGGAGCGCGCCCACGACCGGTCCAAGTTTCGCCCGTTTCCGGGTTACGGTACTTGACTGCCACTGCCTTTACACTGGACTTCTGCTTGCCGAAAAGCTCGTCCACCGTAAGGTCGAAGGTACCAATCAGGCTGCGGGCATTCTGTAGGGCATCCGCGCGCTCAGCTTTCTTGATCTGAGCGATCTGTTGTTCGAGGGCTTCTTTTTGAGCAAGGAGTTCTTGAAGGGACGTCATTATTCTCTCGTGGTGAATCTGGAAAGGGTTACTCCGTTTAAGGAGTCAAGCGAGAGATTAACACGTCTTTTCTTAAGTCGGGAGGCGCTTGAATTTTCCAATGACGACTCCCCAGACTTCCAGCTCGTTTCCCTCCTTCAACGTTAAAGGTGGGTATTTTGGATTTCCGGCCAGAAGCATCACATGGTCATCCCTTATTGAAAGCCTCTTTACGAGCCGCTCGCCGTTCACAAAAGCCACCACGAGGTGACCGTGTGCGGGTTCAATGCTTCGATCAACGACGAGAATATCACCCTCGAAAATGTCTGCTTCTTCCATCGAATCGCCTTTGACGGTGAAGAAGAAGGTCGAAACAGGGTTGCGCACGAGGTACTCGTTGATGTCCAGACGCTTCTGCGCGTAGTCCTCTGCCGGTGATGGAAAACCTGCGGAAACAGGCGTTGCCCCGATCGGGATGAACATCGCCGGAGAGTCGAGCGCGGCCAAGAGGAACTCTTCGTCGATAGGGGAGGGACTCACGAACATCATTCTTCTTTGTTCTCGGGTGCCAGTGTAGGGACGCCTTCCGGGCTAGCCGTTTTAGAGGGCCAGGGCGGTCGGTAGGTCGCTCCAGGAGGTGGTGTAAGCGGGAGAAAGTCGATCGCGCCGCATTTGCCATCCGGCCCGGTGGCCGGCGGCAGATGCTCTTACCGTCCCGCGTCCCCATTTCCGGTTGATCTCATCCATCGCCAGCATGGCAGCCTGTCGGCGTGCATCCTGGGGCGGGAGACCGAACAGGTTGGCCTGCTGCGCCGTTGTGGGTCGAAGTTCGGACAGCATGATCCCGGCTTTGTGGTAAGCGAACCCAGGTCGGAATATGTCGTCCAGAATCCGGTGAGCCACTGCGATCAGGTGCAGGGTGTCGCTTGTCGGGGTGGCAAGGGGCAGGGTGACCGTTCGCTGGTATTGAGGTTCGGCGGGTTTGAAGGCATTGGTACGGATCATCACCGTCAGGGCTCCGGCCTCGTCGCCTTGGAAGCGGAGCTTTTCGGCGGCACGGCTGACGTGATGAGCGAGGGCTTCACGAAGGTCCTCAACATCGAACACCAGGCTGCCGAACGATCGGCTGGCCATGATCTGCTGCTTCGGTGGCGTGACCGCCTCGAGCGACAGACAAGAGGCGCCGTTCAGTTCTCGCACGGTACGGGACAAGACTACGGAGAACTGCTCACGGATCCAGACTGGATCGGATCGGCGTAATGCTTCCACTGTTTCGATTCCCATCTCGGACAACCGAGTTGCGATTCGGCGGCCCACACCCCAGACCTCGTCGACCGGGGTTTCCGAGAAAAGGTGCGCCAGTGTGGGTTCGTCGAGCGACATGAGATCGCACACGCCTTCAAAAGAAGGGCGCTTCTTTGCGAAGTGATTAGCGAGCTTTGCCAAGGTTTTCGTTGGCCCGATCCCCACGCACACCGGCAACCCGACCCAGCGCGCGACGCGTTTGCGGATCTGGCACGCGTAGGTCACGAGATCAAGGTGCCGGAATCCGCTCAGATCGAGGAAGGACTCGTCGATGCTGTAGACCTCGAGGTCCGGCGTGAAGGCACTCAAAACCTCCACGACCCGGTTGCTCATGTCCGCATACAGCGCATAGTTCGAGGACAGAGCGACCACCCCTTGCGATTCGGCGGTCGCCGCGATCTTGAACCAAGGTACGCCCATCGCAATCCCGATCGCCTTTGCCTCGGCTGACCGCGCAACGACGCAGCCGTCGTTGTTAGAGAGCACTACCACTGGCCTTCCGGCCAGCGTCGGTGCGAACAGCTTCTCGCATGAGGCGTAGAAATTGTTGCAGTCCACGAGGGCAAAGCGGCGCGCTTCTGCCATTGGCCTTCCCGGGCGATCAGGCGTGAAGCGGTTCGGCTGCGTTGGCCTCATGGGCGCCCTGGACTATAGCGGTCAGTTTGAGGCTCGATGCCGTCATGCAGGCCTCATCATCTGTCATCAACAGGGTGTGATCGCACTCCGGGCAGATGCGCCAGGTGTGTTGGCCGTCAAAGGCGAACTCATAGCGTGCCAGGGCGACAGGGGTGTGGCAGAACGGGCAGGTCTGGTGCGAGGGAGGGGCGGTCTTCATGATGTTCTCCTCTTGAAAGTGTATTTTTGTACAGTTTCTGGAGAACGGCAAGGAGCCTGCGGTTCGAGGGCCACGGGTGAGGGCTGCCGCGAGCCTGTGGCGACCTCAACGCCTGTCGTAGTGAGCCATTGACGCCGTGGGATCCGAGGAACCATGGCACGGAGTTGACATTCGATGTGGCGTTGGCGTTGGCCTTCGCGTTGGCGATGGCCAGCCAGGCTGCCGCTGGCCAGATCCGCAAGGGTGCCGAGAATTCGGTCGAAGTGGCGCTTCGCCTTACTCTCACCCATCCAGTGACCGTGGTCACCCTGGTGCAGCGCTTCGGCGGCACCGAGGATCAGGTGGTCGCAGCTCTGATGCACAATGTGCTCAAGGATGGTGCAGGAGTGGTCTGAGCTGCTCCGCGCAGTGTTCGCCGAGAGGGCGTTCGCGCGGGCTCAGTTTTGCATCGATAGCGTACCAGACGTCCAGGGGCAGAAGAGCCCCTGGCGTGTGCGAAAGGATAGCTATCTTGAGTATCCGAGGAAGTTAAAGGGGAGGCGGGGATCCTCGTTTCCTCCTGCGACAAGCTCGCCAACTTGCAGGCGATCCTGCTCGATCTTACGGGAATCGGAGATGCGGTCTGGGTGCGCATAAAAGGAGGGAGGGGTTCTCGCTCTGGTACTACAGCGAGCTTGCGTCAATGTTTTCGGGAAAGGTGCTGGTGCCAGTCGAAGAGGCAGTGAAGCGAGAGTTGGCTGTGGTAGTGGAGCGTTTGCAGCCATCCGAGACTTGAGAGTTCCTCGGAGACTCAGCCTTCGTCATCCATGTCTTCTTCATCACCTTCGCCGACGACTGCATCCACGCCGACGACTGCATCCACGCCGACGACTGCATCCACGCCAGCGGCAGCGACGTCGGCCGTGGTCTCAACAGCGCTTTCGGTAATGCTGACGGCGGTCGCACTTACGGATACCGGAGCCCCGGCAACGGTGACGAAGGCGCATCCGTGACGCCCGAGGGCCACGGGCGAGGACAAGGATGATTCGGAACGACAGAGGCAATGCCTTGGTGCTGCAATTCTCATGTGCGTGATGTTGTTCCACCATGCCATGTCCTTGGGGGTGGGAGCGGGCGGCTGGTAGGCCGCCGCAGGGACTCAGAGCGACCTCCGCCTGATCGCCAATGGCGGGTAAGGGGAGTTCCTTTCGAACTCACACATTCGGCCATTTGCTGCCACACATGGTAGTAGCAGAGTCGTCATTCGAGCGACCGGTGAGATCCGAAACCAGCCCTAGAGCGAGCTGAGGCCAGCGTGGTTCGTAAATCGGCCGGCACTGCGCTCATAAAGTCGATACTCACCAGCTCTGCCGTCAGTGTCGGGCAAAAACCCTCGCGCTTCCGTCAAGCCCGACCAGAAGCGTCTCATAGGGTTGCGGGGTCGAGGTCTCCATGCCGGGCGACCCCTGCGGCATGCCTGGCGTAGCCAGTCCGATTGCCTTTGGGGACTCGGCGAGAAGCCGTCGGATGTCGTCCGCAGGGACGTGCCCCTCGACGGAATAGGAACCTACCTTGGCCGTGTGACACGAGCCGTATTGGTCCGGCATGCCCAGTGCCTTGCGGGCTGCGGGGACATCATCGACGTCTTTCGTCACGACATCGAAGCCGTTCTTTCTCAGGTGCTCGACCCATTTCCCGCAGCACCCGCAGTAAGCGCTCTTGTAGACCTCAACGCGTACGGGCCCCTGCGCAAACGCTGCGCCGCTCACGATCATCAGGCTTGCCACGAGCCCGCCGAGCAAAGTTTTCGTCTTCATGTTCGTCTTCCGGTTGATGGCGTCGAGGCATAGTTTGGCACTTTGAGCCCAACGGGAAGCTGACCTCAAAATTACATTTCCGTCAGACAGCCGGGACCCCGGTCGACTTTGCAGGATCAGGAAGGTGATGAGGCTTCATTGCGAGGCAAGGTGATCGTGAAGCAGGTGACACCTTCAGCGGAGCGCGCAGTGATGTGACCCCCGTGGGCCTGGACGATGGAACGCGTGATCGCAAGTCCGAGCCCTGCGCCTTCACCGCGAGATTCGCGCTGGGCGCTACCGCGATGGAAGCGTTCGAAGATCCGCTCGATCTGATCGGCGGGGATGGGGTCGCCGACATTGCACACGGCGAGACCTACGCCGGCTGCGTCCGCGTCGATCCTGATCGTGATCTGTCCCTCTTTCGGTGTGTGACGAAGCGCATTCGAAATCAGGTTCGACAAGGCGCGCCGCAGCATCAGGCGATCACCCTGAACGCTCGCCTGGCCTTGGCGCACGATGCGGACTTGGCCCTCTTCGGCCAAGGCTTCGTAGAAATCGATCAGCGCATCCGCCTCGAGGGCAAGGTCGACAGGTTCGCCGGCATGCGCGAGGGTGTTCTCCTCGGCCTTGGCGAGAAACAACATGTCGCTGACCATGCGTGCGATGCGCTCGTATTCCTCGAGGTTCGACGCCAGGATGTCCTGATATTCGTCATTCGTGCGTGGCCGCGACAGCGCCACCTGGGTCTGCGTCATCAGGTTCGAGATCGGCGTACGCAGTTCGTGGGCAATGTCCGCCGAATAGTCACCGAGGCGCTGGAAAGCAGCCTCGAGCCGGGCGAGCATGCCATTGAAGGCTTCGATGTGGTCGCGTACCTCCAGCGGTGCATCATCGATGGCGAGACGCTCGGCCAGTTGCCGTGCAGACAGCTTGCGGGCGGTTTCGGTGACCTGGCGCAGCGGGGCGAGGCCACGGTGCGCAGCAAACCAGCCGAAGAGCGCCGCCGCCAATGCTGCGACGACGACGCCCGCCCACGTCGCATTTCGCACCGACGCGAGGAAATGGACGTGATGCGACAGATCGAGTGCGACCAGCGCCTCGATCGACTGGTCCCTCGATTCGAGGGGCGGTAGCGTGATGCTGACCTCAACCCCTCGATGTGGATGCCCGTCGACCGTCCAGTCAGTCAGCCCGCCCGAAAGTCGTTCTCCAGCCCGCTGGGCAGCGGTGAAGTGCTCGGGGTGGATAACGTGGATGACGCGTCCCTCGACGTCGCGAAGCAGGACACCCACACTCTCGTGTCCAACGAAAGAGCGAGCGAGTGCCTGGATGCGTTCCGATCGCCCCCCAGTCGCAGTGTCATCCTGCAGCGCGTTGCGTATGAGTGCGGCCTTGCCCTGCAATTCGTGCAGGTCTAGCTCCTGGAAATGCGCGTCCAGCATGCGGCCAAACAGTACCGCTACCAGCACCAGCAGGCTTGCGGTGAGGGCCGCAAAGAGCGTTGCCAATCGCGCCGTCAGCGAGTGAATACGGATCATCGTTAGCTCGGCTCCATCGCTTCGAGCACGTAGCCCATGCCGCGCACGGTGCGGATCAGCTTGGGCTCGAAGGGGTCGTCGACTTTCACCCGTAGCCTGCGCACTGCGACCTCGATCACGTTGGTGTCACTGTCGAAGTTCATATCCCACACCTGCGAAGCGATCAGGGAGCGCGGCAACACTTCACCTTTGCGGCGCAGCAGCAGTTCCAGCAGGGCAAACTCCTTGGCGGTCAGATCGATACGCTGCCCGCATCGCGTCACCCTGCGGCGAAGCAGATCGAGTTCCAGGTTTGCCGAGCGCAGGATCTCCGGTTCATGACCCCGTCCCCTGCGCAGCAGGGTGCGGACCCGCGCGAGAAACTCGGAAAACGCGAAGGGCTTGACCAGGTAATCGTCGGCGCCAAGCTCAAGACCACGGACCCGATCCTCAACTTGGTCACGGGCAGTCAGGAACAACACGGGGGTCTCACGACTGCTGCGACGCAGTGTTTGCAGGATGCCCCAGCCGTCCAGCGACGGAAGCATCACATCCAGCACGATGAGGTCGTAATCGCCATTGAGTGCGAGGTGGAGCCCATCGAGGCCATCTCTTGCAAGGTCGACGACGAACCCGGCTTCGGTGAGCCCCTGGCGGAGGTAGTCGCCGGTCTTCACTTCGTCTTCGACGATCAGAATTTTCATTGTTTCGCTCCTACGCGCTTCGTGCTGACTGTGCCCGATTTTGCGCCCGGGGTGCTGGATAACCCCCGGGCTTACAGAAATGTAATTTCCAGGTCAGGCCAACGACAGGCAGGCGGGCGCAAGATGCTCTGCGTGGCACAGCGTTCCGTACCGCGACGGAACCCCGCAAACAATGGGAGATCGATCATGAAACTGCGTTTGTACCGTCTCGCCGGGCTCATGCCCGTCGTCGCTCTGGCTGCAGCCCTGCATGGCAGCCCGGTCGTCGCTCAGACGACCGATCCGGCGCAGGCCTGGCCGCCCGCAGCGAGTGTCCCCGCGCTTCAGGAACGTATGAAGTCGATCCGTGCCGAGACCAACCCGGAACGTCGCATGGCCCTGATGGAAGAGCAGGTCAAGGCCCTGGAGGCTGCATCGCAGGGCACCCCCGCTGGTTGCCCGATGATGGGGGGGCAGATGGGGGCTGGTCCGATGATGAAGGGTAGTGGCCCTGGACCCGGGGCTGGACCCATGGGCGGCATGATGATGGATCCCAAGCTCATGCAGGAGCACATGAAGATGATGCAAGAGCACATGGGCATGATGCAGAACATGATGAAGATGCACCCGGCCGCCAAGCCGGCGATGCCCAACTGAGCATTGAGACGCGGAGCGGCGAGTTCGTCGGTCGCTCTGCGTCCGGTTCAACACAAGACCAACAAAGAGACATTCCCCATGCAGAGACGAATCATCCACCTCGGTGGAGGATTGGCCGTCGCCGTGGCGCTCGTGTCGGGCGCGCAGGCCGAGTCCTCCTCGCCATCAAGCCCCGCTGACCCCGCGCTCGGCGCGACCCAGACTGCCCCAGCGAGTGAGCAACCCAAGCCTCAGCCCCTTCCGGTCTATCGCTCGCCCCTGAACGAATATCGGCCCTACCGTGTCGATGAGCCCTTGCGGTCGTGGAAGGATGCCAACGACGAGGCTGGACGTCTCGGCGGGCACATGGGCCACCTCACGCCGACTTCGAAAGGGGGCGAGCGATGAGAGCCAGTCTCCCCATATCCTTGCTGGCCGCCACCGTGCTGACCGGGTGCGCCAGCGTTGCGATCGATGAGAACTTCGCTGAGGTCGAGCGCTTTGCGCGCGAGCAGACGGGTAGCGAGGTGCGCTGGCTGCGCTCGGACCCTGAGCGCGAGGCGATGCGCGCCGAGGTCGATCGCCTGCTCGCACAGCCGCTGGCGATCGACGACGCGGTGCGCATCGCGCTGGGCTACAGCCCGGCGTTCCAGTCCCTGCTGGCGGAAGCCGCCGTGGCCTCGGCGGATGCGACCGGTTCGGCCCGCATCGGCAATCCGGTGTTCACCTTCGAGCGGTTGTTTCGCTCGGGCGCCGAGGGGCGCGAACTCGACATCGGCCGTTCGCTCGGCATCTCGCTGTTCGACCTGCTGTTTCTGCCCGCGCGGCTGGAGCAGGCCGAGTTCCGCCAGCAGCAGACCCGGCTGCAGTCCTCGATTGCGCTGTTGAGCACCGTCACTGAAGTGCGCCAGGCCTGGGTCGATGCGGTCGCGGCGCGACAGGTCGCGCGCTACCGCGAGGAGGTGGCCACGGCCGCCGGGACCGCTGCCGAGCTCGCCCGTCGGATGCAGGCCACCGGCAACTTCAGCCGCCTGCAGCGCGCGCGCGAACAGGCGCTCGCCGCCGAGGAAACGGCCAACCTGATCCGCGCCCGCCAGAACGCCACCGCCGCACGCGAAACCCTGATCCAGCGTCTGGGCCTCACTCCGAGCCAGGCGCAGGCGCTGCGTCTGCCCGATCAGTTGCCGGCCTTGCCCGAGGCGCCGATGGACGAAGCCACCGCCGGTGCGGCGTTGCTGGAGAACCGGCTCGACGTGCGCATCGCCCGCACCGATCTCGACCGGACGGCGAAGAGCCTGGGCCTCACGCGGGTCACCAGCGTCGTCAATGGCCTGCATGTGGCCGGCGTGCGCAACAGCGAGACCGGCGAATCGACCCAGCGCGGCTTCGAGCTCGAGCTGCCCTTGCCGCTGTTCGACCTCGGCGACGCGGCGCGCGCCGGCGGCGAGGCCCGCTATCTCGCGGCCTTCAATCGCACGCTCGAGCTTGCCAGTAACGCCAGCTCCCAGGTCCGGGTAGCCTACGAGGGCTATCGCAGTGCATACGATCTCGCGCGCCACTACCGCAACGAGGTGGTCCCGCTGCGTCAGAACATCACCGAAGAGTCGGTGCTCCAGTACAACGGGATGCTGATCGGCGTGTTCGAGCTGCTTGCCGCCGCGCGCGCGCAGTCGGCGAGCGTGGTGCAGGCGATCGAGGCCGAACGCGACTTCTGGCGCGCCGAGGCTGGGCTCAAGGCCAGCCTGCTCGGCCAGCCGATCGCGCCGCTCAGCCTTCAATCAAGCGCATCACCGGCGCAAGCCGGTGGTGGCCACTGACCTATCCGGAGACGATCATGACCACCCGACGCAGCTTTCTCGCCGGGGCAGGCCTGCTGGCCGCTGCCGGAACCGTCAACCGCGCCGCGCTCGCGGCGCTGCCCGAGCCCGTGATCCAGACCAGCGCCGTAACGGCGGCCCCACTGTCGCCACCAGACGGACGCCCCTACGACCCGGTCGTCACCTTGAACGGCTGGACCGCCCCCTGGCGCATGCGCAACGGCGTGAAGGAGTTCCACCTCGTCGCCGAGCCGGTCGAGCGCGAGATCGCCCCCGGCATGGTGGCGCGGCTGTGGGGCTACAACGGCCAGTCGCCCGGGCCGACGATCGAGGTCGTCGAGGGCGACCGCGTGCGCATCTTCGTCACCAACCGCCTGCCCGAGCACACCACCATCCACTGGCACGGCCAGCGCCTGCCCAACGGCATGGACGGGGTCGGCGGCCTCAACCAGCCGCAGATCCCGCCGGGCAAGACCTTCGTCTATGAGTTCGTCGCCCGCCGCCCCGGCACCTTCATGTACCACCCGCACGCCGACGAGATGGTGCAGATGGCGATGGGCATGATGGGCATGTGGGTCACGCATCCGCGCGCGCCGCACCCGCACATCGCGGGCGTGGACCGCGACTTCTGCTTCCTGCTCAACGCCTACGACATCGAGCCCGGCAGCTACGTGCCCAAGATCAACACGATGCTCGACTTCAACCTGTGGACCTGGAACAGCCGCGCCTTTCCGGGCATCGACTCGCTCAATGTCAGGAAGGGCGACCGGGTGCGGGTGCGCATCGGCAACCTGACCATGACCAACCACCCGATCCACATCCACGGCCACGAGTTCGAGGTTACCGGCACCGACGGCGGGCCGACGCGGCCGGAGTCGCGCTGGCCCGAGGTCACCACCGACGTCGCCGTCGGCCAGATGCGCCAGATCGAGTTCATCGCCGACGAGGAGGGCGACTGGGCGATGCACTGTCACAAGTCGCACCACACCATGAATGCGATGGGCCACGACGTGCCGACCATGATCGGCGTCGACCATCGCGGCCTGGTCGAGGGCATCCAGAAGCTGGTGCCCGATTACATGCTGATGGGCGAGCGCGGCATGGCCGACATGGGCGAGATGGAGATGCCCCTGCCCGACAACACCCTGCCGATGATGACCGGGCAGGGGCCGTTCGGCGCCGTCGAGATGGGCGGCATGTTCACCGTGCTCAAGGTGCGCCGCGAGCAGCAGCGGGGCGACTACCGCGACCCGGGCTGGTTCAAGCACCCGAAGGGGACGGTGGCCTACGAGTGGGCGGGCGCGGCGCTACCCGAACCGGCGCGCAGTGCTGCAGCCGGACCCTCGAGCATGCCGCGCACCGAGCCTGCGCGATCGGTCGAGATGACGGTTCGCAAGCCTGCCGGCCATCAGGGGCATTGAAGTCGATCGCCTCGTAATCAGCCCCCACGACAACACCAACAAGATTCAACCCACAGAGAAGGAGATTCCCATGAAAAGTCGTCGTCGATTTCTGGCCACCAGCCTTGCCGCCGGTGTGCTTGCCGTTCACCGCAGCACGTTCGCCCATGGCAATGCCGAACATGCCGACAAAGCAGCGTCCGATACCCCCAAGGAGCAGCAGCAATGGGGGATTGCGGGGGACGCGAAAGCCGTCTCGCGCGCGATCGCCATCGTGGTGACCGATGAGATGCGCTTCGTTCCGGACCGCATCGAGGTGCGTCTGGGCGAGACGATCCGATTCACCCACGAAAATCGAGGCGCGGTGATGCACGAGATGGTGGTCGGTACGCCCAAGACGCTTGCCGAGCACGCGGAGATGATGCAGCGCTTCCCGGAGATGGAACATGACGAACCGTGGATGTCGCATGTCGCGCCAGGTGGGCGCGGAGAAATGATCTGGCACTTCAACCGTGCGGGGGACTTCCAGTTCGCCTGCCTGATCCCCGGCCACTTCCAGGCCGGCATGATCGGCACGATCAAGGTCGGCTGACAGAAATGTAATCCGTGCGTCAGCGTCCTGTCGGGGAGTGCTTCGCATAATTGTGCTCACTCTCGAACTGACACAGCAATTCAACCCTTGGAGAAACCCATCATGAGAAAGACCCTGATTACCACTGCGCTCTTGGCCTTGCTCGGCGGCGGTGCTCCGCTTGCGTTCGCACAGGCCGATCACGATGCACATCATGGCGGGGCGAGTGCCCCGGCCGAAGCCAACGCCAAGCTGGCCGAGGGCACGGTCAAGAAGATCGACAAGTCGGCTGGCAAGCTGACCATTGCCCATGGCCCCCTGGAGTCGCTCGGCATGCCGGCGATGACCATGGTGTTCCGCGCGGCCGAGCCGGGCATGCTTGATCAGGTTAAGGCGGGCGACAAGATCCGGTTCGCGGTCGAGAAGGTCGGCGGTGCGCTGACCGTGACGTCTCTCGAGCCCGCCCAGTGACGCCTATCCCGCAGGTGCGTCGCGTTCCACTCTGACCGGCCAGCCGTGGGGATGCCCCACTGAGTGGCTGAACGACGAGGCGGGTGGCGAAGGGCCTGCGCATGCACTTAACCGCCTGCCGGAATCGTTTCTCGATGAAATCCCCGTTCGCAGTACCCTCATCTCACCTGCTACGTCCTGCAGCGCTTGCACTGGTGGTCGCGCTCACGCTGGGAAGTGGCAGTGCCTGGACACAGGGTTCGCCCGACACTCCAACGCTCGGCTCGAGCCCCCAGGCGCTGATTGAATATGCGCGCCACAGCAACCCCGGCTTTGCCGCTGCCCGCGCGGAAGCGTCCGCAGCGCAGGAGCGCGTGACGCCCGCCGGTGCGCTGCCCGACCCGACGTTCGAGGTCGAGCTGATGGACGCCACCAACACCATGAGCGGGCGCTCGGCGTCGTTGCTGCCCGGCCAGGTGGGCGAGACCCGCTACCGCATCACCCAGCCGCTACCCGGGTGGGGTAAGCGCGAGCTGGCGGTGAAGGCCGCCGAAGCCCAGGCGACCCAGGCTGATGCGATGCGCGATACCTCCTGGGCTGAGCTCGCGGCAAAGATCGAGACGCTGTGGTTGCGCTACTACGCCGCCGACCGCGAACTCGTCCTCAACCGCGAGGGCTTGACCCTGCTGCAAAGCCTGGAGGCGCTGAGCCTCACCCGTTACGAGCTGGGTCTGCTGCCGCAGCAGGCGGTGCTGCGCATGCAGCGCGAAATCACTGCCCAGCGCCTCGCGCTCGTGGAGGTCGAACAGCGGCGCAAGGGGCTGGCAGCGGGGCTCAACGGCCTGCTCGGCCGGGCGCATGATGCGCCGCTCGCCACACCCGCAGATCCAGCCCCCTTGCCCGAGCAGCTGGAGGCGGGCGCCCTTTTTGAGTTGGCGGCGAGCGCTAATCCGGAAGTGAATGCCGCGACCTACGGCATCGATGTGGCGCGTGCCGAGCGCGAACGAACGTATCAGGAACGCTTGCCGGACTTCGCTGTTGGCGTGCGCAACAACCGTCCTGATGTAGGTAAGTCGTCCTGGGACGTAATGTTCGAGGTGATGATCCCGCTGCAACAGTCCAGCCGTCGCGCCAAGGAGCGCGAAGCCGAATACATGCTGATGGCGGCCGAGGCGCGGCGGGAGGATGCCAAGGCGCGCGCATCCGGCGAACTGGGTATCGCCTGGTCGATGTACGCGCAGGGCCGCGAGACCTTGCGCCTGCTCGAACATACGCTGCTGCCGCAGGCCCAGGCCACCCGGGATGCAAGTCAGGCCGCGCTCAGCAGCGGCAAGGTCGACTTCGACAGCGTGATCGAAGCCGAGCGCCAGCTCATCGACATCCGGACTCAACGCTTGAAGACCGAGCTCGACACGCGCCTGGCGCTGACAGAAATCAAGAAACTGACAGGGGATCTGAAGTGAGCTCAGCCGTTCGAATGACGGCGATCGCTGCGGGCGTGGCGATTGCCATAGGTGCGGGGTACTGGATTGCGCACCTGCAAAATGCTGGAAATCCAGTTCCGCTGATCAGCGAAAGCCAGGCGCAAAGCGATAGCGCAGCCCCGGCCGACGGCGAACGCAAGATCCTCTACTACCGCAACCCGATGGGCCTGCCCGACACCTCGCCCGTGCCGAAGAAGGATTCGATGGGCATGGACTACATCCCCGTCTATGCCGACGACCAGCCGGACGACAGTGGCGCAGTGGTGGTCAGCCCCGCGCGCATCCAGACCCTGGGGGTGAAGACTGCCCTGGTCGAACTGCGCACGGTCGACGCAACGGTGCGCGCGAGCGGCCGAATTGAGCTCGACGAGCGCAGGCAGGTGGTGGTGGCACCGCGCTTCGAGGGCTGGATCGAGCGCCTGCATGTGAATGCGGTCGGCGATGCGGTGAAGAAAGGCCAGCCACTGTTCACCGCCTACAGCCCGGAACTGCAATCCACCGGCGAGGAACTGCGCATTGCCGAGCGCCTGGCCAGCCAGAACGCGGCCCATGATCCGCTGGCGAGCGAATCCGCCCGTCGGCTGGCCGAGGCGACCCGTGCGCGCCTGCGCAACCTGCAGGTGGCCGGCCAGGCCGGCGCGCGCCAGGTGTTCCACGCCCCGGCGAGCGGCGTGGTGCTGGAGAAGGAGGCCATCGAAGGCGGACGCTTCATGCCGGGCGAGGCACTGTTCCGCATCGCGGACCTGTCGAAGGTGTGGATCATTGCCGATGTGTATGAACAGGATCTCGCCCGCGTTCAGGTCGGCCAGAGCGCGCAGGTGACGCTCGAGGCCTATCCCGGTCGCGCCTTCGCGGCGCGGGTCGATTACCTCTATCCGACGCTGGACGCCGCCACGCGCAGCACGCGCGTGCGGCTGGAACTGGACAACCCTGAGGGCCTGCTGCGTCCCGGCATGTTTGCCCAGGTCGCGCTGTCGGCGGGCGATGCCACCCCGAAGGTTGCCGTGCCCACCTCGGCGATCATCGACGATGGCGAACGGCGGGTCGTGCTGATTGCGCTCGGGGAAGGCCGCTTCAAGCCGCAGCCAGTGAAGCTCGGCCAGCGCGGCCGGGATGTGGTCGAGGTGCTCGACGGCGTGACTGCGGGTGATCGCGTGGTGGTTTCGGCCAACTTCCTGATCGACTCGGAGAGCCAGCTCAAGGCGGCACTCTCCAACCTGGTTGAGCCCGATGCCCGCGATCAGGCTCAAGCGAGCCCGACCCGTTACGAAGCGCAAGGGACGTTCGATGCGCTCGACGCCGAAGGCGGCAGCGTGACGATGACGCATGGCGAGATCCCGGCCCTCCAGTGGCCGGCGATGACCATGGACTTCAAGCTTGCCGATCCGGCGCTGGTGAAGGACATCGCCCCAGGCTCGCCGGTGCGTTTCGTCTTCGAGGCGGGTGAGCCCGGTGAGTACATCATCACGGGTATCGAGCCGGTTGCAGGCGCTGCGCCTGCACCGAGCGCCGGCGGTCACGGGGGGCACTGAAATGCAGGCCCCTGTGATGGAACCTTCAAGCGCTGTGCCGACCGACACGGCCGCCAATCCGACAACGGCCGGCCTGCTCGATCGCGTCATCGACTGGTCCGCGCGCAACGTCTTCCTGGTGCTGCTCGCCACGCTGTTCCTGATCGGAGGTGGCGTGTATGCGGTCAAGCACACCCCGCTCGACGCGCTGCCCGACCTGTCCGACGTGCAGGTGATCGTCTACACCGACTATCCCGGCCAGGCGCCGCAGGTGGTCGAGGATCAGGTCACCTATCCGCTCACCACTTCGATGCTGGCGGTGCCGCGCGCGAAGGTGGTGCGCGGCTTCTCGATGTTCGGCGCGTCCTATGTGTATGTGATCTTCGAGGACGGCACCGACATCTACTGGGCGCGCTCGCGCGTGCTCGAGTACCTGAGCTCGGCCGCCGGACGCCTGCCGCAGGGCGTGGCGCCGCAGATCGGGCCGGACGCCACCGGCGTGGGCTGGGTGTATCAATATGCGGTGCTGGGCAAGGACATGAGCCTGGCCGACACCCGCAGCCTGCAGGACTGGTACGTGCGCTACCAGCTCACCAAGGCGCAGGGCGTGTCCGAGGTCGCCAGCATCGGCGGCTTCGTGCGCGAGTACCAGGTCACGGTCGATCCGCTGCGCCTGGCAGGCTACGGCATCACGCTCGACCAGGTGACGCAGGCGATCCGTGCCTCCAATCGCGACGTCGGCGGCCGGGTGGTGGAGCTTGCCGAGAAGGAATACATGGTGCGCGGCCGGGGCTACCTGCAAAGCGTGGAGGACATCGCCGGCATCGTGCTCAAGGCCGAGCGCGGCACGCCGGTGCGGGTGGCCGACGTCGCCCGCGTCGAGCTGGTGCCCGCCGAGCGGCGCGGCATCGCCGAGCTGAACGGCGAGGGCGAGGTCGCCTCGGGCATCGTCATGGCGCGCTTTGGCCAGAACGCGCTCGACGTGATCGCCAACGTCAAGGCCAAGATCGCCGAGATCGCCCCCGGGCTGCCGGCGGGCGCCGAGATCGTGCCGGTCTATGACCGCTCCGAGCTGATCGAGCGTGCGATCGGCAACCTGCAATGGACGCTGCTCGAGGAGAGCCTGATCGTCGCTGCCGTGTGCGTGATCTTCCTGCTCCATGTTAGGAGCGCGCTGGTGGCCATCATCACGCTGCCGCTCGGCATCCTGTTCGCCTTCATCGCCATGCGCTCGCTCGGCCTGGGCTCCAACATCATGAGTCTGGGCGGCATCGCGATCGCGATCGGGGCGATGGTCGATGCGGCGATCGTGATGATCGAGAACGCGCACAAGCGGTTGGAACACCTGCCGGCGCAGGCCTCGCAGGCGCAGCGCGCCGAGGTCATCCTGAAAGCGTGCAAGGAGGTCGGCCCGGCGCTGTTCTTCTCCCTGCTGATCATCACCGTGTCCTTCCTGCCGGTGTTCGCCCTCGAGGGGCAGGAGGGCCGGCTGTTCGCGCCGTTGGCCTACACCAAGACCTTCGCCATGGCCGGGGCCGCGCTGCTGTCGGTCACCCTGGTGCCGGTGCTGATGCTGCTCTTCGTGCGCGGACGCATCCTGCCCGAGAACAGGAATCCGGTGAATCGCGTGCTCACCTGGCTGTACCGGCCGGTCATCCGCGCGGTGCTGCGCTTCAAGTTCATCACGCTGCTGCTGGCGCTGGCTGCGATGGCGGTGACCCTGGTGCCGGCGCGCCAGATCGGCTCGGAGTTCATGCCGACGCTCAACGAAGGCACGCTGTTCTACATGCCGGCGGCGCTTCCCGGCATGTCGGTGACCGAAGCTGGGCGCCTGCTCGCCACCACCAACCGCATCATCAAGACCTTCCCCGAGGTGGAGTCGGTCTACGGCAAGGCCGGCCGCGCCAACACCGCTACCGACCCGGCGCCGCTGGAGATGTTCGAGACTGTCATCAATCTCAAGCCGCAGGACCAGTGGCGCCCCGGCATGACCACCGACAAGCTCATCGCCGAGATGGACGCCGCGCTCAAGTTTCCCGGCCTGGCCAACTCGTGGACGATGCCGATCAAGGCCCGCATCGACATGCTCAGCACCGGCATCCGCACGCCGGTGGGGGTCAAGGTCTTCGGTAACGATCTGGAGACGCTGGAGAAGGTGGCCCAGGCGGTGGAAGCCGCCGTGCGCAGGGTGCCGGGCGCGAGCAGCGCCTATGCCGAGCGTGTGGCCGGCGGCTACTACGTCGACATCGTGCCGCGCCGCGAGCAGCTCGCGCGCTACGGCCTCACCATCGACATGCTGCAGGACGTGATCGCCACCGCGCTCGGCGGCGAGATGGTGACCACGACGGTCGAGGGCCTGGAGCGCTACGGCGTGTCGGTGCGTTACGCACGCGGCCTGCGCGACGACCCCGCGCGGCTCGCGTCCGACGTCCTCGTACCGACCATGAACGGCCCGATCCCGCTCGGCCAGGTGGCTGAGGTGAAGCTGACGCGCGGCGCACCCGGTATCCGTACCGAGAACGCGCTGCTGGCGGCCTATGTGTATGTGGACACCCGCGAGACTGACCTCGGTGCCTTCGTCAAGCGCGCGCAGCAGGCGGTGGTGGAGGAGGTCGCTTTCCCGCCCGGCTACTACGCCACCTGGAGCGGCCAGTTCGAGAACATGGAGCGCGCCAAGGAGAAGATGAAGGTCGTCGTGCCGCTCACCCTGGCGCTGATCTTCGTGCTGCTGTACCTGAACTTCCGGCGGCTTGCCGAGACGCTGATCGTTATGCTGTCGGTGCCCTTCGCATTGGTGGGCGGGGTGTGGCTGATGTGGTGGCTCGACTACCAGATGAGCGTGGCGGTGGCGGTGGGCTTCATTGCGCTCGCCGGGGTGGCGGCCGAGACCGGAGTGATCATGCTGATCTACCTCGATCAGGCGTGGAAGGAGGTCTGCGACCGCAGGCGGGCCGAAGGCCGCGAGGCCGGCGTCGCCGATCTCTACCAGGCGATCATGGAGGGTGCGGCCGGACGCGTGCGACCGAAGATGATGACGGTGGTGACGATCATGGCCGGCCTGCTGCCGATCATGTGGAGCACCGGCACCGGGAGCGAAGTCATGAGCCGCATCGCTGCACCGATGGTGGGCGGCATGGTGTCCTCGACGGTGCTGACGCTGGCGGTGATTCCGGCGCTGTATGCGCTGGTCAAGCAGTGGGAGTTGCGCCGCAGCGCCAAGACAGCACCCGCGCAGGCGCTGGTCACGGTGTCGAATTTGTAATGCACCGGTCAGCGGCGCGACAGCATCGGGGGCGTAGCCTGTTTCCAAGGCCCCGTTCCCGAGGCTGCCGCTGAACGTGACGAGGAGCATTGCGATGCTTGCCTGGCTGAAATCCCTCTGGCAATCCTTCAAGAACTGGTGTCGCGAGAACGAGCGGGCCCACCGGGATGCCCCGCTCTCGCCGTGCTGCTCGAAGCCGCCCGCAGCCGTTCACCGTTCGCCGACCCGCAAGGTATGAAGCCATGAACACGAAGCCTGCTCATGATCCTGGACACCCTCGATCTGTCGCCTGGTATCGCTCCCCCGGCGTCATCGCTGGCCTGATGCTGGCGGCGATCGCACTGTTCTTCCTGCTGCGCGAACACTGGGCGCATGTGTCGGGCAACTGGGTGTATCTGATCCTGTTGCTGTGTCCCCTGATGCACTTGTTTGGCCATGGCGGACATCACGGCGGGCACCACAGTAACGACACCGACTCGGAGAAGCGCTGAGATGCCGATGACAGAGGCGTGCCTAGGCCGTGGCGTCGTCATTGCGGCGCTTTCGGGCGTCTTGATTTCGAGCGCAGCGGCGCAAGGCTGGACGATCCCGCAGCCCTCTCCGGGGCTGATGCCCAATCCGGGGCAGGGAAAGGGACTCTACGCACAGCACTGTGCCGCTTGCCATGGGACCGACCTCAAGGGCTCGGACAAGGGGCCGCCCATGCTCCATAAGGTCTACGAACCCAGTCATCACGCCGATATCGCCTTTCAGCTGGCGGTGGCGAACGGTGTGCGCGCCCACCACTGGCAGTTCGGCGACATGGCACCTGTTCCCGGCCTGACGCCGGACGAGGTCGCTCATGTCACGGCATTCATCCGGGGGGAACAGCGCAAGGTCGGCATTCGATAACAACAATCGCCGGGGAGAGGCATCATGACCCACGAGCATTCGCAGGGCGGCCATTCTGGCCACATTCATCGCCACGATCATGCATCACCAGGCCAGGATACCGATCCGGTCTGCGGCATGACCGTCAAGCCCGACTCTCCGTATCGGGTCATTCACGCCGGACACGAATACCGGTTCTGCAGTGCGAAGTGCCAAGGCAAGTTCGAGACCGATCCGGCGCGGTATCTGGCACCGGAGACAAGTCAGCCGTCAACGGAGCCCGCACCGGTGGCCGGCACTGAGTACACCTGCCCGATGCATCCGGAGATCCGCCAGATTGGGCCCGGTACCTGCCCGAAATGCGGCATGACGCTCGAGCCGGTGATGCCGGGCCTCGACGAGGAGGACAATCCCGAGCTCGCCGACTTGCGCCGCCGCTTCTGGTGGACGCTGCCGCTGACGGTGATCGTCACCGCGATCGCCATGTCCGGTGGCGTCTTCGATCCGATGCTGGGTGCGGCGCGCCCCTGGGTCGAGCTGGCCCTGGCGACACCGGTCGTGCTCTGGTCCGGTTGGCCGTTCTTCGTGCGCTGCGCGCAGTCGATCGGCAACCGCAGCCCGAACATGTGGACGCTGATTGGACTGGGAGTTGGGGCGGCCTATCTATATAGCGTCGTCGCTACGGTTGCGCCCGAAGTGTTTCCGGCCTCTTTCCGCATGGGCGAACACGTGGCGGTGTATTTCGAGGCAGCAGCGGTGATCATCTCGCTGACGCTGCTCGGCCAGGTGCTGGAGCTGAAGGCGCGCTCGGAGACCGGCGCCGCGATCAAGGCGCTGCTCGGCCTCGCGCCCAAGACCGCGCGGCGTATTCGCGCGGATGGCACGGAAGAGGACATCCCGTTGACGCACGTCCACCCCGGCGACCGGTTGCGCATTCGTCCGGGTGAAAAGGTGCCGGTCGATGGCGCCGTTGCCGAAGGCGAAAGCGCGGTCGACGAGTCAATGCTGACGGGTGAACCGATCCCGGTGACCAAGCGCCCCGGCGACAAGGTGATCGGCGCCACGCTCAACACCAGCGGCGCCCTGGTCATGGTCGCGGAGAAGATCGGGGCGCAGACCATGTTGTCGCAGATCGTGCAGATGGTCGCGCAGGCCCAGCGTTCGCGCGCGCCGATGCAACGCCTGGCCGATGTCGTCGCGGGCTGGTTCGTCATCGTCGTCGTGCTCATCGCCCTCACCACGTTCGTGGTGTGGGGACTCTTCGGACCCCAGCCGAGTTGGGCCTACGGCCTCATCAACGCGGTAGCGGTGCTGATCATCGCCTGCCCCTGCGCACTGGGCCTGGCCACGCCGATGTCGGTGATGGTGGCCACCGGCAAGGCCGCCACCCAGGGCGTGCTGTTTCGCGATGCGGCGGCGATCGAGTCGTTGCGCAAGGTCGACACGCTGATCGTGGACAAGACCGGCACCCTGACTGAAGGGCGCCCCGCCTTCCACAGTGTGGTGGCGGCACCGGGCGGGACGGAAGCCGACGTGCTTCGCATCGCAGCCAGCCTCGACCAGGGTAGCGAGCACCCGCTCGCCCACGCCATCGTGGCCGAGGCCCGCGCGCGTGGTCTCTCGCTCAGCACGCCCGAGACTTTCGAGTCCTCGTCCGGCATCGGCGTGCGCGGCACGGTCGATGGCCAACGTGTGGTTCTGGGGAACACCGCCCTGATGGACGATGAGCGCATCGATTGGCGCGGGCTCGCGGAACGCGCCGAGGCTCTGCGCCTTGAGGGCGCAAGCGTGATGTACCTCGCCGCAGAGGGCGTGCTCGTCGGCCTCATCGCCGTTGCAGATCCGATCAAGGCTTCGACCCCGGAAGCGCTCGATGCGCTGCGGGCGAGCGGGCTCAGGATCATCATGGCCACGGGCGATGGGCTCACCACGGCGCGTGCGGTCGGTGCCCGCCTGGGCATCGACGAGGTCTATGGCGAAGTGAAGCCCGCCGACAAGAATGAGCTCGTCGGCAAACTGCAGGCCGAGGGGCACATCGTCGCCATGGCCGGCGACGGCATCAACGACGCGCCGGCGCTCGCGCGCGCGAATGTGGGTATCGCGATGGGCACGGGGACCGACGTCGCGATGAACAGTGCCCATCTGACTTTGGTCAAGGGTGATCTCCGGGGCATCGCCACCGCACGCAGCATCTCCGTCGCCACCGTGCGCAACATGCACCAGAACCTCGTGTTCGCCTTCCTGTACAACGCAGCGGGTGTGCCGATCGCAGCCGGGGTGCTCTATCCAGCGTTCGGGCTGCTTCTTTCACCGCTGATTGCCGCCCTGGCGATGAGCTTCAGTTCGGCGTCCGTGGTCGGCAACGCGTTGCGCCTCGGACGGAAAAGGATCTGATCGACCTCAATCCGCCCGCACGGAAAGCTGGGCAGACGAACTGCGTGACGGGTACTTCGTTCGTTGGGAGGCATGCCGGCGTCAGCGTGTCGATGTTTGCGCACAAGGAGCTGTCTCATGAAAGCCGAGACGGAAGCCGAGCCCCGTCCATCCGGTCGGGCTGAATCGAACTTAAGGGTTCGCCGCGTATTTCCGGTCTTCGTCGTACTGGCGGCCGTTCTCCTTATCGCCGAGCACCGGCTCCATGTGCTCGGCTACCTACCGTGGCTCATCTTGCTTGCGTGCCCCCTGATGCACGTCTTCATGCATCACGGTCACGGCCACAAGGGAAAACACACGCCGACTGAAGACCAAGGTAACCATGATGCGTAATGCCACGGGAGATCGAGATGAATGAGACGTCGAGTTACGGCTTGTGGTCACTGGTTATCATCAACTCGCTGTTCTTCATCGCCTTCGCATTCAGCTTCACGCGTCCCCGCACAAGCCAGGACTGGCGATCCTTGGGCGCTTACTCGGCCTTCATCCTCGCGCTCTTCACCGAGATGTACGGCTTTCCGTTGACGATCTACCTGCTCTCGGGGTGGCTGTCTTCGAAATTTCCGGGAATCGATTTTTTTGCCCACGACTCGGGGCACCTCTTGGAGGTGATGTTCGGATGGAGCAGTAACCCGCACTTCGGCCCGTTTCACCTCTTGAGCACGGTGTTCATCGTCGGTGGCTTCTGGCTCTTGGCAAAGGCCTGGCCCGTACTCCTCGAGGCTCAGCGCACCCGCCGCGTCGCCGACAGTGGCCCGTACGCACGCATTCGACACCCGCAATACGTCGCTTTCGTTCTGGTCATGTTCGGCTTTTTGCTGCAATGGCCGACCTTGATCACGCTGATCATGTTCCCGGTTCTGTTGATCGTGTACGCCAGGCTCGCCCGCCGGGAAGAACTCGATGCGATCGAGGCATTCGGTGATGCCTATCGCTCATACCGCGACCGCACGCCGGCGTTCATTCCTCGCCTGCGGTAGTTCGACGGATCGTTTGGTCCAGAGCGCCGCTTGCGAAGTAGAGGGAGATGCCGACGCGCAGATTCCTCATTGCCTGCAAGCAAGGCGCCTTTGAGTTTGGGGCACCATGCATGCGCGCGGGGCAGAGTGAGTTTGATCAATCAAACCCGCCGATCCTGAAAAAGGTCGACAGAAAAGCCCCCGGGATCGACACCGGGGGCAAGTTCATCCTGAAACGTGCGAATCAGTTACGGGTGTCGTGGCGAAGGATGCTGTCGAGACGCATGACCTCGTCGCCGTGCATCATGATCTTCTGTCCATCCTTGGTCTCCATCACTTCGCCGTGTTTCATCCTCACCGCACGGCCCATCTTGTCCTCCATGCCCATTTTCCCATCCTTGAAGATGTAGACCGTCGAGCCATCCTTCAAGGGGATGGACTTTTCGACCCGCTCGACATCGACCGCGAAGGCCGATGTGGTGGCAATCCCAAGTGCCGCGACCATCAGTGCTTTCTTCAACATGCTCGTCTCCTTGAATCAACTACAAATAATTGCTGAACATTGCATCAGGCCTCTTCCATAGAAGATTGCCCGATGCCTTACCCGCCTTGGTTCCTGGGGAAGCTTGGTGCTATCAGGAGCCGCTGCGGTAAAGGGGGCTTTCTTCGAGATAGACAGTCACCTTGTCGCCCCCTTGGACCACCTTCGAAAGCGGAAAGCTGTTTGTGCCGAGGGTGTCGAAGGTCCAGTTGATCGTCTTGTCACCGACCTTCAGGGCAACCGTCTCGAGCCGCGTGACGTTGATGTAGCGCGTGTCCGCATTGACGATCACGGTGCGGGAGGGCGTGGCGTTGCTCGCGTAGCCATATGTGGCCAGCTCTCGCTCAGTCGGGCTCGAAGCGCGTGCCTGGACATGCTCGAGCCAGTGCAGCGCACCGCCCTCGGAATAGTCTTCGTGTGCGAACGCAGCGGAAGATCCAAGGGTGCTGATGGCCGAGACGGCGAGAACGGCGATGATCGACTTTTTCATGATGGGCTCCTTGTCCAGATTGGCTGCTCATGCTTGAGCAACCATGGACTCGATCATAGGAGCCAGCGACTGACAGGGCAGTGACCCTGCAATTACGTTTAAGTCATAAGAATGAAAGGGTACGGTCAGGGTTGGCGGGCCGGGTTTCGTCAGTCCAAGGCCTTGACCGAACGGCAGACGCGTGAACGAAGCACCAATTTCACGTCCCCCAACATGTCATGCGAGGTGACGGCTTCACTCGGTTACTTGCCGTTCGCACCACGAAGAGCCCGACGGCTGGATTGGGTCGGGTCGAGACAGCCGCAGTCGGCTTGCCGCGCTCCCGCGCAGGTGTGAACTGGAAGTCTCAGTCCGGCCATCAGCTGCCCGTCCTCCTCTCCACAATGCAGCCATCCTGATGGCCGCTGGGCCTCGAAAGCTGTCATTGCCTCAAGCACGTCGCTCCGCTGTCCTCATCCCTTCTGATGGACTTGTCGTGCGTCGCCGATGTCGCGCCGGGCGTGAGCGACGATGACAAGCCCCGACCACAGCGCGAGCCCGGACATCACCAGTGCAACGACAAGGTCCGGCAACGCGCTTCCGGTACCGAAGACGCCTGCCGCCGCCAGGATCACCGCGAGATTGCCGATCGCATCGTTGCGGCTGCACAGCCATACCGAACGCATGTTCGCGTCGCCCGCGCGAAAGCGATACAACATCATCGCCACCCCTGCGTTGGCGAGCAGTGCGAGGATGCCGACCACGCCCATCGTGATCGGCTCAGGCGTCACGCCGTGCTGGAAGGCCCACAGGGCGCGTGCCATTACAACGGCGCCGAAAAGCACCATCGCCACGCCCTTGAGCAAGGCCGCGCGTGCCCGCCATATCAATCCCCAAGACAGCACCGTCAGCGACAGCGCATAGTTGGCGGCATCTCCTGCGAAATCGAGGGCGTCGGCCCACAGGGCGACCGAACCGACTGCAAGGCCGGCGAAGAATTCGACCAGGAACATCACCGCATTCACGATCAATGCAATCCACAGTGCCAGGCGCAAGCGCGGGCTCGCTGCGCTGGCATCGCAGGTGGAGTGGGAACAACAGCCGGCCATGGTTTTCTCCTTAACGTGGGCGAGGGGTGCATCACACACCCTGTAGCCACTACAGGGTCAAGCGGTTAAGCTGTTGGGCGGTCGCAATGAGGAGATGCAGGCGATGAAGATCGGTGAATTGGCCAAGGCCGCGCACGTCGAGGCCGAAACCATCCGCTACTACGAACGGATCGGTCTGCTCCCGGCGCCTTCCCGCAGCCCCAATGGATATCGGGCCTACGCGGGTGGGCACCTTGAGCGCCTCGCGTTCATCCGCCACTGCCGGGCACTGGACATTGCCTTGGCCGACGTCGCGCAGCTGCTGCGCTTCGTGGACGACCCCACAACCGACTGTGCTGAGGTCGACGCGTTGATCGACACCCAACTCACCCGTGTCCGCGCGCGTCTCGACACCCTGCAAATGCTCGAGCGCCAACTCGTCGCCCTGCGCAGCCAGTGCTGTGCACCCGATCGTGCGGCGCAATGCGGCATCCTGCATGAGCTCGAGGCGCCGACGCGGGGGGATGTCTGTGTGTGCCACGATGAGCATGCGCAATGATCTGCGGTTCGGTGGCGGAGTGACCACAATGTGGGGTGCCAGCGCTCCGGTACGTTCATGGTCGCGATATGAGCCGTCAGCCAACGGGCTGGGGTTAAAATCGTCGCCCATGCACCGTTGGCTTGCCATTTTCTTCCTGCTGCTCGTTCCGCTTCAGTTCGCGTCGGCGGGCCTGGAGGCGTACTGCTTGGAATCGGCCGGTTTCGCGACCAGCCACGGCGACCACCATCCACATACCTGTCAGGTGGATGAAGGCGATGAAGGGATGAAAGGGCAACTTCACGCCGACTGCGGTTTCTGCCAGATCCTTGCGAGCGCTGCACTGCTCGATGCGGGTCGTCTGCCATTGACAGGACTGGGCCATGTCCTCGTCGACGCCGGGCGGGACTTCAACGCGTCTGCGCTGGTCACCGAGCCTGAACGCCCCAAGTGGCGCCTCGCTGCCTGAGCGGCAGCCCACCCCTGTCTTCCCCTCTTCTTCGAGTGCGCGCCGCACGGTAGCGGCGGTGTGCTCCATTGCGGACGTCCGGGCACTGCCTATGGCGTCCGCCCCTCCCGAAGCCTGGGAACCAACCCTCGAGATCGACTCGATGCACGACAAACGAACCCAATGGTGGTGGCTGATGGCCGCCTGGGCCGTGGCTCTGGTATCCACGCTGGGCGCGCTCTTCATCGGTGAAGTGATGGGCATGACGCCCTGCGTGCTGTGCTGGTACCAGCGGATCGCCATGTTCCCGCTCGCCCTCATTCTGGGCATGGCCGTGTTCGCCGAGGACCGGCGCGGTGCGGTGTATGCGCTCCCATTCGCGCTCGCTGGTCTCGCGCTGGCCGCCTATCACAGCGCACTGATCGCCGGCTGGGTGCCACAGTGGTGGGTGCCGTGCGGCACTGGCCCCTCGTGCAGCCAGCAAGCCCTGGTCATCCTTGGCGACATCCAGATTCCCTGGCTATCGCTGGCGGCCTTCCTCGCCATCGCCGCCGCCTTGACGATTTATCTGATAAGGACCCGTAAATGAACACACGAAAACTCCTGGCACTCGCCGTGTTGCTGATCCTCGGCCTGGCCTTTTACTTCGGCATGGATGCCTATCGCGACCGCACACAGGCCGAACAGGACACGCGCATCGCTGTGGAAGGAAGCCGCCTCGTGCGGATGCATACCCCGATCATCGGGCCGCAGAACGCGCCGGTCACCATCGTCGAGTTCTTCGATCCCGCCTGCGAGACCTGCCGCGCCTTCTATCCGATCGTCAAGCAGATCATGGCCCAGCATCCGGACAAGGTTCGGCTTGCGCTGCGCTATGCACCCTTCCATCACGGCTCGGACCAGGTGGTGAAACTGATCGAGGCTGCGCGCAAGCAGGGACTCTATACCCCGGTGCTCGAGGCGCTGCTGGCCGCACAGCCCGAGTGGGCCGACCACGCGGCGCCCAACATCGGCATCGCCTTCGAAGCAGCCGCTCGGGCCGGCCTGGACATGGAACGCGCCCGGCAGGACATGGAAACGCCCGAGATCCAGGCCGTGCTCGCGCAGGACATCGAGGATCTGACCGCGTTGCAGGTCAGCAAGACGCCGACCTTCTTTGTCAACGGACGCAGTCTGCCCAGCTTCGGTCCGGAACAACTCACACGCCTCGTGGCCGAGGAAGTGGGGAAATTACAGCGGTGATCGAAGCGTTCGGGCTCGCTGGCCTGCTTTCCGTGATAGCAGCGGCCGCAAACCGGGGGCGAGCTTTACAGGCACGACTCCGGTTTGCCCGAGAACAAAACGCAGATGAGCTCGACCGATCCGAGCAAATCAGGAACTACGTTTCGGGATCGCTGCCGTGCAGTCCCTGAAGTTCACGTAAACCTTGTCCCCCACCTGCAACTTCGGCTCAGCTGGCAGCCTCGCAGTCCGCGCATACGGATGGCCGTTGCGTTTGAACGCGATTGTCACGTAGGTGACGTTACTTGCCTCTCCGACTGTCTCATCTCTGCAGTCATAGAACGATGGCCGTTGAAGCTCTTTGCCCAAGCCGATCTCGACGACAGTACCTTTGCGCCAGCCATCGCCCTGCGCGTACTTATCTTCATACACGACGGCGGCCGCACATCCGGTCAAGCCACCAGCGACGACCAAGGCCAGTCCTGGCCCAATCAATGCTTTCATCTTGCTACCGCCGAGCGCCTGAGGTGACCGCCTGCGCGCCGTTGCCGCAGGCGGTCGGGCGGAGTCACTTCAGTGTGAAGCGTGCCGTGGTGGAAGGCTTGCCCGGAAGGGTGACAACCGCGACCAGCTTGGTGCCGGCGCCGACCTTGAAGCTACCCTTGGCTTCGAGTCGATCACCTGCAGGCCTGAGTTCGACATCTTGCTTGTTTGCGCCAGACAGCAGCGTGAGCTTGGCACTGCCGTTTGCCACATCAACAGGCTTGCCGTGATCGCGAAGATGCAACTGGATCACCTCGGGCTTGGCAACGAGTTCGAGATCGAGATCCTTGACCTCGACCACCACGCCTCCATGCATCGATTCATGCTCGTGAGCATGGTCATGCTTGTCGGCTGCAAAGGTGGGGCCCACAGACACGAGAGCAGCGAGGGCGACGACTTTTGAGAACTTCATGGTTTTTCCTTTCTGGTTTGCATGAGGCGGGTTAAGCAGCGTCAGAATGCTTCGGCATTTCGATCGTCGAGCAGACTCTCTGCATCGCGGCGGCCGAAGAGCCAGAACATTGCAGGGGTAAGGAAGGTATCCAGCAGGGTCGAACTGATGAGGCCCGAGAAGATCACCACGGCCACCGGATGCAGGATCTCGGTACCCGGGCGCTCGGCCTCGAACAGCAGCGGTGCAAGCGCAAACGCGGTTACCAGTGCGGTCATCAGCACCGGCGACAGGCGCTCGATCGAGCCCCGCAGGATCATCGTGTGGTCGAAGCTCTCGCCCTCGATACGCATCAGGTTGAGGTAATGGCTCACCTTGAGGATGCCGTTTCGCACCGAAATACCTGCAAGCGTGATGAAGCCGACGAGTGCCGCCACCGACAACGGCTGACCGGAGATCCACAGTCCAATCACCGCCCCGACCAGTGCGAGCGGAATGTTCGCCATGATGAGCGCCGAGAGTCGAACCGACTTGTAGCGGCTGTAAAGCACGACGAACATCAGCACGAGTGAGATGATCGAAAGCAACCCGACTAAACGGGATGCCTCTTCCTGAGCTTGGAACTGCCCGCCGAGGGTGATGAAGTAGCCCTCGGGCAACTTAAGGTCGGCCACGACGGCACGGATGTCCTCGACGACCTCCGATAGCGGACGCTGTTGCGCATTGGCCGAAAGCACGATGCGGCGCTTACCGTCGTCCCGGCTCACTTGGTTCGGACCGTCACCATCCTCGATCGACGCCAGCTTCGACAAGGGCACATGTCCGGTCGGCGTTTCGATCAGGATCTGAGCCAGCCCGTCGACCGAGCGCGCCGTTTCCGGTAGGCGAACGACCAATGGGAACCGTCGACCACCCTCGACGATCTGGGTGACCTTCTCGCCCTCGACGAGGTTTTGCAGCGCGGCCAGAATCTGCGGTGCCGGCACCCCGTAACGGGCAGCGGCCGCATAGTCGATCCGCACCTTGATCTGCGGCGCGAGCACTTGCTTCTCGATCTCCAGGTCGGCGAGCCCCGGAATGGCGGCAAGCCGCGTTCGCAATAGGTCAGCCTGACCGCGCAGGGTGTCGAGATCCTCGCCGAAGATTTTGATCGCGATCTGCGAGCGCACGCCCGACAGCATGTGGTCGATGCGATGTGAGATCGGTTGCCCGATCGCGATCGCAGCTGGCAGATTGACCAGTCGCGACCGGATGTCTGCGGTGATCTCACCCATTGAGCGGCTCAGCTCACCGGCGGGTTTCAGCCCCACATCGAGCTCGCTGACGTGGACACCTTCCGCATGCTCGTCAAGCTCGGCCCGCCCGCTTCGGCGCCCGACGTGCGTCACTTCGGGAACCTGTTTCACGAGCACTTCCGCTTGCTGCGCGAGCGCGGTCGACTCCGCCAGGGTAACGCCCGGGTTGAGCCGCATGCCGATCAGCAAGGTGCCTTCGTTGAACGGCGGCAGAAAGGTCGTGGGGAAGAACGGTACCGCAGCGGCAGCAATTGCCACCGCAACCGCACCCGCTGTGACGGCCGCCCTGGGGTGCTCGAGCACCCCCTGCAACGCCCCGCGATAACGTGCCTTGAGCCAGGCGAGCAAGCGCGTGTCACCGTGATCGAGGGACTTCATCCGGGGAAGCAGGTAAAAGGACAGCACCGGCGTCACGGTCACCGAGACGACCAACGAGGCGAGCGTGGAGACGATGAACGCCACGCCGAGCGGCACGAACAGCCGCCCCTCCATGCCAGGCAGCGCGAACAGCGGCAAGAACACCAGCACGATGATGATCGTCGCGTAAAGGATGGCCGAGCGCACTTCCATCGTTGCGCGCGCCACGAGTTCGATCGGGTGAAGCCGATGGTCGTGATGCTTTGCGCGGTCCTCCTTCAATCGGCGCAGCACGTTCTCTACGCCCACAACCGCATCGTCGACCAAGCCGCCAATCGCAATCGCGAGACCACCAAGGGTCATCGTGTTGATCGACTGCCCGAAATACTTGAAGACCAACGCCGTCATGAAGATGGACACCGGAATCGCGGTGAGCGCGATGATCGTCGGGCGCAGGGTGCCGAGAAAAAAGAAGAGGATTGCCGCAACGAACACCGATGCGCCAATCAGCTTACCCTTGAGCGTGCTGATCGATGCCTCGATGAAAGTCGCCTGCCGGAAGGTCACCTCCGGCGCATCCATCCCGGCCGGGAGCGATATCTTCATCTCTTCGAGCGCGGTTTCGATCGAGCGAGTCAGGTGAATGGTGTCCGCCGTAGGCTGCTTCTGAATGCCGAGAATGACGGCCGGTTTGCCCTCGAAGCCCGCATCCCCCCGTTTGGGCGCCGCTGCGAAGGTCACGGATGCGATCTGACGCAGCAGGATCGGCTGGCCATCTCGCGCAGTGATCGCGAGGTTCTTCAGATCCTCCAGGCTCGAGGTCCGACCGAGATGGCGGATGAGATACTCGCGCCCGTTCAGTTCGAGAAAGCCCCCCGAGGTGTTCGACGAGAAGCCTCGAATCGCCCCTTCCAACTGCTCCAACGAAACACCGAGCTCAGCCATACGGCGGGTGTCGGGCTGAACCTGGAACTGCCGCACCTCCCCGCCAATCGGGATGACTTGCGCGATGCCGGGGATCGCCATCAGGCGCGGACGAAGAACCCAGTCCGCATACTCTCGGACCTGCATCGGCGAGATCTTCGCCGTGTCGATCGGGATCGCGATCTGCATGATCTCGCCCATGACCGAGCTGATCGGCCCCATGCGCGGAATCACGTCTTCAGGCAACCCTTCCTCCATGGCTGAGAGGCGTTCCGACACCATCTGCCGGGCGCGGAAAATCTCGGTACTCCAGTCGAAGGTCACGTAGATGAAGGACAGCCCCGAGCTCGAGGTAGAGCGCACTGACTCCACGCCGGGCAAACCATTCATGGTGGTCTCGAGCGGAAAGGTGATGAGTTGCTCGACCTCCTCCGCCGCCATGCCGCCGGCTTCGGTCATGATCGTGACCGTCGGCTTGTTGAGATCCGGAAATACGTCCACGGGTGTTCGCGAAAGCGTGAACGCCCCATAGGCCATCAGTACCAGGCTGGCGATAATCACCAGCAGCCGGTTACCAAGGCTGTTGTCGAGTAGCCACTTGAACATCGGATAGACTCCCCGTCAGCGGATCTGGTTGATCAGCGTGGCGGCACGGGAGGCGACCCGCTCGCCGGCTTCGAGGCCGGACGTCACCCCAATATTCACACCGTCCAGCGGCGCGATCGTGACGGTCCGGGACTCGAAACGTTCGGGCGCCGTCTTTACCCAGACGATGGTTTGGTTTGCCGAATTCTTCAGCACCGATGCTGCGGGAACGCTTACACCCTGCTGCGTGCTGCGCGACTGGACGAAGACCTCGACCGGCTGCCCCACGGCAAGAAAGGCCAGCGCTTCACCTTCGGCTGCAAAGGTGAGTGGCAAGGCCTGCTCGCGCAGGCTGCGGGCGGCGCCGATGAAGGTGAGCGGGATCCGCTGGTCGCCGACCGCAAGACTTGCAGAGGCGACATCCGCCGCCATTTCTGGATCATAGGAGAGCGCCTCGACGCGCAGCCGCTTCGGGTCGACGATCTCGAACACGAGCTCGCGCGCATCGACCACCTGGCCTGACACGGCGTTAGTCGATGCGATCACACCGCTCACGGGTGCGGTCAGGACATCACGGGCATTGAGGCCACCACCGATCGCTTTCGATCTAGCCTTCAGGCTGGCAAGCTCGCTTTCGGCCGCTTCGATCTCCTTGCGCGGTACCGTGTCGGCGAGTTCCTTCAGACGCGCGAGGCGCTTTTCCACAAGGGCCCTGGCCGCGTGCAGCTCGGCCAATTGCGCCATCTGGTTAGACCGCTCGATCTGGTCCGTCGAAGGACTGACGTAAGCCAGCACGACCCCCTTCTTCACGGCCTGACCGACGCTTGGCAACCCCTGCGGGCCCGCCTCCAGGCGCCCAGCCACCATGGCCTGCACCTTTCCGCCGGCATTCGGGTCCATGACCACCTTGCCGGCCAGCGCGGTGGTACGCGGCAATTCGCCGGCTTCCGTAACCAACGTGCGAACACCGATCTGGCGTTGTGCCGGCTTGGGCAGAAAGACACTGCCATCGGCTTGCCGTTGTGGCCCATTGCCTCCTGCCACAACTGGACCTTCATCGCCATGATCATGGCCTTCGCCAGCAAAGGCATTCCACGAGGCACTGGCCGATACCAGCGCCAGCGCAGCAAACAGTACGCTCAGCTTCATGCGGCACCTCCAGTCGAGCGATTACGCGAATTCCCCTTGCGAAGCACAATCCAGCCGATGAGGCCTAGCACAAGCCCCCCCGCGCCTGCCCCAATTGCGTAGGGTTTAATGTCCAATTCGGCAACCTCTTCGTGCGCCTCGGCGGCGGTCTCATGCAAGTCGAGCTCACCAGCGAGCAAATCGGCGTCCTGGCCGGCAATCACCGTTGCCGTGACAGAGACGACACCCGGCTTGAGCGTCTCCTCGAGCGTGGCCCCGAACTCACCGTCGGCATGGGGCGTGAGCGCAACGGCCTTCCCATCGAGTTCCAGATCGACCTTTGCGTCCTTGACCGGACTGTTGTCAGCGAAGTGGTCAAGATAGACGGTGACGTTCTTGCCATTCACTACGCCGACCAGCTCGAAGAGTTCCGAGACGGCGGTAAATCGCGGCAATGCCGGGCCCGCTGTGGTCGCGGGCGCTTCTCCATGGTCGTGTCCGTCACCGGCCAGCGTTTGCGGGGCAAGCCCGGCAAGCACTGCAGCGAGGCTCCATGCCGCGAGGGTATGAGTGGATTTCATTTTGGGGATCCTGTTATTCATTCGGGAAGCAGGCCCAACGCTTGGCGCTGGGCCGAGATGGCGGCTGCCAGATCAATACGCGCGCGAGCGAGCTCGCGTTCGGCTTCGGCCGCCTCGAATTCGATGCGCAGACGGGTCGGCAGATCGGCCTCACCGAGGCGGAACGCCTTCTCGAAGAAGCCGCGTGAAGCCTGTGCGAGGTCGGAGCGCCGTTCAGCAGCGGCGACCTGCTGCCGTCTCGATTCGACGCGCTGGTGCGCCATCTCTGTTTCGGCCAGCAGACGTTCGAGTTCGATCTGCAGTTGCGCCTCGGCCTCGATGGCCTCTGCATTGGCGCTTGCAACGCGGGACCGGCTGCGCGAACCGGAACCAAGCGGAATGCGCAAGCCCAACGTGACCGTCTGTTCCCAGGATTCACCCGATGCGCCGCGTTCGCGGGTGGTCGTGACACTCAACTCCGGATTCGCGCGGCCCTGAACGCTGGCAAGGGTCATCGTGCGCCGCGCAACGTCGACCCGATCACGCAGCTCGGCCACTGCAGGGTGCGCCGTCTCAAGAATCTGTGTCGGTGTCGCAGCGGAAGGGACGGGCTCCGGCGCAGACACCCCGCCGGATGAGCGTTCTGGCCCGATTCCAGTGAGCGTGCGCAACTGCTGTGCAGCATCTGCAAGGGCGCTTTCTGCCTCGGCGACGGCGGCTTCAGCTGTAGCTTGGACACCGTCGGCCTGATGCTGATCTGCGCGCGCCAGATCACCCGCCTTGATGCGCTTGGCCACGTCGGCGGCCAGTTCGCGGGCGTTCGCGAGACCCGCCCTCGCCAGCGTCACATCTACACGCGCGCGTTGCCAATCCCAATATGCTGTGCGTACCGCTGCAGCGGTGCGCAACTGCGCGCCGCGAGCCCGGCTCGCCGTGGCAGCTATTTCGGCAGTGGCGAGGGCTGCAGTGCTCGAACGTTCGCCCGACAGCCAGATCGGAACCGCGATACCGACCTCGTACTCACGGCTCCCGCGATTGCTGTCCAACTGATCGGTCTTACCGGCTACCTCAAGGGCGGGCGGTTCGACAAACCAACTGTTGGCACTGTCGCGGCGCGCCTGCGCCGCTTCCTGTTGAGTCGTGAGCGACAGCGCTTCAGGCTGGCGTGCCCATGCTGCCTCGAAAGCGTGCTTGAGGGATAGGGCGGCACTTGGGGCCGGGGGGGTCAGCTGCTGCGCCCAGACACCGTTGACGGCAAGGCCGAGCATTAGCGCAGGCAGCCATTTGAGATGAAGTTGCTGAAACATCCAATTCTCCGTTGATGGAAAGACACGGGGAATCGGCAGAGGGCGATCGGACCGATCGCAATGGACGCGTGACGCTACCGCTCAAAGCGGTAGGAACATCAAGAGGGAATGAAGGCGACCGCCCTGCCGATCAGGCTGGGCGGGCCCATTTAGGGCGTTCGGGCTCTGCGGGATGCTCCGCAAGTGAGCACCCAGGTGTGACGCCGATGGGGAGGGATGCCTGATGCTGTGTGAATAGCGCGCTGGACTCACTCGTTACTGCTGAAGAGCCCACCACCTGGCACGATGCGCAGTCTGTGTGTGCGCCCTTCGTCAAGCCCCCTTTTTCCTTGCCTTTTGCATCTTCGGTGTGACGATGCGCGTGATGACCAAAATGATTGGCTGCGGCACCGGATTCGTGCGCGCAGTAATCGCCCACCGCCGCCCAACTCAGTTGGGCAGGCAGCAGGATCAAGAGGAAAATCGCAAGCCAACGACGCATGGCGCGGATTCTATCAATAAGGATTTGCTATCGTCGACAGCGACGGTACCAATGGGCAGACCAAACGGCGCTTTACGAGAACCTGCTGGGCGAAACGCCTGGACGGCCCGACGTCTCGCGCCGATAGGTGGCTTCAGGAGCCACTGTACAGTTCATTCATGTACGCGCGCTCTGTCGGGGTCATGTCGACCAGCTCCTTGAGGACTTCTGCACGGGTCTTGCCGGGTCCGGAAGCACGCGAGGGCACCGCGAGGCCACGCTGCAGGTAGAAATAGCTGCCATCGGCCTTTGCCTGTTCGAGCTCGCGCAACACCTCGGCGCGGGTTTTCGTGCTCGTGGAGTGATCCGGATGGAACGTGAACCCCTGCTCGCCGGGAGCGGGATGCCACAGCGAGCTGGCTTGCGCAGCCGCAGGAACGACAAGGACGGCAGCAAGAAGCGAAAAAAGGGCAGTGGTGCGGGTTTTCGACATGACGAGACTCCTTCGTTCAACGTGAGAGGTGGCGTTCGGCATAAGCCGCTTGGCGTCGCCTTGCACCGAACACGTCGCGGACTTTAAAGGTCCATCCTCGTCGAATCGCGAACTGCCAGATTACGATTTCGTAATGTGATGGTTTCGGCATCTCCGCGATAATCGCTGCATGAAGATTCTGGTTGTGGAAGACGAACCCAAGCTCGCCGAATACCTACGCAGGGCGCTCACCGAAAGCAATTACATCGTGGATGTCGCGCACAGCGGCACGGATGGCCGCTATCTCGCGACCGAAGGGCATTACGACCTCGTCCTCCTCGACGTCATGCTTCCGGGGCTGGATGGCTATGCCGTCTTGCAAGAACTGCGTCGGGGCAAACACGTACCCGTCCTGATGCTGACCGCGCGGGACGAGGTCGAGGATCGGGTCAGAGGCCTGCAGGCGGGTGCCGACGATTACCTGGTGAAGCCGTTTGCTCTGTCCGAGTTGCTCGCTCGCGTGCAGGCCTTGTTGCGGCGCGGTGCCTTGCGCTCGGATAGCCAGGATTCAACGGTGCTCCGTTTGGCGGACCTCGAACTCGACCTGGTTCGGCGCAAGGCGTCACGATCCGGGCAGCGCCTCGACCTGACCGCCAAGGAGTTCACGTTGCTGACGTTGCTGCTGCGCCGGCAAGGGCAGGTCCTTTCCCGTACCGCGCTTGCAGCGCAGGTGTGGGACATGAATTTCGACAGCAATACGAACGTGGTCGAAGTTGCGGTGCGCCGGTTGCGCGGCAAGATCGACGACGCTTTCGAGAAGAAGTTGTTGCATACCGTGCGCGGCATGGGATACGTCCTTGAGGACCGGAAGCCCTGAGAATGCGCAATCCGCGTTCGCTTAGCTGCTGGTTATCGTGGTGGCTCGCCGTGCTGGCCTCGCTGGGGCTCGGCTTGGTCTGCTCGATCGTTTACGTGGGCGCGAGTCTAAATCTCTCCAACAAGCAGACGGACGAACTGCGGCACAAGCGGGACATAGTGCGCCATCTCGTCGGCGAGATTGCAACGCGGGACGCGTTGCCGAGCCTGCGTCACAAGCTCGACGACTTCTTTGTGGGCCATGCCAACCTCGAGTTACGGCTGATCCAGGGATCTGACGCTCTTCTGTACGCAACTCCGGCGCGTTCAAGCCCCGGCGCAATCCTGCGGCGGGATGAGTTCGAAATCTCCGTGCCATGGTCGCCCACAACCATGCTGCGCGCCGAATTGATGCTCGACAGCAGCGCCGACGCGCTGCTTTTGGAGCAGTTGGCCTGGACGCTACTCGCGAGCGCCCTTGGTGGAGCGGCGGCCATCTCAGTGGGCGGCGCATGGCTCGTTCGTAGAGCGCTCTTGCCTGTTCGCGACCTGGCTCGACAAGCAGCGGCCCTAAGCCCGGAAAGCGTTGGACAGCCGCTTGACGGCTCCGCCCAGGCACAGGAGCTTCAGCCGTTGGTCACACAATTCAACGCGCTCCTGGTTCGATTGAACCGCGCATATCAACAACTGGAAGGGTTCAACGCCGATGTCGCTCACGAGCTGCGCACACCGCTGGCGACCTTGATTGGTGAGACCGAGCTAGCTCTGAGTCGTCAGCGCGATGTCGCCGAACTGCGCGATGTGCTCGGATCGAACCTCGAGGATCTTCAACTTTTAGCGGGGCTGGTCAATGACATGTTGTTCTTGTCCCGGGCCGATCGCGGGGAGCGCGCCCGTCGCCACCGTGTGGATAGCCTGGCCGAACTGGTGTCCGAGGTCATCGAATTCCACGAAGCGTCAATGCAGGAGGCCGGCGTGACTGCGCGCTTACGCGGTGACGGCATGGGCACAGTCGATGCTGGGTTGGTTAGGCGTGCGCTCTCGAACCTGCTCGCCAATGCGACCCGTTTTGCAGAGCGCGGATCGGTGATCGAGGTCGATATCAAGCAGGACGCAGATGGCCGCATTTGCCTGTCTGTCAGCAACACGGGCCCTGTCATCCCCCCGGAGCATTTGCCTCGTCTATTCGACCGCTTTTATCGGGTTGATGGGGCCCGCGAACATCGCGACCATAATCACGGGCTCGGCTTGGCGATCGTAGCTGCGATCGCGCGAATGCATGGCGGCGCCACCTTTGTGCGGTCAGCTGCCGGAACGACGAGCGTTGGCCTTGCCATGTGCGGGTGCAGCCAAATGGAGGTAGCACCTCATGACAGATAAGGCGCATTGCTGAAAGGGCTGAACTTTGCCTCTTTGCGGCACTGACTATCGAGAGTGCTGGGGTCACATGGATACGTGGCCAGGTAGAGTGCGCTCGACACCACGAACTTGCACCAGATCGCCTTCGTGCGCGGCGCCGATGGCTGACGTGTTCTAAGTGTCTGTCAGCACCCACCTCGGAGACTCCGCAATGACCGACGATGCCGACGCACAAGGGTGCCGAGGATCTGATAGGCGTCCTGCGCAGCTACCTCAAGTGAGCCTTGCCGTGCCCACCGAGAACCCGTCCACCTGGACCCATGATCACGTCTTCGATGGCGGCAATGCGCTTGCCAAAAGCAGTACCTCGGTGGTGATGTGGATCACTGCCGTTGCGATGGTTGTCGAGATCACCGCAGGCTGGTGGTTCAACTCAATGGCGCTGCTGGCCGACGGCTGGCATATGAGCCCGCATACCTTCGCGATCGGCGTGTCTGCCGCGCTGGCCTATGCCGCTGCGCGAACGATCCGCGCTTCGCTTTCGGCACCTGGAAAATCGAGATCCTCGGAGGCTTCGCCAGCGCCATCTTCCTGCTCGGCGTGGCAGTGATGATGGTCATCGGTTCGATCGAACGCATCGTGTCGCCGCAACCCATCCAGTACAAGGAGGCCATCGCGGTCGCCATCCTGGGCTTGGCCGTCACCGTCGTTTGTGCGCTGATCCCGGGCAAGGCTCACCATCACGGCCACTCACACGGACACGGTCACGATCATCACGGCCTCAAGCTCAAATCCGCCTACCTTCACGTGATCGCCGACGCGGCCACCTCGGTGCTGGCCATCGCGGTGGTGACGCATGACCGCGCACGCACCCCCGACGCTGTGAGGAGCCGCTTGGCGGTGCACGAGGAGATCGTCCACTCAACGATCGAGATCTATCACCACGCCGGGCTTCGGGAAAGCCCTGCCGGAGGAGCCGCGTGAGGACATTGCTACTTTACTTCGTCACAGCGATGGCCGAGATCGTCGGCTGCTATCTGCCCTGGCTGTGGCTCAAGAAGGGGGGCTCGGTTTGGCTACTTCTGCCTGCGGCGGTGAGCCTGGCGGCCTTCGCGTGGTTACTCACGCTGCATGAGGCGGCCTCCGGCCGCGTCTATGCCGCATACGGCGGGATGTACATCAGCGTCGCCATCCTATGGCTGTGGACGGTGGACGGAATCCGCCCCTCCGCCTGGGACGTCGCCGGTGTAGTGGTGACGCTGGCGGGCATGAGCATCATCGCGTTTCAGCCCAAGTAGGGTGTTTGCAACCGCATGCCATGAGCTTCAATCCGCCTCGCGGGTCAGCCACTTCTTAACCTTACCCCTCCACTGCCAGCAGGTGGCAGGAGATGCAGGCGGCCTACAATTCGGGCAGCGCAGCGCCAGCGGCAAACCAGTCGCCAAAAGGTGATAGTCCCCGGGTGCCCGCACTACCCGGACCTACATCATCGACATTCAAATTGTGCTACCGCCGTGCCAGCTAGCTATTCGTAAGCGTTGCGTAGCAGGCGGCGGCTTGATGCTGTTACTTGTCATTGGTCGTTCGGTTGAATGAACGGCAGCACGGGGTCGGGCCCGGCCCGTCGGCGACGGACCGAGTTGCCATTCAACCTAAGCTGGCGCTGATTGGCAGATATCGACCCAGGCGGAACGTGCGTTCCGGCCACAGTTGGCCATAGAACGTTGACTGGGGGTCATCATCTCAGCGGCCGTTGTGCTACGAGATCTGTCGGATGCCCCGCGCTGACAACTTATCCATGGCTGCCGTTTGGCTCCGCGTTGTGACTAGGCTCGATCGCCTCATACAACGCGGCTGCAGCCTGTCGAGCAGCCATGTCCTGTTCGTAATCGATCGGCTCCAGTTCCACGCCGCCCCGACCGCCGACGTAGGCTGGCCCGCCGACATCGTCATCATAGGGTGAGCCATCCTCGTTGATGGCTTCATATTCGTCCTCGGACAGGTCGGTACCGAGCAGTTCGGCAAGATAGAACCACGTCCAGCACTGCTGCAGGTTCAACCGATCGTAACCCTCGATCAGTTCGCGCATGGCTTCAGTGTCACCCTGTTTTGCGGCTTCCGTCCGCCACCGCCAAGCATCCTTGCCCCGGCCGAGATGTTCGGCGACATCAGCGGCATGGGCTGCATCGATACCCGAGTAATAGATGGGCGGTCGCTCGAAGAAGGTCGAATCGCCAAAACGCTCAGCCATTTCGAGCAAGGCTACCTCATGGCCGAGGACGCCGGCTGCGCGGAGATGGTGCTTATACTTGTCTGCACCGCTAAGCCTTGCGGCATATTGGTCTGCCCATTCCTTTTCGACACCGACGAGCACGCGGCCGTTACGTTCTTCGTTGTACCAATAGTCACTGCCGGCACTAGGTTCATCGTAGGGATCGTCAGGTAAGGCGTGGATGAGCGCCAAAGCGTAATGGGCGTTGGCGTTGCCTTTTTCGGCGGCAGTGGCCAGTCCATCGAGCAGGACCGGTGAAGCGATGGATTCGCCGTCGAACCACAGAGCAAACGTGTCGTCGTCGCCCACAGAGTCTTCACCGAACTCGTCGTCATGCACATAAGAGTTGCTGCCGGTTTCGTGCTGCAGACGGGCGACGAGGTTCGTAATACGGATGACTCCGATGTCCCGGTCCGAGAGATAGTCCGGAAGAACCTGCGCGATCTGGAGAGCACTTTCCGGAGGATAGTCGAGTTCCAGGCAGCGGCGCCCAACGGACTCGCCATGCTTGGCCGAGCGTCGGCTGGTGATACTTCTGTGCGTGAATACGTGGTCTGCGCACAAGGACGCGTAGGATTTGAAACCGAAAGCAGCGGCCAGTAGCTCGTAGATGTGGCTGCGCCTGAAGGTTGTGCCGGTTTGGGCTTGGAGGAGCTGCTGCGCGTCGAATGCGAGTTGCTTGATCGTCATGATGAACCTTTCCTCAAACCTCATCGATTCGGGTCAGGTGCACGCGTTTAAGTCCCCGACGACGAGGCTCAAAAGAGAAGGTCAATCTAGATATGACGGTCGTTGCTGCGTTGCCTGTTTTTACTCGCGTGCAAGTAGGGTGGGCACCTCCGCGCATTCTAGATGTCGTGCCGGGAGTCGGTCTACCCTTTGTTGCGACGCACTTCACTCGGATGAAGCACGGATAATAGAAGCGCCGCTATATGGCTGCTGTGCCCATGAACCTGCCGCCGGATTATCCGAACGGCGAATGAAAACAACGGCTCGGAAGTTCGAGTTCGCAGGATTCAGAGGCTGCCGTTCGCCGTCGCCTGACGGACGAACGGCACGTGTGCGGCACCTTGCGGCCTGACTTCATGCGTCAGGCGTCCGCTGCTGAGGCCCATCGGAAGCCATGCATTCAAGCCTGGGGTCCAAGACGACTACCGAGAACCCCGCCGGACCGGGGAACCTGTCGATCCATTGCACCTCTGCTCAGGGCCTCGAAGCAAGGACGTCTGGCCGTGGCGATAAGGGGTTTGAGTCCAGGCTCCTTTGCCATGAGTAGCTGGCCCCGGTCCAACAGCTTGCACCCAGGCCCTGCTGGTCCTGGGTGCAAGATCGGCAGGTGCTTGACAAAGCACAAACCCATTCGCCGCGCATGCCTCGGGTCGCCTCGGCATCTCAAGTCATCTGATCAGTCCCGGCGGCCAAACGCGTCGTTCTTGATGGCCTGCTTGTCCCCAGTCGCTGGGGAAAGGGATGTGGGAGATCCTGTGGATAAGCGATGGCAGCCCAGGCGGGAAGTATGTTTTACAGGCTTGCCTATTCTTGCGGCAGTGACCTTGTAAATGGGGCAGAGGGCTGGAAGAAGGCCGGTTTGGCCGGAAGGCTTGGCCCTCCTGTGCGACAATCCGCCACCGAACTCCCCTCGCCTGTTGATTGAATCGTCATGACCACCCGCCAAGCCCCCGAAATCTTCCAGATCCCGCTCGACGACCTCGACCCAGCGGGCCTGCCGCCGCGTGGCACGCCCGAGTTCGAGCAGGCGGTGATCGGACGCTATGCGCTCGACTACGCGGCGCGTGGCTGGCAGGCCGTGGTGGCGGTCGATGACGCGTTCGTGCGCGTGGTCGCGGTCCCCGAGCGTGGGGTCGAGCCGAAGGCCTACGTGCTGGGGCTGCTGCAAAACGGCTTCCTGGAGGATGCGCTGCCGGTGCTCGAGGCGCTCGACGGCATGCTCGACGACGCCGAGATCGCCTACAGCCACGGGCTGTGCCTGTCCGAGCTGGGTCGGCCGGCGGACGCGGTGGCGCCGCTGCAGCGGGCGGTCGAACTCGACCCCACGCACGCGAACGCGTTCATCGCGCTCGGGGTAGCGTTCGCGCGCACCGGGCGCGCCGATGAGGCGGCCAACGCGCTGCGCGACGCGGTCAAGCTCGAGCCCGAGAACGCCTTCGCCAAGCGCAACCTGGCGGCGGTGCTGATGCGGTCCGGCCGGGCGGCCGAGGCGCTGCCGTTCTTCCGCCAGGCGGCGAGCCTGGCGCCGGCCGATCCGGGGGCGCAGCTCGGGCTCGCGCAGTGCCTGGAGGCGCTCGGGCCGTCGCACGTGAAGGAGGCGGCCGAGCAGTACAAGGCGGTGGTCAAGCGCTTCCCCGAGCACCAGGCGGGCGAGATGGCCGAGGAGGCGCTCACGCGCATCGGTCACGAGGAGATGCGTGCGGCGGTCGACGGCGGGCTGCGCATGGACGCGGTGATGTACATGCAGGCGGCGCTGGACCGCTTCGCCACGCTCGACCAGGCGAAGGTCGGGCAGATTGTGATGGAGATCGCGTTGATCGGCCGCAATGGGCTCGAGATCAACAAGCCGGCGGTGCGCTACACGCTCGAGAACCTCGAGGGCGAGTTCTCCGGGCTGGCGCTGCTGGCGTACATGCACGTGGGTTTCCGGATATTCGACCCGAAGGGCGACGCCGGGACCGGGCTCGATCGCGAATACGAGGCGGCGGTGAAGATGCGCCGCGAGCGCTGAACCCGGCGAGGACCCCGACATGAGCCAGCTCCCCGAACGCTACCAGGCGGCGATCGCGCCGCTGATCGGCAAGGCGCGTGAACTCCTCGAGCAGGGCGAGGAGCTCGTGCCGATGGCCTTCGTCGGCAACTTCACCACCGGGGCCACGATCCCCACGGCGCTCGTCATGCGCTCGCCGGGCGACAAGGACGCAGCGGCGCGCGCGGTGAAGCTGCTCGCCGAGCAGCTCGACGCCGACTTCGTGTTCGTGCTGATGGAGGCCTACAGCCTGCGTGCCGACAAGGTCGCCCGCTACGAGGAGATCCTCGACGAGTACGGCTCGCTGGCCGACTGCCCGGCGAGCTGGCGGATCGACGTGGTGAGCCTGTCGCTCGAGACCCGTCACGGCGTGTGGGTCGCCCAGGTGCCGATCAGGCCCAAGGGCATCAGCAAGAAGAAGCGCACGGTCGGGGCGCCGGAGTTCCGGCACTACACCGAGGTGCAGGGGCGGTTCACGGATCTGCTGCCGGTGAAGGAAGGCGAGGGCGCGCCTTCCGGCACCCTGCACTGAGGCAGTCGGGGAGGGGGCGCGCATGTGCGGTCGTTACGCCCTCTACGGTCCGGTCTCGCGCCTGCGCGAGGCCTTCGACGCGGTGCCCGAAGGCTTCGACTTCGAGCCGCGCTGGAACGCGGCGCCGATGCAGTGGCTGCCGGTGGTGCGCCAGCGGTCGAACGGCGAACGGGTGATTCACCGCCTGCGCTGGGGCCTCGTGCCCTCGTGGGCCAAGGATGAGGCGATCGCCACCAGGTTGATCAACGCGCGCGGCGAGTCGGTCGCCGAGAAGCCCTCGTTCCGGGCGGCGTTCCGCCGCCGGCGCTGCATCGTGCCGGCGAACGGCTTCTACGAGTGGCAGCAACTCAGTGACCAGGAGGGCGGCGGCAAGCAGCCATTCTACATCCACCCGGTCGGGGGCGAGTTCTTCGCGCTCGCCGGGCTGTGGGAGCGCTGGACGCGACCGGCCGACGGCGAGGCGCTCGACACGTTCACCATCGTCACCACCGAGGCCAACGCGGCGATGCGACCGCTGCACGACCGCATGCCGGTGATCCTGGCGCCGGGGGATTACTGGGCGTGGTTGAACGGGGTGACTGCGGCCGACGAGGTGCAGGCGCTGGTGAGGCCGTGTCCCGAGGCGGCGCTCGCGGTGTATCCCGTGGGGAAGGCGGTGGGAAACGTGAGGAGTGAGGGGGCGGGGCTGATCGAGCCGTCCTCAGCCCGGGCCTGAGGGCGCCCGTTGGATCTGGCTTGCCGGGGTTTTCGCGCCGACCTTCTTGTAATCGAAAAGATGAGCTGGAAACCGGGTCTGAGTTCAGTTCGAGGAATCCTTCGTCAGGTTCTCTATCAAGTAGATGCTCAGGTCTTCGCCTCTGTCTAGGGCGTCCCGAAAGAACTTGGGTGCGACCCCACGGCCGCTCCATTTGACCTGGCCGTCAGGCGACACGAACTTAATCGGTGGTCGTGCCCGTTCCCGCTCTTCAAGTGAAGGGCACCGGAAGCCGCAATCTTCCAGTGTCAGGTCAAAGGTCTTCACAAGGGTGAGGACTTGCTTGATGGCCTCAGCCTTAAGTTCTTGCTTCCGGCTCTGGATCTTCGCTTCAAGCTCCCTACGCTGCCGCTCAATCTCCTCGCGCTCTTTTTCGAGTTGCTTGAGCTCTTCGTCGGGAAGCATGCTTCATACTCTTTGAGGTTTAGGGCTGACAATCATAGCAGACTGAGTTCCGTCGGCGTAGCCGATTTAAAAAAGCCTAGACGAGAGGAACCATACGGTGCCGTAAAGTTATAAAATAGCGTCAACTTAGGTTTAAAAACAATTGACGAATGGATTTAAAAATAGTAAGCTGTTCTCAAATATTTTTTTATTAACCCCTGTCGCAAGAAGTGCTGAGTTTTTAAAGCAACGCGGCTCACCGGGTGCAATCAGCGCGCCGATGAGTTAACAGCTTAGTGAAGGCTTAACGGATCGATAGCCTACGCAGTCGAGAAACAGATCGACCGCCATCGAAGCTGGGGGAACTAAATGTGGGTACAACCCCGCCTTTGTACGCTTGATACGGATGAAGGCTGCTGCGTAGATCCATTCCTTCCAAATAGGTGATCTATGAGTGCAGCTATGAAATCAGGTGAACGTGCAGTAGTGGTGGTAAGGTCAGGCTCCGGCGGTGGAATGTGGGTGTGGCCGACTCGAGTCTACTTGCTGATGGTGGATCTTGACAGCATGGGCAGGCCAATGATTCCAGCAAATGCAACTCGAGCAAAACGGTGGGTCCGTGTTTCAGAGAACAAACGAGCGACACGCCGAATGAGAAATTTGGTCGCAGAGTTTGAGAGCTTCGCCAAAGCTGTCAATGATGGAAAAATGACCTTTGACGAGGCTTCGGATCTCCTCGTGGCCTGAGTGTGCTCATTTGCTCATGGACCGCTTAACCTCAACTTGACGTTAAGCGGTTTTGAAGTCTGCACATGATAATGGTGAAAAGGCTGGAGAGATCCGGGTTCGAAAAGCTGGTAGAAGCCTTTACTTCGCTTGCTGGTTAGATCGTCGTTAGAGTAGCCAGGCCGTTTTAATCACGACGTCGCGCAAGTAGTGCCAATGGCGGCAATCGCGTTACTCTATGGTGACGCCCGTTGAAATAAAAAAGCTCGCATGTAATTACGCGAGCTTTTTCGTGCGTGCTGCTTACTTCGATTGCTGCCGGTTCCTATTATTTCCCGTAGGAGTTAAGAAGGTGGCTTTCTTAAAGCAGCCTGCGGAAAAAACTCAATAAGCTATTTTTTAAGAATAGCGCGCCCGCGAGTGCGAGTTCCGGGGTTTCATGAGCTCGGCCCCTTCTTCCATTTTCCGCCGCCACTCAGCTGCCGCCTCCGTAGAGATGAGCGTCCGAGCCCCAACCTTCATGATTTTCGGGCCCAGGCCGCGTTTGATCATCTCGTAGAAAGTAGGCTTGGTGATGGAATGAGACATGCAAAAATCCGCAACACTCATAGCCAGTTGGTTCCAAGTCGCATTAGTCATGATCGATGATTCCTCTTGTTAGATATTCTGCTCATCACGATTGAGGCAATCGCTCTTGGATCCGTAGCCAAGGACCGAAGCTCGTAGTCAATCGGGTTGGAGCGAACTTTACAGAGGGCCTCGATTGGTGACGCTGACTCGTGAAATGAGTTTTCTCAAATGAGGAGCGCGGTCCATTGCAGTGGGGTTGTTGTGGTTTCGTGGCTTGTGTCTGTCAAGCGACCTCCGCCTTTCAAGGGGAGGTGCCAGAGATCGTTGCTAGAGCATCTTGACTTGCGCCAGCTTGGCGACGATTTCATCCTTGATAAGGTGTCCATAGTGACGCTGGATCATCGCCACCGAGGTGCCAGCAACCCTGGCGACGCTCAGCACGTCAATGCCGCCGATGAGCATTTCGCTGATGGCAACGTGGCGCAGGTTGTAGAGCACCACGTCATCCGGCAGACCGGCGATCTTGCGGGCTTTTCCCATTTCATCGCGCCAGTCGAATCGTGTCCAGGGGTTCCCGTCTGGGCGAGTCAGCAGCTGCGCATCCATCGGCCGACCGTCTGCGCAAGACTTAAGGAGAGCGAGTGCTTTTGGCGAAAGAGGGATGATGCGCCGTCCGGTCTTGCCGTTCACGGAAAGGAGGCCGGCCGGGTCGAGATCTCCCACTGTCGCACTTGCAAGCTCACCTGGACGTGCGGCAGTCTCCACGACTGCACGCAGAAGGAGCTCAAGAGCAGGCGAGGCAGCCTTGATCAACTTGTTGCGTTCAGCCAAGTTCAGGAAGCGTTCGCGGCGTCTTCCCACCCTCTGAAAGCTCTCCACGCGATCCCACTGGGCGGTGGAAGAAACGAGACCCATGCGATAGGCTAGGTTGAGTGCGGCCTTGAGTGAGGCGAGGGTCCTGTTCGCAGAATCCTTCGCTTTACGCTCGGCATCCGGGTCGTCGTCTTCCTCATCAATGTCCACCAGTCCATTGCGCCAATCCGTTAGATGCGCAGCACGAAGCGAGTGTAGTTCGAGCTTGCCAATGGGTGCCTCATAAACGGTGCGGCGGAAACGCCCCTCTGCGTCTGTCGCGGTCGCCTTCCCTTTCTCCTTCAGACGGTCCTTTACGTAGCGCCGGCAGGCTTCGGCGACCGTGACCACCTCGGGCGATCCGCCTTCACACTGAGCAAACCATTCGCGTGCTTTCTTCTCGGCCTCGTCGAACCGCTGGAAGTCTCCCAGGGCGCGATAGTTCTGCTTGCCGGCGTCGTCGCGATGGCGGGCGATCCATGTGCCAGTGCCGTCGTCCAGTTTGCGAAAGCCGAGAAAGTTCCCGGTATTGATTCGATGCCAATAGGGTTCGCGGCGGGGGTCGAGGCGCTTGCGGCCGCCCACGGTGGTTATGTCGTTCGTCATGAGGAGTTTCTACGTACGGAAATTGTACGGAAAACTACCATGAACTACGGCTTACTTCAACTTATAAAAAGTGCGGCAAAACAATGGGTTGAAGACTTGAACTTACTGTATTTTACTGAGAATCCTGCCTTCACACGGCAGGGGTCACTGGTTCGATCCCAGTACCGCCCACCAGCACACCACGACAAAGCCGGCGCCCTTCGCGCCGGCTTTGTCGTTCACCGCCCTGCATCGATCGCATGCGCCAGCGAGGGGCTTCCTGCCGGCGCAGGGCGCGCCATCGCGAGTGGAGCCGCAGGACCGGGCGGGGGTATGCTTCGCAACGCTCGCATTTTTCTGCCTCCCACTTCTTCGCCTGCGGAGCACCACGCGCATGCCAACCCCTCATCCTGCGGTCGCCTACCGCATTTGCCCGTCAAACCCCGGCGCCCATCTGTTTGCGGTGAGCTGCACAGTGGCCGACCCCAACCCGAGCGGGCAGGTGTTCCGCCTGCCGGCGTGGATTCCGGGCAGCTACATGATCCGCGACTTCGCGCGCAATATCGTGCGTCTGCGTGCCGAGAGCGCCGGGCGACCGTGCGCGGTCGAGAAGCTCGACAAGCACAGCTGGCGCGTGTCGCACCCGGTCGCCGGTGAGCCGTTGGTGCTGCACTACGAGGTCTATGCCTGGGATCTGTCGGTACGTTCCGCCCATCTCGACCGTACGCATGGTTTCTTCAATGGCACCAGCGTGTTCCTCGCCGTCGAGGGGCGTACCGACATGCCCTGCGCAGTCACCATCGAGCGCCCGGAAGGCGCCGAATTCGCCGACTGGCGGGTGATCACCAGCCTGCCGCCCGCAGATGGACGCCCGGGCGGAGAGGGCAGCGGCCGCTTCGGGCGCTACCTTGCCGCCGACTACGACGAACTCATCGACCACCCGGTGGAAATGGGTTGCTTCAGCCTGGCCCGCTTCGAGGCCGGGGGTGTCGCCCACGACATTGCGCTGACCGGACGCCACGACTGCGACCTCGAACGCCTGTGCGCCGACCTGGCACGCATCTGCACCTGGCAGATCGATCTGTTCGGTCGCCCGGCGCCAGTGGATTACTACGCCTTCCTGACCATGGTGGTCGGCGATGGCTACGGTGGCCTCGAACATCGTGCCTCGACGGCGCTGCTGTGTGCGCGCGAGGATCTGCCCTGGAAAGGGATGCAGGGCCTGCCCGATGGCTACAAGTCCTTTCTCGGCCTGTGCAGTCACGAGTACTTCCACACCTGGAACGTCAAACGCATCAAGCCCGCCGCCTTTGCCCCCTATGATCTGTCGCGCGAGAACCACACCAGGCTGCTGTGGGCGTTCGAAGGCTTCACGTCCTACTACGACGACCTTGCGCTCGTGCGCAGCGGCGTGATCGATCCGGAGGACTACCTCGGTTTGCTGGGCAAGACGGTGTCGAACGTGATGCGCGGCAGCGGTCGGCTCAAGCAGAGCGTGGCCGAATCATCATTCGATGCGTGGACCAAGTACTACCGCCAGGACGAGAACGCGCCCAACGCCATCGTCAGCTACTACACCAAGGGCGCCCTGATCGCGCTCGCGCTTGATCTGCAGCTGCGCGCCGGCAGTGCGGGCGAACGCAGCCTGGACGATGTGATGCGCCGCCTGTGGGTCGAGCATGGCCAGACCGGTATCGGCGTCGCCGAGGACGGTATTTACCAGGCGGTGCGCGAGGTGGGCGGTGCCGGCCTGGGTGCGCGCCTGGCGCGCTGGCTTGAGCATACGGTCGAGGGTACGGAGGATCTGGCGCTGCAACGCCTGCTCAAGGGGTTCGGGGTGGACCTGGACGCAGAGGCCAGCATCCAGGCCCCCAGCCTGGGCATCAAGCTGGCCGCGGGTGAGGGCGAGGTGCGCGTCGCCAATGTGTTCGATGGCGGCGCGGCCCAGCGTGCCGGCCTGTCGGCGGGCGACGTGCTGATCGCGCTCGATGGTCTCAGGCTGAGCCCCAAGGGCCTGGAGGCGCAACTCAAGCGCAGGCAGGTGGGCGATCGGGTGGAGCTGCACGCCTTCCGTCGTGATGAGCTGATGCGCTTCAGCGTGGAGCTCGACCCGCCGGCAGTTGACAGGTACGTGCTCAGGTTCGCACCGCGCAGTGGCGAGCGCGCACGGCGCTTGCGCAAGGGCTGGCTGGGGCGCTGAGCGCGGCCGACTGGGGGCTGGCGCCGCGGGTGCTCAGCGCCCGGGGTCGAGTTCGCGATGGCGGCGCAGCACGCTGCGCAGCAGCAGGCCGAACAGGACGGAAGCCAGGATCGTCGCCGCCACGCTGGCTTCCCAGAACCCGGCTACCGAGGGCTGCTCGGTGCGTGCGCCGACGTGGTAGGTCAGCCAGTAGCCGCCTGCCAGGCCGATGCCCCAGAAGCACACGGTGTGCAGCAGCATCGGCAGAAGGGTGATCTTGAAGCCGCGCAGTGCGTGGGCGGCGACGGTCTGAATGGCATCGCTGAGCTGGTAGATGCAGATGTAGAAGATGAGCCCGAGCGCAACCGCGCGAACCGCCGGATCGCTGGTGGAGAGGGCAATCACCGGCCCGCGCACCAGCCACAGCGCAATACCGATGGTGACTGCAAATGCGCAGGTGAGCCACAGGCTGACTCTCACCGTGGCACGTGCGCGCGCCCAGTCGCGCGCACCGGCTGCCTGGCCCACCAGTACCAGGGTGGCGATCGACATCGCCAGCGGAAGCATATAGACGAGGGCGGCGAGGTTGGCGACGACGCGGTGGCCCGCCACTGCATCGGCGCCGATGCGGGCGACGAAGAGCGCGATCAGGGTGAATGAGGTGATCTCGATGAAGGTCGACAGCCCCATCGGTACGCCCAGCCTGAGCAGGCTGCCGATTGCGCGTGCACGTGGCGGTTGCCAGCGCTCGAAGATGCGGTAGCGCCGGTAAACCGGCGTTCGCCACAGGTAGGCGAGTGCGCAGGCGAAGCCGAGCCAGCTTACGAGTGCGGTCGAGATGCCGCAGCCCAGGGCGCCGAGTGCGGGCAGTGGCCCGAGGCCATGGGTGAGGAACCACGCCAGCGGGATGTGCGTGCTGGTGGCGATGAAGCTGATCGCCATCAGCACACGTGGCCGGCCGAGGGCGTTGATGAAGGCGTAGAAGGTGCGGTGCAGCAGCACCGCAGGCAGTCCGAAGGCGGTAGCCAGCATGTAGCTGCTCGCCGTGGCGGCAACGTCCGCAGGTACGCCCACGCGCGCGAGCAATGCCTCGGGGTGGGCGAGCAGCAAGGTTCCGGGTACGGCCAGCATCAGGGCCAGCCAGAAGCCCTGGTGCAGGGCGGGACCGATCTCGTCATGACGGTCGGCGCCGACATGGTGTGCGACCGTGGGCGCCACCGATTGCAGGATGCCGACCAGCAGCATTACCACCGAGATGTATAGCCCGCTACCGACTGCGACGGCGGCCAGGTCCTTGGTGCTGTAGTGGCCGGCGATGAGGGTGTCGGCCACCATCATGCTCATCGACAGCAGTTGCGCGACCAGCACGGGCCAGGCGTGGTGCAGCAGCTGTCTGCCGATGGCGAGCGCCCCCGGTACGCTCGGGGCAACCGGCGAAGGCTGCGCCGAAGGGGCTTTGGACGTGGCGCCGGCTACGGTCAATCTTCGGACGCCGCGTTGGGGATCAGGCGCGGACGCCAGTAGCGCCAGGCGAGAAACGCGAATAAGGCGCCCATGATCAGCCAGAAACCGACGCCTTGCCAGAATGCGATCGGATCGGTGGCGAGCAGGTAGTCGCGTGGTGGGCGGACGAAGTGGATGCGGCCACGCAGCACGGCCTGGATGGCCATCGCCGCTGCAGTGGCGGCGGGAGCGAACCACACGAACAACCCGGCGCCGACGATGAAGCGGTCGAGTGCGGGCGAGGGATGGCGACGCGGCTGGTAGACGCTATCGACGCCGAACCAGACGGCAAGCAGGAAGCCGATGGCGGCAGCGAGCGGTCCGAGGGCCATGGCAGCGCCGAGCAGGGTGGTCGCAGCCATGAAGGTGGGCCCTTCGAGTGTGGCGATTTCGGGCCACAAGCGATCGAGCTCGGAAAAGATCAGCCACGATGCGGGCAGAGCGACCAGGCAAAGGAGCAGGCAGAACAGCGCACGTCTGCGGCTGCGATCGCCTGCCAGCACAGCATCCTGCGCATGATCGGTGGCTCGTGAAGAGGAGGGGGCGGTCGGGGTAGGGCTCGGCTGTTGGGGCTGGGGCATCGTCGGTTGTCGGTTTGTGCTTGCAGGATCCTGGATTGCAGTCGGAAGCACAGAAGATACTGGGTGGAGGGTAAAAAGGGGGAGGGGACAAAGTGTACTACGCCCGTCCCCGCCACTTGCTATCTCCTGCATGACATCGCCCGTTGTCGCGTTGCTCAGGCGAAATAACCATGCAGGAACCAGCGCCCGGGCGGGTCGAGCGCCTGGAAAATCCAGCACAGGGCTTGGCCCGTGTTGTTTGCGAGGTAGTAGTCGCGGTGCACCGGATGGTCGTCCCACCAGCCGCACTCGATGCGCTCGGCCTCGCTCAGCAGGACGTAGTCTGCGCGCTCGATGGGCTTTGGCTCCGGCAGCAGCCACAGCGGACGGACGTGCAGCCCCTTGTGTTCGCGTGCGAGGGGGTTCGCGTGTGCGCTGCAGGTGTGTTGTGCGGGACTGCCGGCGCAGCTTGCATCGCCCTGGCGCCAGGCCGACTCCGGACGGTGGTCGGGCTGGGAGGCAAGCAGGTGGACGCTGGACTGGCCGAGACGGGCGCGCAGGCGGTCGAGCAGCAGGACGGCCTGCTCGCGCAGGGTGCCGACGTCATCGAACAGCACGCCTGTGCGCGCAATGGCGGCCAGCGGACGATCGGCAATCAGCCTGAGGGCGCCGACGTCCGCCTCGAGTACCAGGCGGGCCAGTTGCTCACGCAGGATCGTCAGCAGGCCAGCGGTATCCCTGCAGGGCTGGCCGAGCACCAGTTCGAGCCTGCTGTGGGGGCGATGTGCATGCTCGAGGATCAGCTGGCAATGGTCGATGGCGGCGTGTCGCGCCTGCAGCCAGCCTTCCAGGCTGGCAAGCAGTCGGCGGGCGGCGAACAGCAAGGCCTCGCTGTGATGGGTGGGTGCCGGCAACTCGAGACCGTGGCTGAAGGTATCTGCCGCTTCGAACCAGGGACGCGGGTCGGGCATCTCGCCGCGTGCGCGCGCCAGACAGTGGCGCACTGCCTGGGCGCCGCGGCGCGCCAGCCCGGCTGCAGGCAGGTCGCGGGCCTCGCCGAGGCTGTGCAGGCCAAGGCCGGCGAGCAGGGCCCGGGTGTCGGCGTCGCAAGCGGCTTCGTCCTCGAGAACGGACAGTGGCAGCTGGTCGATGGCCTGCAGCCAGTCCTCACCAGCGGGGCGCCCGCAGCGGGCGAACCAGCGTGCGGCCAGGGGGGTGGGGGCAAGGCCGATGCGTGCATGAAAGCCGAGTGCGGCGAGGCCGCTGGCAACCTGGGTGGTGATGTCATGAACGCTGCCGAACAAGCGCAGGCAGCTGGCGATCTCGAGCAGTACCGCATCCGGAGAGGACAGGCTTACGCGTGGGGTGAAACGTCCTGCCCAGCTTGCGATCTCGTTCAGCGCCTCGGCTTCGCGTCGTGGCACGCGTGCATGCAGGCGGAGCTCGGGCAACAGTGCGCTTGCGCTTGTTGCGTGCTGCCCGGGACGGATGCCGGCTGCCTGCGCGGATGCGCTGGCGGCGATCAGCGGCGCGCCAGGCTTGTCGGCGGTGATGGCGATGGCCGGTACGTCGCGCAGGCCACGGGTGAAGACCTGGAGCGGCAGGTCGGGCAGCAGGATGGCGAGCCAGAGCATGGCGAAAGGCGGAGCCCGTCAGCGGATCGGCAGCAGGAGCGGGCGTGCCAAGGGCGGGCCGCGACGCTTGAGGATATCGACCCGGAGCTGGCCGGCCGCGGGTGTCAGGCACAGGCGCAGCGCCGCAGGCGAGGACTGGCGGGCGGCAGCGAGGGGACGGAACAGGAACAATGGTGTGGCGCCTGCCTCGGCCGCCAGTTGCAGTCGGCGCAGCGCCGTGTTGTCCGGCATGTGCAGCCAGGCGAGCACGGCTGCACAGCTGCCGGAGGCTGCTGCCTGGCGTGCAGCCCATACGGCATCTCTGGCTTGAGGCGGGCGAACCAGCAACAGCCGCGAGAGGGCGACGCCAGCGTCGGCGAGGGCGGGTGCATAGGGTAGCAAGGGCGGGGAGACCAGGGTGATCCAGCGCTCGGCAGGGGCGCCGCCGAGCAGCGGCAGCAGCAGGGATAACTCGCCCACGCCGGGCTGGTCGAGCAGCAGTTCGATCAGCGCGCCAGCCGGCCAGCCACCCCCGGGCAGTTCACGATCGAGCGCGGCGAAACCGCTCGGATGGCAGGTGTCTGCATGGTCGGCAATCCGGCTGGCCTGCCAGACGCTGCCGGCGGGCAGGGCGTCGAGTACGGCCGCCAGCGGCGCAGCAGAGGGGGCGTGGCGCAGGGATGCAGCCATTGGGAGCGATGCGGGCAGGACGGCACGATGAGACTAAAGCCGCTGGGTGACGGGGGCTCAGTGATCCTTGCGGATCAGGCCGACCATGACCCCTTCGATGACGAGTTCGTCGCGCCGGGTGTCCACCACGATGGGTGTGTAATCCGGGTTGGCGGGCAGCAACTCGACCACTGCGCCCTTGCGCTGCAGGGTCTTGACGGTGACGTCATCCTCGACGCGGGCAACGACGATCTGTCCGTTGCGGGCCTCGCTGCTGCGGTGAACGGCGATCAGGTCGCCGTCGAGGATGCCGGCATCACGCATGCTCATGCCACGCACCCTCAGCAGGTAGTCGGCCTTGGGCGAGAACAGGGAGGCGTCGAGCTGATAGCGGGCCTCGACATGCTCGGCGGCAAGGATGGGGCTGCCTGCAGCCACTCGTCCGACCAGTGGCAGGCCGAGTGCTTCGGCCAGGCGGATGCCGCGGGCGCGACCTTCCTCGAGCAGGATTGCGCCTTTGGCGGCCAGTGCGCGCAGGTGGGTTTCGGCCGCGTTGGGCGAGCGAAAGCCGAACGCGGTGCAGACTTCGGCGCGGGTGGGCGGGCGGCCTTCGGACTCGACGGTGCTGCGGATGAAGTCGAGGATTTCCTGCTGGCGTGCGGTAAGGGTTTCGTTGCGGGCAGACATGTCGGCCTCCATGAGCTGGCTGTAATTTTAAACAGTTGTGTGCCAATGGCAAGCATCACGGTCAACCGTGCGCCGACCCGCATCAATCCTGCGGTGTGCGATGTGCGCTCAGGGCACGAGCACGGCTGCGCCCTGAAGCTCGCCACGCCTGAGCCGTTCGAGCGCCAGGTTGGCATCTTCGAGCGCAAAACGGGTGATCTCGGTACGGACAGGTACGCGAGGGGCAAGCGCCAGGAAGGCGTCGCCATCGCTGCGGGTGAGGTTGGCTACCGACACGATGCGGCGCTCGCCCCACAGGATGTCGTAGGGAAAGGACGGAATGTCGCTCATGTGGATGCCCGCGCACACCACCGTGCCGCCCTTGGCCAGCGCACGCAGGGCGGCGGGTACGAGCTCGCCCGCAGGGGCGAAGATCAGCGCTGCATCGAGAGGGTGGGGCGGCTTGTCGGTAGCGCTACCGGCCCATGTCGCGCCGAGATGGTGCGCGAAGGCCTGGCTGGCGGTGTCGCCGACGCGCGTGAAGGCATACACCTCGCGGCCCTGCCAGCGTGCCACCTGGGCGATGATGTGGGCGGCTGCACCGAAGCCGTACAGCCCAATGCGCTGCGCTGCGCCGGCCAGGCCCAGCGCGCGGTAACCGATCAGGCCCGCGCACAGCAGCGGCGCGGCTTCGGCGGCATCGAGCGCATCGTCCAGCGCAAAGCAGTAGCGGGCGTCGGCCACGGTGTATTCGGCATAGCCGCCCTGGATCTGATAGCCGGTGAAACGCGCTTCGTCGCACAGGTTCTCGCGTGCGCTGGTGCAGAAATCGCACCGGCCGCAAGTCCAACCCAGCCAGGGTACGCCGATGCGCTGGCCGGGTGCCAAGCCGCTCACCCCCGTGCCGAGGGCGGCGACTCGTCCGACGATCTCGTGTCCGGGGATCATCGGCAGCGGCGGGTCGGGTAGTTCTCCGTCGACCAGGTGCAGGTCGGTGCGGCAGACTCCGCAGGCTTCGACCCGCAGCAGAACCTGCCCGTGTCCAGGTCGGGGCAGAGCGAGCGCCCGAGCGCGCAGAGGTTCGCCACTGCGCTCGAGCACCATGGCCCGCATGGTTGCGGGCAAGACGACGAGAGGGCGTGGCGGTGGAGCCTCGGGGGCTGGGTTCTCGGGGTATGTGAATTCGGGCATGGGCCCCCTCTGTAGCCGTGCGGCAGATGATCGATTGCCGGCCCCGCGCCCATGCAATGATGCGCTGCGTCTTGAGCCCGGGCCAGATCTGGGCTATTGCTTCTCCATGGTGTCGGCAGGCGGCACCCCGAAGCGAGACAACAAGCCAGGGAGGAGTTCTCAGTGCTGAACCAATCGCAAGTCAACCTCCACGCCGGTAGTGCTGGCCGGGTGTCTCGGCTAGAATCCCCTCCACATCAGGGAGAACACATGCTGCAGAGCGGAGACATCGCCCCCGCGTTTTCACTGCCGGATGCCGACATGGAAATTTTCGACCTCGCGTCGCAGGTCGGCAAGCAGAATGTGGTGCTCTATTTCTATCCCCGTGACAACACGCCGGGTTGCACGCTCCAGGCCGCCGATTTCAGCGACCATGAGGACGAGTTTGCCCGCTACGACTGCATCGTGGTGGGCGTGAGCCCCGACGATTGTCTGACGCATGCCGAGTTCCGCGACAAGGAAGGCCTGTCGATTCGCCTGTTGTCGGATACGGACACCGAGGCTTGCCGGCTCTACAAGGTCTGGCAGGAGCGGGAAGTCGACGGAGTCAGGAAGATGGGTGTGCGGCGGTCGACCTTCATCATCGACAAGGCAGGCAGGGTCCGCCACGCACTCTACGATGTGATGCCTCGCGGCCATGCCGCCGCGGTTTTTGAATTGGTCAAGGAACTGGAATCCCGCAATGCAAAATGAGATCGTCAAGAACAGCGTCGTGACGCTGCAGTACACCGTGCGCGACCCGGACGGCGCCGTCATCGACGATGGCCAGCACCCGCTGGTCTATCTGCATGGCGGCTACGACGGCATCTTCCCGGTGCTCGAAGAGGCCCTGCACGGCAAGAAGGTTGGCGAAAAGCTGCAGGTCAAACTGCAGCCGGAAGACGCTTTCGGCGACTACGACGAAGAGCTGATCCTGGTCGAGGATGCCAAGCTGTTCCCCGATAACATCGAGATCGGCATGAGCTTCGAGCGTGTGTCCGAGGATGGCGAGGAGGACCTCGTCTATCGCATCACCGACATCGCCGACGGCAAGGTGGTGGTCGATGGCAACCATCCGCTCGCTGGGGTTGCGCTCGTGTTCGACGTCACGGTGGCCGAAGTCCGCGCCGCAAGCGCGGAGGAGATCAGCCACGGTCACGTGCATGGGGCCGGTGGTCATCACCACTGAGGATCGTGATCAGAGGGCCGCATCAGCGGCCCTTGTTTCGTGAACTGTCCGTAAGGTCTGCATGAGCCTTTCCGTATCCAGCGCCGCCGTCGCAGGCGCGTGCGCCAGCCACGGCGCGCCCCTGCTCGAGGTGACGGACCTGCGCGTGGCGATCGCGCGCGGCGACGACGAGATCCGCCCCGTCGATGGGGTGAGCTTTTCCATCCGCCAGGGTCAGACTTTCGCCCTGCTGGGCGAGTCGGGTTGCGGCAAGTCGATGACCGCACTGGCGCTGGCGCGCCTGTTGCCGGACACCGGGCAGATCTGCGGCGGCAGCGTACATCTCGCAGGCGAGGACGTGCTGGCCTTGCCCGAGGCCGCGATGCGGCGAGTGCGCGGCGGGCGCATCGGCATGATCTTCCAGGAACCGTCGACGAGCCTCAATCCGGTGATGACCGTCGGCGCACAGATCATGGAGGCGCTCGCCCGTCACTGCCCGCCGGGTGTGGTTTTGGCGGACGAGGCTTGCGGCCTGCTCGAGGCAGTCGGCATCCCTGATCCTGCACGCCGCCTCCGCGATTTCCCCTTCCAGTTTTCGGGCGGCATGAAGCAGCGCGTGATGATCGCCATCGCGCTTGCCGGCCGGCCTCAGCTACTGATTGCCGACGAGCCGACGACGGCGCTGGATGTCACCATCCAGGCCCAGGTGCTCGATCTGCTGGTCGCGATCCAGCGTGCGCGCGGCATGGGCATGCTGCTCATCACTCATGACCTGGGTGTGGTCGCACGCGTGGCCCACACGGTGGGGGTGATGTACGCGGGCGAGATTGTCGAGACCGGCGCGCGCACGGACTTCTTTGCTGCGCCGCTGCATCCGTATTCGCGCAAGTTGTTTGCCGCCTTGCCGGGCGCCGACCGCCGCGGGGCCGCACTGGAGGCGCCCGAGGGCAGCGTGCCCGGGCTGGACAGGGTGTTCCAGGGCTGCCGCTTCGCCGAGCGTTGCCCGATGGCCTTCGATCGCTGCGACGAGGAGGCGCCGGGTTGGCACAGGCTCGGCGAGCAGGCGGTGCGCTGCCACCTGTACGAGGGCGTCAGCGTGCCGCGGCCGTTCGTGCCCGCACAGGCGTTGACCGCGGTCGCCGAGGGCGCGCGCAGCCGGCAGCCGGTGCTGGAGATTCGCGATCTCTCGGTCCATTTCCCCGTGCGCAAGGGTGTGCTCAAGCGCAAGGTCGCCGAACTGAAGGCCGTCGATGGTCTGAGCTTGCGCCTGTATGCCGGCCGTACGCTTGCCCTTGTCGGCGAGTCTGGCTGCGGCAAGACGACCGTCGGCAAGGCCGCCCTGCGGCTGGTCGAGGCCACGGCCGGCGAGTTCCTGCTCGATGGCGAGAACATTACCGCCTTGCCGGAGCAGGCCTTGCACCCTTTGCGCCGCGCAGTGCAGATGGTATTCCAGGACCCCTTTGCCTCTCTCAATCCGCGCATGCGGGTCGGTGACATCATCGAGGAAGGCATGAATGCGCTCGCGCTCGGTGGCGACCCGCGCCAGCGCCGGAAACAGGTGGATGGCCTGCTCGAACGCGTTGGCCTGGATCCCGACATGCGCTGGCGCTACCCGCACGAGTTTTCCGGCGGCCAGCGCCAGCGCATTGCGGTGGCACGTGCGCTGGCGGTGGCGCCCAGGGTGCTGATCTGCGATGAGCCGACCAGCGCGCTCGATGTATCGGTGCAGGCACAGTTGCTGAACCTGATGCGTGAGCTGCAGCGTGAGCACGGCCTGGCCTATCTTTTCATCACTCATAACCTGGCGGTGGTGGAGTACCTCGCCGACGAGGTGGCGGTGATGTACCTCGGTCGTATCGTCGAGGAGGGACCGGTCGAACGCGTGCTGTCGGCGCCCACCCATCCTTACACCCGCAGCCTGATGGCCGCGGTTCCACGCATCGATGCCGAAAGCGCGGAAGACAGCGGCGCTGACACTGCAACGGCAGCGCTCGACCTGCCATCCCCGCTTGCGCCGCCGGCAGGCTGTCATTTCCACCCGCGCTGCGCACATGCCACCGATGTCTGCCGGCTGAGCTATCCCCAGGTGACCGAGATGTCGCAGGGCCACCGCGTGCGCTGCCATTGGCCCCGCTTCGGCGCCTGATCAGCGCGTGCGGCTGCCGGAGCGGGGGGTGGTGCTGGCGCGCGGACGGTTCGAAGTGGACTTGAGTTGTGGCTGACCTGCACCGGCAGGTTTGAGCTTCAAGCCCTGGCGGCTGGGGGCGGCATTGGCAAAAGGCAGCAGCGCGCTGACCTCGAGTGCGCCCTCGGGCTCCACCCCGTCGGGTACGAGAAGGGCATGACCCGGACGTGGGGTGGCACCGGCGGCAAGGCCGTTGAGGCGTCGCAGTTGGGCCGGCGTGAGGCCATGCTGGCGTGCGAGCGCATCGATCGACTCCCCCGCGCGCACGGTGTGCATGCGCCAGCCCTTGCCGCTGCGTTCGAGTTCGGCCAGGCCTTCCTCTAGGCGTTCTGCACGGTCGGTGGGGACGATGAAGGTCTGCCCCGGCGTGGTGATCGCCGGGCGATTGAAACCGGGGTTCAGGGCCAGGAACTCGTCCAGTGGCATGTCGGAGAGGCGGGCGGCGGTGGCCAGGTCCACACCGACGGGGGCGTCGACGGTGACGAAGTGGAGCTCGTTGGCAACGTAAGGCAGCTCGAAATGGAACAGCTCGGGCTCGTTGACGATGTTCTTGATCGCCTGCAGCTTCGGGATGTAGTTGCGCGTTTCCTCAGGCATGCGCAGGTGGGTGTACTCGAGGGGAAGACCGTCTTCGGCGTTGCGCTTGAGTGCGCGTTGTACAGAGCCTTCCCCCCAGTTGTACGAGGCCAGGGCGAGGTGCCAGTCGCCGTGCATCTCGTAGATGCGTTGAAGGTAGTCGAGCGCGGCGTTGGTCGATGCGATCACGTCGCGGCGCTCATCGACCCATTGATCCTGGGTGAGGTTGAAGTAACGCCCCGTGGATGGAATGAACTGCCACAGGCCGGAGGCGTGGGCCGATGAGTAGGCCATCGGGTTGAAGCTGCTCTCGACCATAGGCAGCAGGGCGATCTCGGTCGGCATGCCGCGGCGCTCGAGCTCGTCGACGATGTAGTACAGATAGCGCCCGCCGCGGCCGAAGACCTGCTTGAGAAAGCCCGGTCGGTTCAGGTAGAAGGCCTGCTGGTCCATCACCCGAGGGCTGTCCAGGTCCGGCATGCCGAAGCCGCGCCTGATCCTGTCCCAGATGTCATTGGCGTCGCGGGTGAGGTCGAGTGTCAGCACGCGCTCGACCACGATCTCGTCCTCGATCTGAGCCTCAGCTTCGTCCTGGGCGGCGGGAATGGCCTGAACCGGCGCATCCGTGGGCGGGTGCTGCTGTGCCAGGGGGGCTTGGCAGAAGGCCGCAAGCACGGTGGCCATCAGGATGCGGCGGGTTTGCGCGCCGGGGGCTGCAGGGCACAGGCGAGGGGAACGGGGCATGGGCGTGGCCTGCGGCTCAGAAATTGTCCTTCCATGCCCGCAGTGCCGCCAGGCAGGCGGTGCTGTCCACCGGCCGTTGCCCGCTCTGCGCAGTCACGGCATCGATGACCCCGGTGATATGAGGGCGCAGGAAGGGGTTGATGTCGCGCTCGAGGCCGATGGTCGATGGCAGCGTGGGTTCGCCACGCGCCCTGAGCGTCTCGCAGCGTTGCTGGTAGGCGTCCCTGGCCGGGTTGGAAGGCTCTGCCGCACGCGCAAAGGCGAGGTTGGACAAAGTGTATTCGTGCGTGCAATAGACACGAGTGTCTGCGGGGAGGGCGGCAAAGCGGGCCAGCGCTTCGGCAAGCTGCGCCGGCGAACCTTCGAACAGCCGGCCACAGCCCGCTGAGAACAGCGTATCGCCACAGAACAGCAGCCCGGGCGAGGCCTGATCGGCCAGGAATGCGATGTGTCCGGCCGTGTGGGCCGGGACCTCCATGACGCGCAGGCTGATGCCCGGCTGTGCAAGGCGGACAATGTCGCCTTCGCTTACTGGATGGCTCACGCCGTTTATCGCCTCGTTCGCCGGACCATACGTCGGTACCGGCCAACGGCTGAGCAATGCGGCCAGGCCTCCGATGTGATCGGGGTGGTGGTGGGTGATCAGGATCGCGGACAGCGATAGCTGCAGTCGCTCGAGCGCCTCCACGACCGGTTGGGCATCGCCAGGGTCGACCACTACGGCGTGCCGTTCGTCGTGCAACAACCAGATGTAGTTATCGCGAAAGGCTGGAAGAGGGATAATGTTCATCCCCCGAATTTTGAGGACCTGAGTGGCGATGTCAATGCTCGACCTCAAGGATTGGCTGCACACCCCCCAGGGGCACTACCTTCTGACTTGGGAGCAGGACGTCCTGGACAGCATGGTCGCGGACATCTTCGGCTACAACGCTGTCCAGATCGGTCTGCCCGGATTTGACCTGCTGCGGGCCAATCGCATGCCGCATCGTTTTACCTGTGCACGTGCACCCGGCGGCGATGCGATGGCAAACGAATTCGAACTGCCATTCGCATCGGCAAGCGTGGATCTTGTGCTGTTGCCGCACGTGCTCGAATTCTCTGCTCACCCGCATCGGGTTTTGCGTGAGGTCGAGCGTGTGCTTGTCGCCGAAGGCAGCGTGGTGATTAGCGGCCTGAGTCCGTTGAGCCTGTGGGGTGTGCGCCGCCTGCTCGCAGGACGTGGCTCGAAACCGCCCTGGTGCGGGCAGTACCGCACGGTAATGCGGATCCGTGACTGGATGAGTCTGCTCGGTTTCGAGGTGCAGGGCAGCCGTTTCGGTTGCCATGCGCCGCCGGTGAGCAGCGAGCGCTGGCTGCAGCGCTGGCAGTTCCTGGACCGGGCGGGGGCGCGGTGGTGGCCGGTGCTGGGCGCCGCCTATCTATTGCACGGGGTGAAGCGGGTGCAGGGAATGCGCCTGATCACGCCTCACTGGCGCGAGCGCAAGTCGGCTTCTAAACGATTGTCTCCGGTCGCTCAGCGCGATGCCGGAGCGAGGACAACGCAGTAATGGAAGAAGTGGATATCTACACGGACGGGGCCTGCAGCGGCAATCCGGGGCCAGGCGGCTGGGGCGCAATCCTGCGCGCTGGCGCGCATGAGAAGGAACTGTGGGGCGGCGAGCCCGCCACCACCAATAACCGGATGGAACTACTCGCAGTGATCCGGGCGCTCGAGGCGCTCAAACGCCCGGTATCGGCCCGCGTGCATACAGACAGCCAGTATGTGCAGAAGGGCATCTCCGAGTGGATCCACGGCTGGAAGGCGCGCGGCTGGAAGACGGCATCGAAGGAGCCGGTCAAGAATGCGGACCTCTGGCGGGCGCTTGACGAGGCCGCTGCCCGCCATCAGGTGAAGTGGCTCTGGGTGCGCGGACACTCCGGCCACCCGGAGAACGAACGCGCCGATGCGCTGGCGCGCCAAGGCGTGGATGCCGTGCGCAAGGCGGGCGGGGCCGTGCACGGCTGACGCTCCCCTTCATCGACAACTCATGACGCGGCCGCAGGCCGCCAGGAATCAAAGATGCGACAGATCATGCTCGATACCGAAACCACCGGCCTGGATTGGCGCAACGGTGACCGGGTAATCGAGATCGGCTGCGTCGAGCTGCTCAACCGCAGCCTGACCGGTCGCCATTTCCATGTGTATATCAATCCCGGCCGCAGCATCGATGCCGAGGCCGTCGCGGTACACGGCATTACTGAAGAGTTTCTCGCCGACAAGCCGCGCTTTGCCGAGATCGTCGATGACTTCGAGGCCTTCGTGCGTGACGCTGAACTGGTGATCCACAACGCGAGCTTCGACGTCGGCTTTCTCGACAACGAACTGCAGTTGCTTGGGCGCGGCCGGCTCGACACCCTGTGCGCTGGGGTGATCGACACGCTGCGCATGGCCAAGGAGCAGAATCCAGGAAAGAAGGCGTCGCTGGATGCCTTGTGCGACCGCTACGAAATCGACAACGGCCATCGCGAATTGCACGGCGCCTTGCTGGACGCGGAGCTGCTGGCAGAAGTCTATCTGGCGATGACGCGTGGCCAGGAGAGCCTGATGATAGGCCTCGACGACGAGCCACTCCCGGGCGCTGCCGACGACGGCGCGGCTCCGCGCGAGCGCGCCAGCATCGTCGTCGTGCGCGCCGATGCTGCTGAGCTTGGCGCGCATGAGGCGATGCTGGCCGACATCGCCAAGGCAAACAAGGGGCTCTGCCTGTGGTTGCCGCCCGCACAGGAGCCCCCCGCGCCGGGCTGAGCCCGGCCCGTGGAGTCTCAGTGACCGTCGCGGCGCAGTTGCTCCAGTCCCTTGAGGATGTCGCTACGGGAAATCTGGCCGATCAGGCGCGAACCCTCGACCACGGGCAGGCAGCGGCAGGGTTCGCCAAGGAACATCTCGATGGCGTCGATCACGCTTGCGTCGCTCGAGATGGCAACGACGTCCTTGCTCATGAACTCCTGCACCGTGCCTGCTTCGCGGCGGAAGTAGGAAGCGTCGAGCGCCGCCTTGAGGCAGTCCTTTTCGGAAAGAAAACCGATCAGACGGTTGTTCTCGTCAACCACCGGAGCGCCGCTCAAGCGGTGCTCGAGCAAGGTATGGACCGCTTTCAACAGGTCGGTGTGGGCGCCGAAGGCGAGGTGATCGCCAATCATGTAATCCTTGACGAGCAGGGAACTGAGCATGGTGTCTCCCGGGTTTTAATGTTGTTGTTCGGCCTTGGCGGCCTCCATGCGGGCCTGGCGCTTGGAGCACGGCTTCTTGCAGCCGAACTCGCAATCCAGTCCGAGTGAGCCGATGCCGCCACAGCTGCCGGCGATCGGCTTGCGTCCGAACATGACGCCGATCGCCATTGCGGCGATGACGATGGCGACGACGATCAGGGTGATCAGAAAGGTGCTCATGTTGATGCTGACTCCATCTTGCGGGCTCGCTGCGAGCCCCGTTCACACCCGAAGAATACCGCGCGCGGGTGAGTTCTGACTATTCCGAGCGCGGGCATCTGCGGTTCTGATCCAGGTCGCGACGCTCGGTTCCGTAGCAATCAAAGTTCGACGCGCCCTCCCGGCAGCGTCCCCGACTGCTCCAGTCGCGTAACCGTGGGGCCAAGGTCCAGTCCGGTGCGGGCTTTGAGCCAGCCCGCGCGTTCGCGCAGTTCGGCCACGCTGCGCTCGATCGGCTCGCCTGCGGCACCATAGGCGACGACGTTGCCGCTGTCGCAGGACGGAAAGGCGAGGCAGCGGGCGTCGAATGCGCGGTTGATGCGCTCCAGCGCTGCCTTGTAGCCGCGGGCGCGGCCGAACAGGTTTACCGCCATCAAGCCATGTTCAGACAGGCGTGAACGCACCGCCTCGTGGAACGCCTGGGTATCGAGCACGCCAGCGCGCGCATTGCGGTCGAAGCCATCGACGAGGACGTAGTCCCATTTCTGCTCGCGCTCGAGCACATACTGAGCGCCACAGCCGACATGGATCGAAAAGCGTATGTCTTCGGGCGGCAGACGGAAGAACTGGCGCGCGGCGGCGACCACGGCCGGTGCGATCTCAACCACCTGAATGCGCGCCTGGGGCAAGGTGTGAAATACGTACTTGGCAAGCGAGGCTGCGCCCAGGCCGATGATGAGGACGCGTCGCGGCCAGCTCGCACCATCCTCGGCGAGACCGTCGCGCAGCAGCAGCCCAGCCATCATTTCGCGTGTGTATGCGAGTTCGAGCGCATTGGGCTTGCGGATGCGCATCGCACCCTGGACCCATTCCGAGCCGAAGTGCAGGTAGCGCACGCCGGCCTCTTCCGAGACTTCGATAGGTGGGTTCATGTGTGCCTCTGTGCGCCTCAGCTAGCGGCCAGGCGCTTGAGGGCGTAGAGGCGCTCAAGTGCCTCGCGCGGGCTCAGCGCGTCGGGGTCGATATCGGCAAGTTCGCTCAGCACCGGGTGTGACATCGGTACGTCCTGTTCGGGCTCGGGTAGCGACGTGAACAGGTCAGCCTGGGGGCCGCTATCCACGGCCTGGTTCTCGAGCATGCGCAGCCTGCGCTTGGCGTCGCGGATGACGGCTGCGGGAATGCCGGCAAGCGCGGCAACCTCGATCCCGTAGCTCTGGCTCGCCGGCCCCTCCTCGAGCGCGTGCAGGAACACGATACGGTGACCGTGCTCGACGGCATCCAGGTGCACGTTGGCGCACTCGGGGTAATCGAGGTTGAGGCGGGTGAGTTCGAAGTAATGGGTCGCGAACAGGCTCAGGCTGCGGTTTTTCTCGAGCAGGTGGCGGGCGATCGAGAAGGCCAGCGCCAGGCCGTCGAAGGTGGAGGTGCCGCGACCGATTTCGTCCATCAGCACCAGGCTGTGTTCCGTCGCGCCATGCAGGATGGCGGCGGCCTCGGTCATCTCGACCATGAAGGTGGAGCGCCCCGAGGCGAGGTCGTCCGAGGCGCCGATGCGGGTGAAGATGGCGTCGAGCGGGCCGAGCGTGGCGGACTGCGCAGGCACGAAGCTGCCGACATGGGCGAGCAGGCTTATGAGTGCCACCTGGCGCATGAAGGTCGATTTGCCGCCCATGTTGGGGCCGGTGATCATCAGCATGCGTCGCGTCGGCGACAACCGCGCGTCGTTGCGGATGAAGTCGTCCACCTGGCGCTCGACCACCGGATGGCGGCCGCCGACGATGTCGAGCCCCGGCGTGTCCACGAAACTCGGCTGCACGTAGGCATGGCGCAGTGCGGCATCGGCGAAGGCCGCGAGCGCATCGAGCGTGGCAAGTGCGCGGGCGATGCGCTGCAGGCTGGGGATGTGCGCGGCCAGGGCGTCGAGGATGGTGTCGTAGAGCAGTTTTTCGCGCGCCAGCGCGCGCTCCTGCGCCGACAGGGCCTTGTCCTCGAAGGCCTTCAGCTCGGGGGTGATGTAGCGCTCGGCGTTCTTCAGCGTCTGGCGACGGCGATAGTCGTCCGGCACCTTGTCGGCGTTGGCGCGGCTCACCTCGATGTAGAAGCCATGCACCCTGTTGAACTCGACCTTGAGACCGCTGATGCCGGTGCGCTCGCGCTCCCGCGTTTCGAGCGCGAGCAGGAACTCGCCGCAGTTGGTCTGGATGGCGCGCAACTCGTCGAGCTCGGCATCGTAGCCGGACGCGATCACGCCGCCGTCACGCACCATGGCTGCAGGCTCATCGGCGATGGCCTGGCGCAGCAGGGCGAGCGGCTCGGGGGCGATGTCGAGCGCAGCGCGAATTTCGAGCAGCAGCGCTGCTTCGCACGCGTGAAGCGCGCTGTCCAGTTCGGGCAGGCGCGCGAGACTGTCGCGCAGCGCCGAGAGGTCGCGCGGGCGCGCGCTGCGCAAGGCGATGCGGGCGGTGATGCGGTCGACGTCCGCGACGCCGCGCAGCGCGCCGCGCACGTTGGCCGCCCGCCGCCCGTCACGGCCGTCGATGCCGTAGGCGGCGGCCTCGCCGATGAGTTCGGCCACGGCCGCGTGGCGCGCCGTCGGCACGCTGCGCTCACGCAGTGGGTGGTGCAGGGCGTGGCGCAGCCAGCGCGAGCCCATGCTGGTGATGCAGGTATCGAGCAGCGAGAGCAGTGTGGGGGCCGCCTCGCCGCGCAGGGTCTCGGTCAGTTCCAGGTTGCGCCGGGTGGCGGCGTCCAGGCGCAGGTATTCGGACTCGCGCTCGACCGTGAGACCGGTGACGTGGGCCAGGGTCTGGCGCTGAGTGGCCTGGGCGTAGTCGTAGAGCGCGGATGCGGCGCCGAGCGCCACCGGCAGGTCTTCGACGCCGAAGCCGACGAGATCGCGCGTACCGAAATGGCCGGTGAGCAGACGTGTCCCGGTGTCGGCGTCGAACTGCCAGTCGGCGAGCCTGCGCAGCGCCGGTGCCAGGTTGTCCAGGAGCGGCAGGGCGAGCCCGTCCGGCACCAGGACCTCGGCCGGGCGCAGGCGCTCGAACTGCGCCTGCAGCGCGTCCGACGGGCATTGCATGAGGCGAAAATCGCCATTGGCGAGGTTGAGCCAGGCCAGGCCGAGCACGCCGCGATGCATGTTCGCCGCCAGCAGCAGGGCGTCGCGGCGGTCGTCGAGCAAGGCGGCGTCTGTCAGCGTTCCCGGCGTGACGATGCGGCTCACCGCACGCTCCATCGGCCCCTTGGTCGTGCCCGGCTCGCCGACCTGCTCGGCAATCACCACCGACTCGCCCAGCTTGACCAGGCGGGCGAGGTACTGCTCGACGGCATGAAAGGGCACGCCCGCCATGCGGATCGGCTTGCCGCTGGACTGCCCGCGTGTGGTGAGGGTGATGTCGAGCAGCCGTGCTGCCTTCTCGGCATCTTCGAAGAAGAGCTCGTAGAAGTCGCCCATGCGGTAGAAGAGCAGGGTGCGCGGGTGCTGGGCCTTGATGCGCAGATACTGCTGCATCATGGGAGTGTGGGCGGCGATTTCCGCTTCGCTCAATGCTGCGCCGGCGTGGGTGGTCGAATCGATGGGAGTGCGTGCTGCCAACAGAAACCTCTTGCGCGCTGTATTGTCGTGAGTGAGGGCGAGATTATCGCCCCGGACAGATCGAATACCGCCCCCAGGGGAGACAGCCATGAACGACCGCGATCAGGAAACCCGCAGCCTTGGCCGCAAGCTTGGCGTGCTGGCCACGCTCGCCTTTCTGGCGCTGGGCTGGGTGAGTTTCGATTCGGTGCTTGAGCGCCGCGACAATCCAAACCGCAACCTGGTCGTCACTCAGGGGGCGCAAGAGCTGGTGCTCAAGCGCAACCGCTTCGGCCACTACCTGGCGCCAGGCGAGATCAACGGCCAGCCGGTGGTTTTTCTGCTCGATACCGGTGCGACCCAGGTATCGGTGCCCGCCCATCTTGGCCCCCAGCTCGGGCTGCGGCCCGGCGCCGCGGGCTCGGTGATTACCGCAAATGGCAACGTCACCGTGCACCAGACCCGCATCGACACCCTGGCGCTCGGGCCCTTCGAGGTACGTAACGTGAGCGGCCATCTAAACCCCGGGATGCAGGGAGCAGAGATCCTGCTCGGGATGTCGGTGTTGCGCCACCTCGAATTCACCCAGCGCGGGGATACGCTCACCTTGCGCATCCCCGGGGCTTAGCGAAACCTCAGGCCTGCATGCTGGCCGGTCGGTAGGCCTGGATGATCGGCAGCAGCTGGCCGAAGATCTTCGGTGTGCCGGCGACGACGTTGCCGGTGGTGAGGAAGTTGCCTTCGCCCGAGAGGTCCGAGACCAGGCCGCCAGCTTCCTGGATGATCAGCGCGCCGGCTGCCATGTCCCACGGCGACAGGCCCATCTCCCAGAAGCCGTCCAGGCGTCCGGCGGCGACATAGGCGAGGTCGAGCGCAGCTGCGCCCGGGCGGCGGATACCCGCTGTCTTCTGGGTAAGCTCCTTGAACATCGCCAGGTAGGCGTCGATCTGGTCGAACTTGCGGAACGGGAAGCCCGTGCCGATGAGTGCTTCATTCAGGCGCGCACGTCGCGACACGCGAATGCGGCGATCGTTGAGGAAGGCGCCGCTGCCGCGCGAGGCAGTGAACATCTCGTTGGTGTTCGGGTCGTAGATCACCGCGTGTTCGAGCACGCCATTTTTGGTCTGTGCGATCGACACCGCGTATTGCGGGAAGCCATGGATGAAGTTGGTCGTGCCGTCGAGCGGATCGATGATCCAGTTGAACTCGCTCTCCTGACCATTGAGGGGGCCGGACTCACCCGACTCCTCTGCTAGAATCCCGTGCCCTGGAAAGGCGTCGCGCAGCACCTCGATGATGGCTTTTTCGGCAGCGTGGTCGACCTCGGTAACGAAGTCGTTCGGCGACTTGGACTGCACTGCCAGCAGTTCGAGCTGGGTCGAGGCGCGATTGATGACGGTCGCTGCGCGACGGGCGGCCTTGACGGCGATGTTCAGGGTGGGATGCATGCGAAGCGGTCTCGGTTAAAGAATGCGGGGCCTTCATTGCGGTAGCGCGCCTGGCGCGCGCCGCGTCAGTCGGGCTGACCGGCAGAACTCGGAAAACACAGAATTTTAATATGAATCGCCCACTTGCGCTTGACCGCATCCGTATCGTGTTGTCGCGCACCACGCACCCCGGAAACATCGGTGCCGCCGCCCGCGCGATGAAAGTGATGGGCTTGCACGAGTTGTGGCTGGTGGCGCCGGAGTCCTTTCCCGACGAGGTCGCGAGCGCGCGCGCATCCGGCGCCGGCGACATCCTGGCGACGGCGCGGGTAGTGGACTGCTTGCAGGACGCACTTGCCGACACCGTCTTCTCGGCAGCGCTCACCGCGCGTCGGCGGGAGCTGTCCTTGCCGCGCATGCAGGCTCGCGACGCGGCGCTTGAGATCGTCGGGCGCTGCGCCGACGGACCGGTGGCGCTCGTCTTTGGTAACGAGACCAGTGGCCTGACCAACGAGGAGGTGGGGTTGTGCAGCCTGCCGGTGACCATTCCCACCAATCCCGACTTCTCTTCGTTGAACCTGGGGGCCGCGGTACAGGTGCTGGCGTATGAGTTGAGAATGGCGGCGATCGGTGCCGAGGCCGTGCTTGAGCCCGACACCTTTGGCGAGCCCGCAACCCACGCCGATTTCGAGGGCTTCATGGCCCACCTCGAGCGCGCGGTGACGGCAAGCGGCTTTCATGACCCGGCCAACCCCAAGCGCCTGCTGCCGCGCATCCGCCGCCTGTTCAATCGCGTCCGTCTCGAGCGTGAGGAGGTGGCCATCCTGCGCGGGATGCTGACGACTTTCGAGCAGCCCCGGCGACGTGGCTAGGCTTGGGCGCAGTCGCGCGCGCCTGTCCAGGCGTCGCAACTCGCCCCCGATGACCAGGCTTTGAATTCATCGCCTAAAGTCGATTAAAATAGTCGGGAATTGGTTCCGTGCCTTCCCGGCCGCAATCCTATCCGGAGTGTTTCTCGAAAATGTTCAGCCGCCTGCGTGAAGACCTCGCCAGTGTCCGTGAGCGCGACCCCGCCGCACGTTCGACCTTGGAGGTGCTTACGTGTTATCCGGGCATCCATGCGTTGATGTTCCATCGTCTTGCGCACGCCGCGTGGACGCGGGAATGGCATTGGCTGGGGCGCTTCATCAGCCACATCGGGCGATTTCTGACCGGTATCGAGATTCATCCCGGCGCAGTGATCGGGCGTCGCGTCTTCATTGATCACGGCATGGGTGTGGTGATCGGCGAGACTGCGGAGATCGGTGACGACTGCACGATCTACCAGGGCGTGACCTTGGGCGGAACCTCGCTCTACCGCGGCGCCAAGCGTCACCCGACGCTTGGCAAGGGCGTCGTGATCGGTGCCGGTGCAAAAGTGCTTGGCGGTTTTACCGTGGGCGATGGTGCCAAGGTTGGCTCCAACGCAGTAGTCGTCAAGCCCGTTCCGGCGGGCGTGACGGCAGTGGGCAATCCTGCGCGCCTGATCGATCCCGAGCGTGATGCCGCGCGCGAGAACAAGGCCGAGCAGATGGGTTTCAGTGCCTACGGCGTGACACGCGACATGGATGATCCAGTGTCCAAGGCGCTGCACGGGTTGCTGGATCACTCGGTGGAAACCGACAGGCGACTGCAGGCCATCATCGCCAGGCTGGAGGCGGCCGGGGTGAAGCTTGACGAAGCGGTCGAGCGGGCCGATGACTTCGACGCGAGCCGTTTGTCGAGGATGGTGGACTGAGCGTACAAGGCCTCGTAGCCTGGCTGGCGAGTAGTTGACCGTTTTTGTCGGGATACGTATAGTCGACCGAAACGTTAAGGTATTCGCAGTGCGCGGCATTCATGCAGTCGCAGCGGGGCCGTTGGACATCCAGGAGCCGACATGAGATTGACGACCAAGGGACGTTTCGCCGTGACGGCAATGATCGATCTGGCCTCGCGCCAGGCCGAGGGGCCGGTTACGCTCGCCGGAATCGCAGAGCGTCAGCACATCTCGCTTTCCTACCTCGAACAGTTGTTCGGCAAGCTGCGCCGGCATCAGATCGTCAGTAGCGTCCGCGGCCCCGGTGGCGGCTACCGGCTTGCGCGCGAGATGGACGCCATTACCGTGGCCGACATCATCATCGCCGTGGACGAGCCGCTCGATGCCACCCAGTGTGGCGGCAAGGAAAATTGCCATGATGCGCATCGCTGCATGACGCACGACCTGTGGGCCAACCTCAATAAGCGCATGTACGCCTATCTCGACTCGGTCACGCTCGAGGCCTTGGTGAATCGTCAGGTGCGCCCTGATGCCGACATGGCAGTGCTCAAGAACATCCGCCGTCGCGCTACGCTTGCGCTGCATGCAAGCGCGGTTGCCTGAGAGTTCGTCGATGAGTTTCGCACCGGTCTATCTCGACTGGAACGCCACCACGCCGCTCGATGACGTCGTGCGCGAGGCGATGCTGCCCTGGCTGGGTGTGGGTGAGCAGGCGCGCTTCGGCAATGCATCGAGCCGGCATGAGTACGGCCGCCAGGCGCGCGCCGCGATAGACGAGGCGCGGGTGCGCGTGGCATCGGCGGTCGGTGCGCATGCTACCGAGGTGGTCTTTACCAGCGGTGGCTCGGAAGCCAACAACCTCTTCCTCAAGGGCGCGGCGGGAGTGTTCAAGCCGGCGCTGCTTGCGATCAGTGCCATCGAGCACCCTTGCGTACGCGAGCCAGCTCGCCAGTTGCAGCGTGGTGGATGGGCGCTGCGCGAGATCGGCGTGGATGCGCAGGGGCTGGTCGATGAAGCCTCCTGGCAAGCAGTGCTGGCAGACCGGCCGCGCCTTGTCTCGGTGATGATGGCCAACAACGAGACCGGTGTCGTGCAGGACCTTGCACGCATTGCTGCGCAGGCCCGCACCGTGGGCGCATGGGTTCATACCGATGCGGTACAGGCCGTGGGCAAGCTTGAAGTCGATTTCCGTACGCTCGGCGTGCATGCGCTGAGCCTGTCGGCGCACAAGATCGGCGGCCCGCTCGGGGCGGGAGCCTTGATCGTCGACAAGCGGGTCGAGCTCACGCCCCTGATCGCAGGCGGCGGCCAGGAGCGCGGATTGCGCTCGGGCACCGAGAACGTGGCCGCGATCGTGGGCTTCGGAGTGGCCTGTGAGCGTGCGCGGGCGGCCCAGGCGCAAGAAGCGCAGCGGCTTGGCGCGCTGCGTGAAGAACTCGAGCGTGGGCTGCTGCAGTGCGGTGCATCGATCTTCTCGGCTCAGGCCCCGAGGCTGCCGAATACCGTTTTCTTTGCCATCGGTCAGATCGACGGCGAAACCCTGGTTGCCAAGCTCGATCGTGCGGGCTTTGCCTGCGCAAGCGGTTCGGCCTGCTCAAGCGCCAATCCCGAGCCCTCTCACACACTGTTGGCGATGGGTGTGGAGCGCGGCCTGGCGCGAGCGGCGGTGCGTATCAGCCTCGGTCGCGACACGACGGCGGAGCAGGTGCGCGCTTTCCTGGGCGCGCTTGCAGGTGTGACCGACAATCTCAGGAATCTGGCCTCGGTTGCAGCCTGACCGCGACTGCCCGGCACGACACCCAATACTCGAACAACGACTCTGCGGAGAGACTGAATGAAGTTCCCGATCTACCTCGACTACTCGGCCACGACCCCGGTGGATCCCCGAGTGGCGGAACAGATGATTCCCTGGCTTACCGAGCACTTCGGCAACCCGGCCAGCCGCTCCCACGCCTACGGCTGGGCTGCGGAGGAGGCCGTCGAGACGGCGCGCGAGCAGGTCGCCGCGCTGGTCAATGCCGACCCCAAGGAGATCATCTGGACCTCGGGTGCGACGGAGTCGAACAACCTGGCCATCAAGGGTGCTGCGCACTTCTACAAGGGCAAGGGCAAGCACGTCATCACCCTCAAGACCGAACACAAGGCCGTGCTCGACACCGTGCGCGAACTCGAGCGCGAAGGCTTCGAGGCGACTTATCTCGACGTGCAGGAGAATGGCCTTGTCGATCTGGAGGCCCTCAAGGCTGCGATTCGTCCCGACACCATCGTGATCTCGGTGATGTTTGTGAACAACGAGGTCGGTGTCATCCAGCCGATCGCGGAGATCGGTGAGCTGTGCCGCGAGAAGGGTATCGTCTTCCATGTGGACGCCGCGCAGGCGACGGGCAAGATCGGGATCGACCTTGCTGCGCTCAAGGTGGACCTGATGAGCTTCAGTGCCCACAAGACTTACGGTCCCAAGGGCATTGGCGCGCTCTATGTTCGGCGCAAGCCGCGTGTGCGCCTGGAGGCGCAGATGCACGGCGGCGGCCATGAGCGCGGCCTGCGCTCGGGCACCCTGGCCACGCATCAGATCGTCGGCATGGGCGAAGCCTTCCGTCTTGCGCGCGAGGAGATGGGTGTGGAGAACGAGCGCATCCGCCGCTTGCGCGACAAGTTGCTGGCCGGGCTCACGGACATCGAGGCAACCTATGTCAACGGCGACCTCGAGCAGCGCGTTCCGCACAACCTCAATATTTCCTTCGCCTACGTCGAGGGCGAGTCGCTGATCATGGCCATCAAGGAGATCGCCGTGTCCTCCGGTTCGGCCTGCACCTCGGCGAGCCTGGAGCCCTCCTACGTGCTGCGCGCATTGGGGCGCAATGACGAGCTTGCCCACAGCTCCATTCGTTTCTCGATCGGGCGCTTCACCACGGAAGAAGAGGTGGACTACGCCATCGACCTGCTGCGTCGCAAGATCGGCAAGCTGCGCGAGCTGTCGCCGCTGTGGGAGATGTACAAGGATGGCGTTGACCTCGACACCGTGCAGTGGGCCGCGCACTGAGATCGCTGCGAACACGGCTCGAACGAAGCTGAAACTCGAAAGCGCCGCGGCAGATGGCCGCGGTCGGAATAAAGTAGATATCCCCTGACGGAGAAAGAACATGGCCTACAGTGAAAAGGTCCTCGACCACTACGAAAACCCCCGCAATGTCGGCTCCTTCGGCAAGGACGAGGAGGGCGTGGCCACCGGCATGGTGGGCGCGCCGGCCTGTGGCGACGTGATGAAGCTGCAGATCAAGGTTGGCAAGGACGGCGTCATCGAGGACGCCAAGTTCAAGACATACGGCTGCGGCTCGGCAATTGCGTCGAGTTCGCTGGTGACCGAGTGGGTCAAGGGCAAGACCCTGGACCAGGCGCTCGAGATCAAGAACACCGAAATTGCCGAAGAGCTCGCCCTGCCGCCGGTCAAGATCCATTGCTCCATCCTCGCTGAGGATGCGATCAAGGCGGCGGTTGCCGACTACAAGAAGAAGCACGAAGCCTGAGCTTGTCTACGAACACAGGAGGAACCATGGGCGTAACGCTGTCAGAATCCGCTGCTCGTCACGTGTCGAACTTCATTGCCAAGCGTGGCAAGGGTGTCGGCATCCGGCTCGGCGTGAAGACCTCCGGCTGCTCGGGCATGGCCTACAAGCTCGAGTTTGTCGACGGTACCGAGGACGAGGACCTCGTCTTCGAGAGCCATGGCGTCAAGGTTGTGGTCGACCCCAAGAGCCTGGCCTATCTTGAAGGCACCGAGCTGGACTTCGTGAAGGAAGGGCTCAACGAAGGCTTCAAGTTCAACAACCCGAACGTCAAGGACCAGTGCGGCTGCGGCGAGAGCTTCAACGTCTGAGCCGCACACGATGAGCATCGACCTTACGCAGGACTTTTTCGCCCTGTTCGGCCTGCCGCGCCGTTTCAAGCTCGACGAAACCGCGCTCGAGCAGGCGTGGCATGGCCTGCAGGCTCAGGTGCACCCTGATCGCCACGCCCACCTGTCCGACCTCGAGAAACGGCTGTCCATGCAGTGGGCGACGCGGGTGAACGAGGGCTTCCGCACTTTGCGCAAGCCGCTTGCACGCGCTCAGTACCTGCTTGAGCTGGCTGGCGTCGATACAGCGCTCGAGACCAATACCGCCATGTCGCCGGCGTTCCTGATGGAGCAGATGGAGTGGCGCGAGGCGGTCGAGGAGGCGCGGGCGGCCGCCGAGATCAGCGAACTCGAGGACTTGCATCGGCGCCTGCTCGCCCATGCGCGCGAAGTGCGCGCGCAACTCGCCCAACAACTCGACGACGATCACGACTTCGAAGGAGCGGCCGACACCGTGCGCCGGCTCATGTTCATCGACAAGCTCCAGCAAGAAATCGACGAGGCGCTGATCGCCCTCGAGAACTGAAAAGAACGCACGGAAACTAGCTGATGGCCCTGTTGCAGATCGCTGAACCCGGCATGTCTCCCGAGCCGCACAAGCACCGGCTCGCGGTAGGCATCGACCTCGGTACCACCAATTCGCTCGTTGCGACCGTCCGTAACGGGATTGCCGTGTGCCTGCCCGATGAGAGTGGGCGGACGATGCTGCCTTCGGCGGTCCGTTACCGCAGCGACGGCAGTCTTGAGGTCGGCCGGGCTGCGCTCGAAGCCCAGGCGGTCGATCCTCGTAACACGATCGTCTCGTTCAAGCGCTTCATGGGTCGTGGTCTCAAGGATGTTGCGCACATCGAAGCCATGCCTTACGACTTCGAGGACAGCCCCGGCATGGTGCGCCTGAGGACCGTGCAAGGCGTCAAGAGCCCGGTCGAGGTTTCGGCCGAGATCCTGCGTCGGTTGCGCGAGCGTGCGGAAGCCAGCCTTGGCGGGCCGCTCGTAGGTGCGGTCATCACGGTGCCGGCCTATTTCGACGATGCACAGCGCCAGGCGACCAAGGATGCTGCGCGCCTGGCCGGGATCGACGTGTTGCGCCTGCTCAACGAGCCCACTGCCGCGGCAGTTGCATATGGCCTGGACAATGCTGCCGAAGGCGTCTATGCGGTCTATGACCTCGGCGGCGGCACATTCGACCTGTCCATCCTCAAGCTCTCGCGCGGCGTCTTCGAGGTGTTGTCGACCAACGGCGATGCGGCCCTGGGCGGCGATGACTTCGACCACCGTCTGTTCTGCTGGATTCTCGACAAGGCGCGCATCTCGCCGCCTTCGCTCGAGGATGCACGTCGTCTGCAGATGAAGGCGCGCGAGGCGAAGGAGCTTCTCACCGCCTGCGAGCAGGCACCCGTCCACGTCAGGCTGGCCTCGGGCGAGGAGGTGGATCTTGTCGTCAGCCGCGACGAGTTCGCGGAAATGACCCAGCCCCTCGTGCAGAAGACCTTGGGTCCGGTGCGCAAGGCCTTGCGTGACGCGGGGCTCGCTCCGGACGAAGTCAAGGGTGTGGTCATGGTCGGCGGCGCCACCCGCATGCCCCACATCCAGCGCGCCGTGGCGCGCTACTTCGGCCAGGAGCCGCTCACCAATCTGGACCCCGACAAGGTCGTCGCGCTGGGCGCCGCGATGCAGGCGAACGTGCTTGCCGGCAACCGTGCGGCGGAGGACGACTGGTTGCTGCTCGATGTCATTCCCCTTTCGCTCGGTCTGGAGACCATGGGAGGGCTGGTCGAGAAGGTCATTCCGCGCAATTCGACGCTCCCCAGCGCTCGCGCGCAGGAATTCACCACCTTCAAGGACGGCCAGACCGCGATGGCTTTCCATGTCGTCCAGGGCGAGCGCGAGCTCGTCGCCGACTGCCGCTCGCTCGCTCGCTTCGAACTGCGCGGCATCCCACCGATGGTGGCGGGCGCAGCCCGTATTCGTGTCAGCTTCCAGGTTGATGCGGATGGTCTGCTGTCGGTGTCCGCGCGCGAGATGTCCTCGGGCGTCGAGGCAAGCGTACTCGTCAAGCCATCCTACGGGCTGTCCGACGAGGAGATCGCTGGCATGCTGAGATCGGGTGTCGAGCACGCGGGCGAAGACATGCGCGCGCGCGCGCTGCGCGAGCAACAGGTCGAGGCAGAGCGTGTGATCGAGGCGACCGAACACGCGCTGGACAAGGATGGCGGGCTGCTGGCAGTGCACGAACGTGACGCCATCCTGACCGCGATCGTTAACCTGCGCGCCTTGCTTGCCGGCGACGACCATCGTGCGATCAAGGCGAGTATCGACGCTCTCGCGCGCGCCACCGACGACTTTGCTGCACGCCGCATGGACAACAGCATCCGCACTGCGCTCGCCGGCCACAAGGTCGACGAACTCGAACTCTGATCCGAACACATCATGACCCAGATCATCGTCCTACCTCACGTCGAACTCTGCCCCGACGGCAGTGTGATCGAAGCGACTCCCGGCACAACCGTTTGCGACAGCCTGCTGGGGCACGGTATCGACATCGAGCACGCGTGCGAGAAGTCCTGTGCTTGCACGACCTGTCATGTCATCGTGCGCGAGGGCTTCGAATCGCTGAACGAGGCAACCGAAGACGAGGAGGACCTGCTCGACAAGGCCTGGGGCCTCGAGCCGCAATCCCGCCTGTCATGCCAGGCCGTGGTCGGCGAGGCTGCGCTCGTGGTCGAGATTCCCCGCTATACGATCAACATGGCTCGCGAAGGAAAGCACTGACATGAAGTGGACCGAGGTGGAAGAAATCGCCATTCAGCTTGCCGACGCTCACCCCGATGTTGACCCGACGCGGGTGAACTTCGTCGATCTGATGAACTGGGTGCTGGCCTTGCCGGAGTTCGACGGCGACCCCAAGCGCTGTGGCGAGCGCATCCTCGAAGGCATTCAGCAGGCCTGGATCGACGAGCTCGCTTGAGTGCGCGCGCGACAGCGCCTCAGTAGGCGCTGCGTGCCGCGCTGTCAGTGGTCTCGTTCAGGTCCAGCCAGTAATGGCCAATGAGGCCGATGGCGCGCTCGAAGCGTTCGAAATCCACGGGTTTGCGGATGTAGCTGTTGGCGCCCAGGCTATAGGCCTGGCGCAGGTCCAGGCTCTCACAGGAGGTGGTCAGCACGACCACTGGCAAGGTGGCTGTGCGCTCGTCGGCGCGGATCCGGCGCAGCACCTCCAGCCCGTCGATGCGGGGAAGCTTCAGGTCAAGCAGGACGACGACGGGCAGCGGATTCGCGTGGCGACTGCCATTGGCCTCGAGACCGAAAAGGTAATCCACGGCCTCGACGCCATCGTGTGCGACCACGACAGGCGCTTCTATCTGGTTCTTACCCAATGCGCGCAAGGTCAGGGTCTCGTCGTCGGGGTTGTCTTCGACAAGCAGGATGGGGCGCGCAGTTGCCATGTTGGATTCCTTGTGGCTCATGCCCGCCCGATCTCGAACCGGGCAAGGCGATCTAGAGGTCCTCCCTGCGAAGCAGGAAGATCGAGTCATCCCCGCCAGCGGTCGACAGCCAGGTAAAGGGCAGGTCGGGGAAGGCGTCTTCGACGAGGTGGCGATTATGCCCGACTTCTACAGCGAGGATGCCATTCGGATTGAGGTGATCGCGTGCCTGAGCGAGCAGGGTACGCACGACATCCAGCCCGTCTTCGCCCGCGGCGAGGGCCATCTGCGGCTCGTGGAGATACTCCGCAGGCAGTTCGTCCATAGATTCGGCCGTGACGTAAGGTGGATTGCTCAGGATCAGATCGAAGCTGCGACCTTCAAGTCCGGAGAACACGTCGCTATGGACAAGCTCGACCCTCTCGCTCAGACCATAGTCGTTCACGTTCAGATGCGCCAGTTCAAGCGCATCCTCGGACAGGTCCGCCCCGGTGATGTCCGCGTTGGGGAACGCATGAGCCATCAGGATGGCCAGGCACGCCGATCCGGTGCACATGTCGAGTGCGCTGTGCACCGCTTCGGGCTCCTCGATCCAGGGGGCGAGCCCATCTTCAAGCAACTCGGCAAAGAACGAACGCGGCACGATGACGCGCGGATCGACGGTGAAACGGAAGTCACCCAGCCAGGCTTCGCCAAGAATGTAAGCCGTGGGGATGCGCTCGTCCGCGCGTTGTTCGATGGCTTCGAGCACTGAAATGCGCTCCTCGCTCGGTATGCACGCATCGAGAAAGGGTTCGAGCCTGTTCAGCGGTAGCGCGAGCGTACCGAGGATGAGCCAGACCGCCTCGTCGTAGGTGTCGGAAACGCCATGGCCGCAGAAGATGCCGGCACGGTTGAAGCGCGTCACGGCATAGCGCAGCCAGTCGCGCACGGTGACGAGCTCGGCGAGCGGTCCATGTTCGTGGCCATGGTCGTGCTCATGATCATGTTCGTCCTGCGCTTGCTCGAAGTGATTGTCTTGCATGGTTTTTCCGGCGAAGAGGTTGGTCGTGCCCGATAGGAGTCAGCCCGCGGGCTGGAGCAGGGCAGCAAGCGTGCGTTCGTAGATCGCGGACAACGGTTCGACCGCGTCGATGGCGACGCACTCATTGATCTTGTGAATGGTGGCGTTGACCGGCCCGAACTCGACCACCTCTGGGCAGATATCGGCAATGAAGCGGCCGTCCGACGTGCCGCCGGTGGTCGACAGCTCGGTGGTGACGCCGACGGTGTCGTGGATGGCAGCCGACAGTGCCCTTACTAGCTGCCCTCGGCCAGTGATGAAGGGCTTGCCGGACAGATGCCAGTCGATCTCGTAGTCGAGGCCATGGCGGTCGAGGATCTCGCAGGTGCGACGCTTGAGATCGTCCGCAGTCGACACCGAGCCGAAGCGGAAGTTGAACAACACCTCGCACACGCCCGGAATCACGTTGTTGGCACCCGTGCCGGCGTGGATGTTCGACACCTGCCAGGTGGTCGGCGGGAAGAACTCGTTGCCCTCGTCCCAGCGGATGGCGGCGAGTTCGGCCAGTGCCGGGGCGAAGAGGTGAATGGGATTGCGTGCGAGCTGCGGGTAGGCTACATGCCCTTGCAGCCCCTTGACGCGAAGCGAGCCCGAGAGCGAGCCACGGCGGCCGTTCTTGATCATGTCGCCAAGCGTGCTGACCGAGGTCGGCTCCCCGACGATGCAGTAGTCGATGCGCTCGCCGCGGGCTGCCAATGCCTCCACCACCTTGACCGTGCCATGGGTGGCGACCCCTTCCTCGTCCGAGGTCAGCAGCAGCGCGATGCTGCCTTCATGATCAGGGCAGGCGCTGACGAAGCGTTCGATTGCGGTTACGAAAGCAGCGAGCGAGGTCTTCATGTCCGCAGCGCCACGCCCGTAAAGAAGGCCGTCGCGCAGGTTCGGCTCGAACGGGGGCGTATCCCAGGCTGCGGCAGGGCCGGGCGGCACCACGTCGGTGTGGCCGGCGAGGCATAGCACCGGTGCCTGGCTGCCGCGGCGCGCCCACAGGTTCGACACCCCACCGGTGTCGATGCGTTCGCAGGTAAAACCCAGCGCCTGCAGGCGTGCGGAGATGAGGTCGAGGCAGCCGGCGTCCTCAGGGGTGACCGAGGGACGGGCGATGAGCTCGCAGGCGAGGGTGAGCGTCGGGGTATGGTTGGCGTGCATGTGAAGAGTCGGTTGGGGGAGTATGGCGCGGTGGCGCGGCATGCCGCGCCCCTGACGCTCAGTTGTTGCTCATGTCGAGGGTGAATTCCTTGAAGGACGCTCCCTCTTCGTTGATGCCCTCGAAGTCCAGCGCCTTGCCTTCGCGCGCGCTCTTCAACGAGGGCGACTCGGGTTCGTTGATCTGGGCATTGTTGATCAGCCAGTGGAGGTTGGTTGGCGAGTCGGCATTGGCGAGTGCCTCCTCCAGGGTGATCGTCTTTTCGGTGTAGAGCTGGTACAGCGCCTGCTCGAAGGTCTGCGAGCTTGGCGCCAGGGATTGCTCCATGGCCTCCTTGATGCCGTTGAGCTCGCCGCGCTCGATCAGCTCGCTGATGTGGCGCGTGTTCATCAGGATCTCGACCGCGGGTACGCGTTTGCCGTCAGGCTTGCGCACGAGGCGCTGGGAGACGATGCAGCGCAGCGCGACGGCAAGATCGAGGTAAAGGAGCTGGCGGTTCTCGATCGGGAAGAAGTTCACGATGCGGTTGAGCGCGTGGTACGCGTTGTTCGCGTGCAGGGTCGCCAGGCATAGGTGGCCTGTCTGTGCGTACGATATGGCGGCCTGCATGGTCTCGCGGTCGCGAATCTCGCCGATCAGGATGCAGTCAGGGGCCTGGCGCATCGCGTTGCGCAGAGCTTCGTTCCAACTCAGCGTATCGATCCCGACCTCGCGCTGATTGACCACCGACTTGCGATGCTTGAACAGGTACTCGATGGGGTCCTCGACCGTGAGGATGTGGCCACTGCGGTTGCGGTTGCGGTGGTCGAGCATCGACGCCAGCGTGGTCGATTTGCCCGAACCGGTGGCGCCGACCACGAGGATCAGGCCGCGCTTGTCCATCACCACCTCGGTCAGCACCGCAGGCAGGCCGAGTGACTGGACTTCCGGGATGTCGCTCTGGATGTAGCGCACGACGATCGCCATCGAATTGCGCTGCCAGAAGACGTTGATACGGAAGTTGCCCAGGTCCCGGCGCCCGAACGAGAGGTTGAGTTCCCGGTCGCGCTCGAGCGCGGCGATCTGCGAAGGGGTGATCGCCTCCTGGATGATGCGCTGGATCATCAGCGGGTCCATGACCTGCTGGTTGATCGGCATGGTGTGGCCCTGGATCTTGATGTGGATCGGGGCGCCTGCGGTGATGAAGATGTCCGAGGCCTTCTTTTCGGCCATGAGCTGGAAAAGGCTGTCGAAAATCATGGCTCCGGACTCCTGCGAATGTTGTGCGTGGGGGCACGCAGCCCCCGGCTGCGATGTGCGGCTTACGCTCCGCGCAGCAGTTCGTTGATGGCAGTCTTGGCGCGCGTCTGGGCATCCACCTTCTTGACGATCACCGCGCAGTACAGGCTGTACTTGCCGCATGCCGAGGGCAGGCTGCCCGGAACGACCACCGCGCCGGCCGGTACACGGCCGTAGGTGACGGTGCCGGTCTCGCGATCATAGATCTTGGTGCTCTGGCCGATGTACACGCCCATCGACAGCACGGCGTTCTCCTCGATGATGACGCCTTCCACGACCTCGGAGCGGGCGCCTACGAAAACGTTGTCCTCGATGATCACCGGGCCGGCTTGCACCGGTTCGAGCACGCCACCGATACCGACGCCGCCTGACAGGTGCACATTCTTGCCGATCTGCGCGCACGAACCGACGGTTGCCCAGGTGTCGACCATCGTGCCTTCGTCGACGTAGGCGCCGATATTCACGTACGAGGGCATCAGCACCACGTTCTTGCCGATGAAGCTGCCCTTGCGGGCCACGGCCGGGGGAACGACGCGGAAGCCGCCATCGCGGAACTGATCCGGCGTGTAGTCGCCAAACTTGGTCGCGACCTTGTCGAAGAAGTTGAGGCCGCCGGCCTGCACCACTTCGTTGTCGCGCAGGCGGAAGGAAATGAGCACCGCCTTCTTGATCCACTGGTTGACCACCCACTGGCCATCCTTCTTCTCGGCCACGCGCAGGGTGCCGGCATCGAGGCCTGCGATCACCTGCTCGACCGCGTCACGGATCTCGGCCGGAGCGGAGGTGGGCGAAAGGCTGGCGCGGTTTTCGAAGGCGTCGTCGATGATCTGTTGCAGAGCGTGCATTGGGGGTTTCTCTCTCAGAGGGTTTTGCAGAAATCGATGATGCGCTCGGCGGCTTCGACGCATTCGTGTGTATCGGCCACCAGCGCAATGCGGACGAAGCCGGCGCCCGGGTTGACGCCCTGGGCCTCGCGCGCGAGATAGCTGCCGGGCAGGACCGTCACATTATATTCAGCCTGCAGCCTGCGGGCGAACTCGGTGTCCGGCAATGGCGTACGTACCCAGTAGTAGAAGCCGGCATCGGGCAATTGAACGGGAAGGTAGGGGCGCAGCATGGGCGTGACGCGAGCAAACTTGTCGCGATAGAGACGGCGGTTCTCCTCGACGTGGGTCTCATCGTTCCATGCTGCCACCGAGGCGGCCTGGACCGCGGGGCTCAAGGCGCAACCGTGGTAGGTCCGGTAGAGCAGGAAGTTCTTGAGGATGCGCGCATCGCCGGCGACGAAGCCCGAGCGCATCCCGGGGACGTTGGAGCGCTTGGACAGGCTGGAGAACATGACGATATTGCGGAAGTCGGTGCGCCCCAGGCGCCATGCGGCTTCCAGGCCGCCGATCGGTTTGGCGTGGTCGTCGAAGTAGATCTCCGAGTAGCATTCGTCGGCCGCGATGACGAAGCCGTGACGGTCCGACAGCTCAAAAAGGGTCTTCCACTCGTCGAGCTTGAGCAGGCGACCGGTGGGATTGCCAGGCGAACAGACGTAGACGAGCTGGATGTCCCGCCAGGTCGCGTCGTCGATCGCCGCGAAGTCCGAACCGAAGCCGTTCTCGGGCAGGTTGTTGATGAAGAGTGGCTCGGCGTTGGCAAGCAGCGCAGCGCCTTCGTAGATCTGATAGAACGGATTCGGGCACAGCACCTTGGCGCCAGGGCGGCTGCCATCGACCACGCACTGTGCGAAGGCGAAGAGCGCCTCGCGCGTACCCGCCACCGGTATGACCTGGGTGGCGGGGTCGACCTGCGGCAGCCCGAAACGGCGCTCGAGCCAGTGGGCGATCGCGCCGCGCAGGGCATCCGAGCCCAGCGTCACCGGATAGCTGGACAGCCCGCCCAGGTTGTCCGCCAGGGTCTGGCGGATGAAGCCGGGGGTGGGGTGCTGCGGCTCGCCGATCGACAGGCGGATCGGCTTCAGGTGCGCGGGCGGCTCGATGCCGGCAAACAGTGCGCGCAGCTTCTCGAACGGGTAGGGCTGCAGTCGGGCGAGGTTTGGATTCACTTTGATACGGATCGGGTACGCGCCGGGCGCGTCCGCGCGAAGTCGGTAGGGGCGGAAATGTTATCATGCGAAGCCTCTGCGCCCGTCCGTGGCGGCGCTGCCACGCTCTCGCCCCTGCCTGTTTCCCGAAGTGCGCCTCTCCAAGCTCAAACTCGCCGGCTTCAAGACCTTTGTCGATCCGACGACCGTGCTCACCCCGGGTAGCCTGGTCGGCGTGGTGGGACCGAACGGTTGCGGCAAATCCAACATCATCGATGCCGTGCGCTGGGTGCTGGGTGAGACTCGCGCGTCGGCGCTGCGCGGCGAGTCGATGCAGGACGTCATCTTCAACGGTTCGACCACGCGCAAGGCGGTATCGCGCGCCAGCGTCGAGCTGGTGTTCGACAACGCCGAGGGCAAGGCGGCCGGGCAGTGGTCGCGTTATGCAGAAATCTCGGTCAAGCGCGTGCTCGACCGCTCGGGCGAGTCCACCTACTACATCAATGGCGTCCATGTCCGGCGCAAGGATGTGATCGACCTTTTCCTGGGTACCGGGCTCGGGCCGCGGGCCTACGCGATCATCGAGCAGGGCATGATCTCGCGCATCATCGAGGCGCGGCCAGAGGATATTCGCGGCTTCCTGGAAGAAGCCGCTGGGGTGACCAAGTATCGCGAGCGGCGCAAGGAGACCGAGGGGCGGCTGCGCGATGCGCGCGATAACCTTGCCCGCCTCGACGATATCCGCATGGAGCTGGGCGAACGCATCGCCCACCTCGAGGCGCAGGCCGAAGTGGCAGCGCGCTACAACGCCCTCAACGGTGCGCATGTGCAGAAGCAGCAGCTGCTCTGGTTGCTCAAGCGTAACGAGGCGCGCACCGAACTCGAGCGCAGCCGCGCTGAGCTGGGTGAAGCCAGCGCGCGCATCGACACCGACAACGCGCGCCTGCAGGAACTCGAGGGGCGTGTCGAAGCGGCACGCGATGCCCAGTTCGCAGCGTCGGAAGCCGTGCATGTCGCGCAAGGCGATCTGTTTGCAGTGAGTGCGGAGGTGGCACGCCTCGAGACCGAACTCCAGCACGTCGGCGAGGCCCGCAAGCGGCTGGAGGCCCGGCTTGCCCAGCTCGAACTCGACGATGCGCACTGGCGCGCGCGCGCCAGTGCGCTGGGCGAGGATCAGGCGCGTTGGGAGGCGCTGGCCGAGAATGCCGCCCTGCGTGCCGAGCACGCCGAGGCGCGTCATGCAGAGGTCAGTGAGCGCCTGCCCGAACTCGACGCCGCCCGCCAGGCGGCCGACACTACCGTCGGCGCAGCACGGCGCGAGCTGGCCCACACCGAGCAACAGCTGCGCGTCGAGGACGCCAACCGCAACAGTGCCGTTCGTGCGCTCGATGCATTGGCGCAGCGGCGCGCCAGGCTGGAGGCCGAGCAGGGTGCGATCGTCGGCCCCGATGAGCGGGCGATAGCGGAACGCGAGGCTCGCCTGGAGTATATGGAAGATGAGCTCGAGACATTGCAGCACGCGCTTGCCAGCGAACAGGCACGACTGCCGGATACCCAGGCCCGGCTCAAGGCGGCGCTGGACCATGAGCGCATGGTCCAGCGCCGGCTGACCGAGCTGCGTGCCCGTCGCGATGCGCTGGCGCAGCTCCAGGCCCGACTGCAGGCCCAGGGCAAGCTGGGCGACTGGCTCAAGCGTCATGGGCTGGATGGCCTGGCCCCTTTGTGGAAACACTTACGCGTCGAGCAGGGTTGGGATACGGCGGTGGAGGCGGTGCTGCGAGAACGCCTGGCGGCGCTGCTTGCTGTCGACGCCGAGGCGGCGCTGGCGGCTGCGCGGGTTGTGCTCGACGAGGCTCCGCCCGAATCGCTGGCCATTGTGCTCTTGCCGGCGACAGAGGGTGGCGTAGCTGCGGACTTTTCCGCGCCCGGCCTGCGGCCGCTGGAGGCGCTGGTCGACGTCACCGATCCCGGCTTGCGACCGCTGATCGCAGGCTTCCTGCACGGCAGCTGGGCAGCCGAGCACCTCGAGGAGTGGCTACCCCGGCGGGCCGAACTGCCCGCGGGCGTGACGCTGGTCGGCCCGCGTGGGCAGGTGCTGGATCGCAACGCATTGCGTCACTTCGCGGTGGACAGCCGTACTCATGGCGTAATCGAGCGCCAGCGCGAGATCGACATGCTCGCAGCGGAGCAGGCCACCCTCGAGGACGAAGCCAGCATTGCCCATGACGCGCTGGCGGCTGCAGAAGCGCATGCTGCCGCACTGCAGGAGCGTGTCGCGGAACTGCGCCGGGACTTGCAGGTGCGGCAGGCGGGCGTACATGCCGAACAGGTCGAGCTGCTCAAGCTCAGCCAGGCGCGCAGTCGCGCGGATGAGCGCCGTGGCCAGCTTGCGCGCGACCTCGACGACATCGTTCAGCTGGCGGCGATCGAGCGCGAACATCTGTCGCGAGCCGAGCTGGAGCAGGCTCGCGCGGCCGAACTCGCCGACATGCAACGCGCACGGCTGGATGCGGCGGGCGAGGTCCTGCGCGAGCGCGAGCAGGCGCTGCGTGAAGCACGTGCGCTCGAGCAGGCAACTGGCCGCGACCTGCAGGAGGCACGCTTTTCGGCACGCGAGTGCGACGGCAAGCTCGAGGACATTGCACGCAACCGACAGCTTGCGGACGAGCAACTCGCGCGTATCGCGAATGAGGCGGTGGTACGTCGGGGCGAACTCGAAGCGGCCGACGATCGCCGCAGCGTGGAAGCCTTGCACGAGGCGCTTGCGCTGCGTGGCAGCCGCGAGGCCGCGCTCGGGGTACGCAGGGATGCGCTCGAGGAGGCCAGTGCGGCCCTGCGTCAGGCCGAGGAGCTGCGTATGCGCACCGAACATGAGGCGGCGCCAGTGCGGGTCAGGGTCGGCGAACTGCGCCTGGCGGTACAGGCGGCCGAACTTGCAGTGAGCCAGCATGAAGAGCGCCTGCGCGAGGTCGCCGCCGACGAGGACGCGCTTGCGCCGCTGCTTACGCCAGAGCTCAAGGAGAACAGCCTGCAGCGCGAGGTGGCGCGCCTGGCGCGGGAGATTGCCGAGCTTGGGGCGGTGAATCTCGCGGCACTGGATGAATTGCGGACGGCTTCGGAACGCAAGGGCTATCTCGACACTCAGACCGAAGATCTCTTGCTGGCGATCGACACCCTCGAGGATGCGATCCGCCGTATAGACCGCGAAACACGCGAGCAACTGCAGGACACCTACAATACGGTCAATCGGCAGTTCGGCACGCTCTTCCCGCAGCTTTTCGGCGGCGGGCGTGCCGAACTGGTGCTGACGGGCGAGGAGATCCTCGATGCGGGCATCCAGATCGTGGCGCAACCGCCGGGCAAGAAGAACACCTCGATACACCTGCTGTCCGGCGGCGAGAAGGCGCTGACGGCGATCGCGCTGGTGTTCTCGATGTTCCAGCTCAATCCGGCGCCGTTCTGCATGCTTGACGAGGTCGATGCCCCGCTGGACGATACGAACACCGAGCGCTACGCGAACATGGTCAAACGCATGTCATCGCAGACACAGTTCATCTTCATCAGTCACAGCAAGATCACGATGGAGTTCGCACAGCAGCTGGTCGGCGTGACGATGCAGGAGCAAGGGGTGTCGAGAGTGGTGGAAGTGGACATCGAGGAAGCGCTGCGCCTGGCGGAGCCGGCGGCAGCCTGAGGCATGGGAATACACGGGGTCATTCGGGAACATACATGGACAGCGAACTTCAGATTGCGCTGATTGGAGCAGGGCTTGCCGCGGTCGTCTTGATCGTTGGCTACAACAAGTGGCAGGAGCGCAAGCATCGCCGTCAGGCCGAACGTGCGTTCAAGTCCGAGCACCGCGACGTCTTGCTCGAGCCGCGCACCGACGGTGCTGCAGCCGACGAGCGCCGCGAGCCGGGACTTGGGCTCGACGAGTCGCCGCGCCGCTTCAGCGAGGCGCCGGTCAAGCGCAGCGTGCCCGAGATTCCGAACTTTCTGGATGAGCGCGCCGACTGCGTCATCCGCCTGGAGGCCATCGAGGCGCTCGATGTGCACAAAGTCTGGGCGGCGCAGGCCGAGCAGCTCGCGGGCGTGAACAAGCCCGTGCGTTGGTTCGGGTTCAACGATGCGCAGAACGTATGGCAAGCGCTCGGTCCACACAGTGCTGGCGCCTGCCACTGGTTTTGCGCTGCGCTGCAGCTGGTAGATCGCCAGGGCTCGATCGGCGAAGGCGATTTCCTGCGCTTCACCGGTGGTGTGCAGCGTGTGGCGGATGCGGTGATGGCCCTGCCGCCCGGATTGCCGCAGCGCGCCGATACCTTGCGCAATGCGACCGAACTCGACCGCTTCTGCGCCGACGTGGACGTCCAGATCGGTGTCAACGTCGTTGCACGCGACGGCCAGTTTGAGGGCCGTGCGATCCAGCAGCTCGCCGAACGCCACGGTCTCAGCCTCGCCAACGATGGCTGCTTTCATGCCCTCGATGAGCGCGGGGCAAGCCTGTTTTCCCTCGGCAACCTGGAGCCGGGCCTGTTCGCGCCCGACGCAATGCGGCAGATCGTGACACAGGGCCTGACCCTGGTGATCGACGTTCCACGCGTGAGCGACGGCCGCGCCGTGTTCGACCGCATGATGCGCATCGCGGTCGACCTGGCCGAGCAGCTCGGTGGCGTCGTGGTCGACGACAACCGTGCGCCATTCGGTGACGAGGCGGCCAACCTCATCCGGGTACAGATCGAGCAGTTCCAGGGGCGTATGGCGGCCAATGACATCCCTGCCGGCAGCTCCCTTGCCCAACGCCTGTTTGCAGTCTGATGGATCTCTTCGAACATGCCCGGGCGCAGGGTGATGCATTGCGCGCGCTCGAAGCGCGCGCGGCCGAGTTGCGCGCCCTGATCGCGCAGCATGACCATGCCTACTACGTCCTCGACGCGCCGACCATCGCCGATGCCCAGTACGACGACCTGTTCCGCGAGTTGCAGGCGATAGAAGCCCGGCACCCCGATCTGAAGACCGCAGACTCGCCCACTCAACGCGTAGGCGGGCGGCCTCTGGCTGCCTTTCCGGCGGTACGCCACCGCATTCCGATGCTGTCGATCCGCACCGAGACCGACACCGAGGCGAGCGGGGCTGAGGGTTTCGACGCGAGGGTGCGGCGTGAGCTGGGCCTGGCGTCGGCGGCACCCGCCGTCGAGTATGCTGCCGAACTCAAGTTCGATGGACTTGCCATCAGCCTGCGCTACGAGCACGGCCTGCTCGTGCAGGCCGCCACGCGCGGCGATGGCGAAACCGGCGAGGACGTCACCAGCAATGTGCGCACGGTCAAGGCCGTTCCCCTGCGTCTGCGCGGCGCGCCCCCTCCGGTGCTGGAGGTGCGTGGCGAGATCTACATGCGGCGCGACGATTTCGAACGCCTGAATGCCCGCCAGGCAGCGGCAGGCGAGAAGGTCTTCGTTAACCCGCGCAACGCCGCCGCAGGCAGCATCCGGCAGCTCGACCCCACGGTCGCCGCCCGCCGACCGCTGTCTTTTTTCGCTTACGGCGTGGGCGACGTGGACGGCTGGCTGCTGCCCGACAGCCATGCACAGGTGCTCGATGCGCTCGAGGCCTTCGGGCTTCCGGTATGCGCGCACCGCGCGGTGGTGAGCGGCGCCGAGGGCCTCGCGGCTTTCCACGCCAGGATCGCCGGCCTGCGCGACAGCCTCGGTTTCGACATCGATGGTGTCGTGTACAAGGTGAATGCGCTCGCCTTGCAGCAACGGTTGGGCTTCGTCACGCGCGAGCCGCGTTGGGCCGTCGCGCACAAGTACCCGGCGCAGGAGGCGATCACCTTGTTGCGCGATATCGAGGTGCAGGTTGGTCGAACCGGCGCGCTGACGCCCGTTGCGCGACTGGAGCCGGTTTTCGTGGGCGGCGTCACGGTCACCAACGCGACCCTTCATAATCAGGACGAGATCGATCGCAAGGATGTGCGCATCGGCGACTGGGTGGTCGTGCGCCGTGCCGGTGACGTGATTCCGGAAGTCGTGGCACCGGTGCCCGAGCGCCGGCAGACGGCACTGCCGCGCTTCGTGCTCCTTGAACGCTTTCCGAACTGCCCGGTGTGCGGTTCCCACGTCGTGCGTGGCGAGGACGAGGCGGTCGCACGCTGCACGGGAGGGCTGTTCTGCCCCGCGCAGCGCAAGCAGGCCTTGCTGCACTTTGCCAGCCGGCGTGCGATGGATATCGAGGGCCTGGGGGAGAAGCTCGTCGACCAGCTGGTCGATGCAGCGATCGTGAAGACGACGGTCGACCTTTATCGACTTGGTCTGCTTGCACTGGCAAACCTCGAGCGCATGGGCGAGAAGTCCGCGCACAACCTGCTGGCGGCGATCGACAAGAGCCGTTCGACAACGCTCGCGCGCTTCATCTTTGCGCTTGGCATCCGCACCGTGGGCGAGGCCACCGCGCGCGAGCTCGCGCGCCATTTCGGTGCGCTTGACGCGCTGATGGAGGCCGACGTGGATGCCTTGCAGCAGGTTGCCGACGTGGGTCCCATCGTTGCGCGTTCGATTGCCGAGTTCTTTGCCGAGCCGCACAACCGCGAGGTGATCGAACAACTGCGGGCCGCCGGCGTGAATTGGACCGAGGGGGCACCAGCCGAGGGTGCAGTCGGCGCACTGGTGGGCAAGACTTTCGTCCTTACCGGGACGCTGCCGTCGATGACGCGCGACGAGGCCAAGGCGCAGATCGAGGCGAGAGGCGGCAAGGTTGCGGGCTCGGTATCGAAGAAGACCCACTATCTGGTCGCCGGTGCTGAGGCCGGCTCCAAGCTCACCAAGGCGCTCGAGCTGGGCGTCACCGTGGTCGACGAGCAGGCATTGCGCACGCTTATGAACGAATCGGATACAGATCGTTGATACCGCCGGTCCCGGCTTAAGGCATCATGGCGGGCTGCTGCGCCGCACAATCACATCATAGTCATTTCGGGTCGTTTCGGGCTCGCTATACAGCCCGGTCAGTCAATATGGGAGTCAGAGAACAATGAAGAAGGTCACCAAGGCGGTCTTTCCGGTTGCCGGCATGGGCACGCGCTTCCTGCCCGCAACCAAGGCCAGCCCCAAGGAGATGCTGCCGATCGTGGACAAGCCCTTGATCCAGTACGCGGTCGAGGAAGCGGTGGCAGCCGGCATCACCGACATGATCTTCATTACCGGGCGTACCAAGCGCTCGATCGAGGATCACTTCGACAAGGCCTACGAGCTCGAGACCGAACTCGAGGCACGCGGCAAGAAGGAACTCCTCGAGATTGTGCGCAAGACGGTGCCGAAAGGGGTCAACTGCATCTACATCCGCCAGTCCGAAGCGCTGGGCCTGGGACATGCCGTGATGTGCGCCAGCCATGTCGTGAGCGACGAGGCTTTCGCCGTGATCCTGGCCGACGATCTGCTCGACAACAAGAACGATACGCCGGTACTCAAGCAGATGGTTGATGTGTACAACTACCACCGCTGCTCGGTGCTGGGCACCATGAACGTTCCGCGCGAGGAAACCCGCAGCTACGGCATCGTCAGCACGGAGACCCAGAACGGGCAGGTGCAGCGCATGACCGGCATCGTGGAAAAACCAAAGCCCGAAGAGGCACCGACGACGCAGGCGGTGGTGGGGCGTTACATCCTGACCCCGCGCATCTTCGATCACATCCGCGCACTCAAGCCTGGCGCCGGTGGCGAGTACCAGCTGACCGACGCCATCGCCTCGCTGCTCAAGGAAGAAGCCGTGCTGGCCTACCAGTTTGACGGCGTACGCTACGACTGCGGCTCCAAGCTCGGCTATCTGAAGGCCACGATCGAGTTCGGCCTGCGTCACCCGGAGACAGGTGGCGAATTTGCCCAGTACCTGAACGCCCGTTTCGGCGCAGAGTCCGGCGGCAGCAAGAAGAAGTAAGCCGGGCCGCAAGCGCCGTTGTAGGAGCGACGCCAGTCGCGAGCTTTTCGGGGCTCGCGACTGGCGTCGCTCCTACATAAAGACCCCAAGCCGCGGCGCGGTTGTAACCGCAGGACCCAGCGCCATCAGGGGCCGTAGGAGCGGCCCCTGATGCGAGCGTTCTGAGGCATGCTTGCCTTACGAAACCGGCCCGACCGTTGGCAGCCGGGCCAGTAATCAGGCTTCGGCCGCCTTTGCAGCGCGCTTGCGATCGTTTTCCTTCAGGTGACGCTTGCGCAGGCGGATGTTCTTCGGCGTGATCTCGACCAGTTCGTCGTCGGCGATGAACTCGATCGCGGACTCCAGCGTCAGCGCGATCGGCGTGATCAGGCGCACGGCCTCGTCGGTGCCGGAGGCACGCACGTTGGTGAGTTGCTTGCCCTTGATCGGGTTTACAACGAGGTCGTTGTCGCGCGTGTGGATGCCGATGATCATGCCTTCGTACAGCGCTTCGCCCGGGCTCACGAACATGCGACCGCGGTCCTGCAGATTCCACAGCGCGTAGGCGACCGCGTCGCCGTCGTTCTGCGAGATCAGCACGCCATTGCGACGCTCGGCCATCGCGCCGGCCATCGGACCGTAGTCGTCGAACACGTGGCTGGCAAGGCCGGTGCCGCGCGTCATGGTGAGAAATTCGCCCTGGAAGCCGATCAGGCCGCGGGCCGGAATGCGGTATTCGAGACGCACACGACCTTTACCGTCCGGCTGCATGTCCTGCAGTTCGCCGCGGCGGCGGCCGAGTTCTTCCATGACGCCGCCCTGGTGGTCTTCCTCGACGTCCACTGTGAGCATTTCGTACGGCTCGCATTTCACGCCGTCGATTTCCTTGTACACCACGCGCGGGCGGCCAACCGCCAGCTCGTAGCCTTCACGGCGCATGTTCTCGAGCAGGATCGTCAGGTGCAGCTCGCCACGGCCCGACACCTCGAAGACGTCCGAATCGCCGGTGTAATTCACGCGCAATGCGACGTTCTTAAGCAGTTCCTTTTCCAGGCGCTCGCGGATCTGGCGGCTGGTGACGAACTTGCCTTCGCGGCCGGCCAAGGGCGAAGTGTTGACCATGAAGTTCATGGTCAGCGTCGGCTCGTCGACCGCGATCGGCTTCATGCCCTCGAGGCAGTCCGGGTCGCACAGCGTGACACCGATATTGACCTGCTGAATGCCCGCGATCAGCACGATGTCGCCGGCTTCGGCCGATTCGGCAGGGGAGCGCTCCAGGCCCTTGAAGGTCAGAATCTGGCTGACCTTGCCCTTGCCACGGTTCTCGTCGCCGTACATGACCACAACTTCCTGGTTCGGGCGCACGCGGCCACGCTTGATGCGGCCGATGCCGAGCTGCCCCATGTAGGTGGAGTAGTCGAGCGAGCAGACCTGGAGTTGCAGCGGGCCGTCGGCATCGACCTCGGGCGCCGGCACGTGCTCGAGGATGGCCTCGAACAGCGGACGCATGTCCTTGCGCTCGTCACCCTCGTTGATGATCGCGAAGCCGTTCAGGCCCGAAGCGTAGATCACGGGGAAGTCGAGCTGCTCTTCGGTGGCGCCGAGCTTGTCGAAGAGGTCGAAGGTGTGGTTGATGACCCAGTCCGGACGCGCGCCCGGGCGATCGATCTTGTTGATCACGACGATCGGCTTCAGGCCCAGGGCGAGTGCCTTGCGGGTGACGAAACGCGTCTGCGGCATTGGGCCTTCGACCGCATCGACCAGCAGCAGAACGCTGTCGACCATCGACAGCACGCGCTCGACCTCGCCACCGAAGTCGGCGTGACCCGGGGTGTCTACGATGTTGATGTGGGTGTCGCCGTACTGGATGGCACAGTTCTTCGACAGGATCGTGATGCCGCGTTCCTTTTCGATGTCCCCCGAGTCCATGACGCGTTCTGCGACCTGCTGGTTTTCGCGGAAGGTGCCGGACTGGCGCAGGAGCTGGTCGACGAGGGTGGTCTTGCCATGATCGACGTGGGCGATGATGGCGATGTTGCGAATGGCGCGGGACATGGAGGAGGGCGTGCGAAGTCTTTGAAAGGGCGAGGATTCTATCACGTGCTGCGGCGGCGCAGCATGGAATTATCGAGCCTGTCCGGTGACGTGCTAGAATCGCGCGCCCATCACGGAGAAGACCACGAATGCTTGCGATCATCGGCGGCAGCGGACTCACCCAGTTGTCGAACATGGAGATCGAGCGGCGCGAGGTTGTGCGCACCCCGTTTGGCGAGCCTTCGGGCGCGCTCGTCTTTGGCCGCATGTGCAACGAGCCCGTCGTGTTCCTGGCGCGACATGGATACGGCCACACGATTCCTCCGCATCTAGTCAATTACCGCGCCAACATCTGGGCGCTCAAGGATGCGCGGGTAAGCGGCATCGTCTCGGTGGCATCGGTCGGTGGCATCCGGGCCGAACTGGCGCCGGGCACCTTGATGGTGCCCGACCAGATCATCGATTACACCTGGGGTCGCAAGAGCACCTTCTTCGAGGGTGGCGATACCCCGGTGCGCCATATCGACTTCACTCACCCCTACGACCAGGCGCTGCGCCAGCGCCTGCTTGCGGCGATCTCCGCTGCGGGCGAGCACGCGGTCGATGGCGGTGTCTATGCCAGCACCCAGGGGCCGCGGCTGGAGACCGCAGCGGAGATCAACCGGCTCGACCGTGATGGTGCCGACATCGTCGGCATGACCGGCATGCCCGAGGCTGCTTTGGCGCGCGAGCTCGATCTCCCCTATGCAGCGATTGGTGTGGTGGTCAATTACGCTGCCGGGCGCTGGTCGAGCGAGGCGGGCATCCACTTTCCCGACATCGAGATCGTGCTGCAGGAATCCATGCTGAGGGTGCGCAACGTACTCGAGTGCTTGTGCAGGGTTTGAGGCCAGGGGCCGGAGCAAATCGCATGAAACGTATCGAAACCACATTCGAGCATGTGCTCTTCACCAGCCGCTGGCTGATGGCGCCGGTCTACCTGGGCCTGGCGATGGCGATGCTGTTGCTGCTGTTCAAGTTCATGAAGGAGCTGTTCGGGCTGTTCGCCGAGATCTGGTCCGCATCGGGGAGCGAGTTGATCATCGGCGTGCTCACCCTGGTGGACGTTGCGCTGATCATGAATCTGCTGATCATCATCATGTTCAGCGGCTACGAGAACTTCGTGTCGAAGATGGAGGACTTGCACTCCCACCGCGACCGGCCGGACTGGATGGGACACATAGGCTTTTCGGACCTGAAGCTCAAGCTGATCGGTTCGATCGTCGCCATCTCGGGGATCGAGTTGCTCAAGGGCTTCATGAATGCCCACAACATGACCGACCGTCAGCTCGCCTGGATGGTGGGCATCCATGTCACCTTCCTGTTCTCCGGCCTGCTCTACGCAGCCATGGATCGCATTGCCGGCAAGGGGCACTGATCCCTGCGGCGGACGCCTGCAGGCTGCTGGGGCCCGGATGGGCGCAAGGAAGAGGCAAGGGGGCGAAAGCCCCCTTGTCATGTCTGCAGGCGGTCCAGGATCTCGCGCTCGATCTTGAGCACGAGCGCGTCCTGGTTCAGGGCCTGGCCAGTGAGCAGGAAGGTGTCTTCGACGCGCTCGCCCAGTGTGGCGATCTTGGCCGTATGCAGGCGGATGCCATGATCGGCAAGCACAGAGGCAACATCGAAGAGCAGGCCGGGGCGGTCGGCCGCGGTCAGTGACAGGACGTGATGCCGCCCGGCTTCGTCGGCGCGGATGCTGACTTCGGGGCTGATCGGGAAGTGCTTCACGTGGCGCGACATGCGTCCGCGCGCGGGGCGCTCGGGCGCGCCCTGCTGTTGCAGGCGCACGGCCAGCTCGTGCTCGATCAGGGTCACGATATCCCTGTAGGATGCTCGTTGCCCCGGGTCCTGGAGCATGAAGCTGTCGAGTGCGAAGCCATGGCGCGTCGTATGTACCTTGGCGTCGAGGATCGAGAACCCCATGCGCCCGAAGAAGCCGGTTAGGCGCACGAAGAGGTCGCGCTGGTCGCGCGTGAAGACCATCACCTGGACGCCATCCTCGTCTTCAGCCACACGCGCCTTGACGACCGGTTCGGGCGAGTCGCTGCGATAGTAAAGCAGACGGGTGTGCCATGCGATCTCCTCGGCAGAGTGGCGCATGAAATACACCGGATCGAGGTGATCCCAGAGCGTGTTTTCCACGCCGGGGCGCAGGCCGTGGTAGCGCAGCAGGCGCCGCGTGTCCTCCAGTCGGTCATCCAGGCCCAGTGCCGCCTGCGGAGTTGCACCGCGCAGCAGGCGCTGGGTGGCGAAGAAAAGATCCTCGAGCAGCTTGCCCTTCCAGCCATTCCAGACCTTGGGGCTGGTGCCGCGCACGTCGGCATGGGTGAGCAGGTAGAGGGCTGTCAGGCGGCGCTCTTCGCCCACCGTATCTGCAAAGCGCTGAATCACTTCGGGGTCCGAGGTGTCTTCCTTCTGCGCCACACGCGACATGGTGAGGTGGTGCTCGACGAGCCAGACCACGAGTTCGGTGTCCTCGGTCGGCAGTTCGTGCTGGGTGCAGAACTCCCGCGCATCGGCCATGCCAAGCGTCGAATGGTCGCCGCCGCGTCCCTTTGCGATGTCGTGAAAGAGGGCGGCGATATAGAGCAGCCAGTGGCGCTCGAAGCCGATGATGAGCCGGGTCATCAGCGGGTATTCGTGCGCATGTTCGCCCATCGTGAAGCGCCGCATGTTGCGCAACACCATGAGGATGTGCTGATCGACCGTGTAGACATGGAACAGGTCGTGCTGCATCTGTCCGACGATACGGCGCCACGGGACAATGTAGCGCGACAGGATGCCGTATTCGTTCATGCGCCTGAAGCTGCGCACGATGCCGCGCTTCTGCTGCAGGATCTGCAGGAACAGGGCGCGATGCTCGGGGCGCGCCCGGAAGGCGGCATTCACACGGTTGCGATTGATCCACAGGGCTCGCAGCGTGCGCGCAGTCATGCCCTTAAGTTCGGAGCGCTGCTGCAGCAACAGGAAGCACTCGAGCAGTGCGGCGGGTTCGCGCTCGAACACATCCTCATGGCGGATGTCGAGCAGTTCGCGCACGACCTGGAAGCGGGGGTTGACCGTGATCGCCGCGCCGCGGTCGGGGAAGATCACGCTGCCGTAGTTCTGCAGCAGTACAGTGTTGAGCTGCATGACCATCTTCGCGGTCACGTAGTAGCGCTGCATCAGAACTTCGGATGCGCGTCGGGTCGCCGTGGGTTCGATGCCGAGGATGCGCGCGAGCTTCTCCTGGTGGTCGAACAGCAGCCGATCCTCGCTGCGCCCGGTCAGCAAGTGCAGACGGATGCGCAGGTGCTGGAGGAAACGCTCGACATTGCGTAGCTCCCCGGCCTCGCTTCCGGTAATCAGGCGCCGCCGCGCGAGATCCCGCCAGCTGCGTCCAAGACCACCGGCGCGCGCGATCCAGCCGAGCATCTGCAGGTCGCGAAGCCCACCGGGGCTCTCCTTGCAATTAGGCTCCAGTGCGTACGGCGTTTCATTGAAGCGCGCGTAGCGCTGTTCCTGCTCGAGCAGCTTGGCCTTATAGAAAGTGCGCAGGTCGAGGCCATCGCGGAAGAGGCTGTTGAGCAGTTCGAACAGCCTGCCGTCGCCGGTGAGCAGTCGAGCCTCAAGAAGACTGGTCTGGACGGTGATGTCGTCGGCTGCGGCCACCAGGCACTCGTCGATCGTGCGCACTGAATGGCCGATTTCGAGGCCCATGTCCCACAACGCACTCACGAGGCCGGAGAGCTTGCCCTGCAGTGCCGCATCGGCAGCCTTCGGTAGCAGGATAAGCAGGTCAACGTCGGAGGCCGGAAACAGCTCGCCACGGCCATAGCCGCCCACTGCAACGACTGCGGCATCGGCAGGCATTGCGCAGTCGTGCCATAGACGGACGATCTCATCGTCCACGAGCGTGGCTCGCCCCTTGAGCATGTTGCCGGTGTGCGGGCGCGCCTCGTAGGCGGTGCGCAGTGCGGCCATGCCCTCGCCGAGCCGGCGCCTGGCCGCGGCGACGAAGCCCTGCAGTGATTCGGTGAGCGCGTCGTTCATGCGCCTTGTCCGTCTCAGTGTGTCGCGGCGAAACGGTCGGCGACGATGGCGGGCGGAGCGGGCGCCTTGGGCGAAACCGTGAGTACCTCGACGCCGGACTCGGTGACGAGAATCGTGTGCTCCCACTGCGCCGACAGGCTGCGGTCCTTGGTCACGATTGTCCAGCCGTCCGGCAGTTCGGAGATCGCCGCCTTGCCGGCGTTGATCATTGGCTCGATGGTGAAGATCATCCCCGGCTTGAGCTCGGGGCCGGTGCCTGCCTTGCCGTAGTGGAGAACCTGTGGCTCCTCGTGAAACTTGCGGCCGATACCGTGTCCGCAGAACTCGCGCACCACGGAAAAGCCGTTGCCTTCGGCGTGCTTCTGGATGGCCGCACCAATGTCGCCCAGTCGCCCACCCGCTCGCACCGCGGCGATACCCAGCCACATGCACTCATAGGTGATCTGGGTCAGGCGCTTGGCGATGATGCTGGCCTCGCCGCCGACGATGAACATGCGACTCGTGTCGCCATGGAAGCCATCCTTGATGACGGTGATATCGAGGTTGACGATGTCGCCCTTCTTGAGTGCCTTGTCGCCGGGTACGCCATGGCACACCTGATGGTTGACCGAGGTGCAGATCGACTTCGGATAGGGCGAGTAACCCGGGGGCGCATAGTTGAGCGGTGCCGGAACCGTGTTCTGCACGCCGACCATGTAATCGTGGCACAGGCGGTCGAGTTCGGCCGTGGTGACGCCGGGCTTGACGAAGGGTTCGATGTAGTCGAGGACTTCGGCAGCCAGGCGGCACGCCACCCTCATCTGCTCGATCTCTTCCGGTGTTTTGATGACGATGCTCATTATGTTTATGGGTGCGAGTGGCGTGGGAGTTGGGGGAGGGAGGGGTTGAAGGCCCCTGCCAAGGACTGAAGGCTATCGCATGCGCCCCTTGCCGGCAAACCCGGAGTGAATCGCGCCTTGAGTGCTGTGATTCTGACGTGATATTATCGCCGGCTTGTCTGTAGTGACAGGCAAAATCCGCACGTCCTGATGGAAGGGGGTCTGCCGGGTCAGCGCTGTGGTGCCAGTACGCCGTTCAAGGGCTGCAGGTACCTGACGGCCTGCCGGTGGCGTTTTTTGCGGCTTGTTCGTTAGCATTTTGCGGCGAGCTTGCGCACCTCAGGGCGGAGGTACAACCCTTTGAAATTTGGAGTTATTCATGTCCGTTACGATGCGTCAGATGCTGGAAGCCGGCGTCCACTTCGGTCACCAGACCCGTTTCTGGAACCCGCGCATGGCCCCGTATATCTTCGGTCAGCGCAACAAGATTCACATCGTCAACCTCGAAAAGACGATGGCCAAGTACAACGAGGCGATGGACTTCGTCCGCAAGCTCGCTGCCAACCGCGGCAACGTTCTGTTTGTCAGCACCAAGCGCCAGGCGCGCGAGATCATCGCCGAAGAGGCGGGTCGTGCCGGCATGCCTTTCGTCGATGAGCGCTGGCTCGGCGGCATGCTGACCAACTTCAAGACGGTCAAGCAGTCGATCAAGCGTCTCAAGGAAGTCGAGGCGATGATGGAAGACGGTTCGATCGAGCGTCTGTCCAAACGCGAAGCGCTGACCGTTCGCCGCGAACTCGAGAAGCTGCAGAAGTCGATCGGCGGCATCAAGGACATGGGTGGCCTGCCCGATGCGCTCTTCGTCATCGACGTCGGTTACCACAAGATCGCCATTACCGAAGCACAGAAGCTGGGTATTCCGGTCGTTGCCGTGGTCGATACCAACCACTCGCCGGATGGCGTTGATTACGTGATCCCGGGTAACGACGACTCGTCGCGCGCAATCCGTCTCTACGCTCGTGGCGTGGCCGATGCCGTGCTGCAGGGCCGCAGCCAGGTGCTGCAGGAGATCGTCGATGCGGGCGGCGACGAATTCGTCGAGGTCGAGGAAGAAGGTACGCAGGAACAGGCCTGATCCTCTGCACAGGGGCCGCGAGGCCCCTTTTGCAATCTGGTCTCCGTGGAGCGGCCGCCTGGCCGGGACTCCACCCATATCTGACACACAACCGAACATTCAGGAGCTAGCATGGCGGAAATCACCGCGAGCATGGTCAAGGAACTGCGCGAGAAGACTGACGCGCCGATGATGGAGTGCAAGAAGGCGCTGACCGAGGCCGGCGGCGACATGGACAAGGCTGAAGAGATCCTGCGCGTCAAGCTCGGCAACAAGGCTTCCAAGGCTGCCGCCCGTATTGCCGCTGAAGGCATCGTCGGCATCAGCATTGCTGCGGACGGCAAGCTCGGCACCATCATCGAGGTCAATTGCGAGACCGACTTCGTGGCCAAGAACGACGACTTCCTCGCGCTGGTGCAGAACTGCGCCGAGCTGGTGTCGGCAAACAATCCGGCCGACGTCGCTGCGCTGTCGGCACTGCCGCTGGGCGAGGGTACGGTCGAGTCGACCCGTACCGCGCTGGTCGGCAAGATCGGCGAGAACATGTCGATCCGCCGCTTCGCTCGCGTCGAAGCCAAGGGCCAGCTGTTCTCCTACATTCACGGTGGCGCCAAGATCGGCGTACTGCTGGACCTCGTCGGCGGTGACGAGCAACTCGGGCGTGACATCGCGATGCATATCGCGGCCTCCAAGCCGAAGTCGCTCGACTCTTCCGGTGTGTCGGCCGAGCTGATCGAAGCCGAGCGCCGCATTGCCATCGAGAAGGGGCGTGAAGCCGGCAAGCCGGAGGCGATGCTGGAGAAGATCGCCGAAGGTACGGTGCAGAAGTTCCTGAAGGAAGTCACCCTGCTCGGCCAGATCTTCGTGAAGGCCGAGGACGGCAAGCAGACGATCGAGCAATTGCTCAAGGCGAAGGGCGCAAGCGTCGCGTCGTTCACCCTCTACATCGTCGGCGAAGGCATCGAGAAGAAAGTGACCGACTTCGCTGCCGAAGTGGCCGAGCAGGCCGCAGCTGCTGCAAAGAAGTAAGAGGGAGATGGATATGTCCGCCGCCTACAAACGCATCCTGCTCAAGCTCTCGGGCGAAGCCCTGATGGGAGATGACGCCTATGGTATCAACGAGGATGTCGTAACCCGCATCGTCTCCGAGATCGCCGAGGTTACACGGCTCGGTGTGCAGGTGGGTGTGGTGATTGGCGGCGGCAACATCTTTCGCGGCATGAAGGGGGCGGCATCCGGCATGGATCGCGCCACGGCCGACTACATGGGCATGCTGGCGACGGTGATGAATGCAATGGCCCTGGCCGATGCGATGCGTCGCATGGACCTCGAGGCTCGCGTGCAATCCGCGCTGCGTATCGACCAGGTCGTCGAGCCTTACATCCGCGGTCGCGCGATCCGCCACCTCGAAGAGGGGCGGGTCGTCATCTTCGCTGCCGGCACCGGCAACCCTTTCTTTACCACCGATACCGCTGCCGCCCTGCGCGGCGCGGAGATCGGCGCCCAGATCGTCCTCAAGGCCACCAAGGTCGATGGCGTCTACACGGCAGACCCCAAGAAGGATCCGAGCGCCCAGCGCTATCATCGCATCAGCTTCGATGAGGCCATCGGCCGCAATCTGGCGGTCCTCGATGCCACGGCGTTCGCGCTGTGCCGTGACCAGAAGCTGCCGATCAACGTGTTCTCGATCTTCAAGCCGGGCGCGCTCAAGCGCGTGGTGATGGGCGAGGACGAAGGAACGCTGGTCCATTCCTGATTACTGGAGAGTGCGCGCATGATTCCTGAACTCAAAAAAACGGCCGAGCAGAAGATGCAGAAGTCGGTCGAATCGCTCAAGACCGATCTCGCCAAGGTCCGCACCGGGCGTGCCCATACCGGCCTGCTCGACCATGTCATGGTCGAGTACTACGGCTCGATGGTGCCGGTGAACCAGGTCGCCAACATCACCCTGATCGATGCTCGTACCATCGGCGTACAGACTTGGGAAAAGCCGATGCTGCCCAAGGTCGAAAAGGCGATTCGCGACAGTGATCTCGGTCTCAATCCGTCGAACATGGGCGAGCTCTTGCGCGTGCCCATGCCCGCGCTTACCGAAGAGCGCCGCCGCGACCTCACCAAGGTCGTTCGCCACGAAGGCGAGAATGCGAAGGTCGCCATCCGCAACCTGCGCCGTGACGCGAACCAGCAGCTCAAGGACGCGGTGAAGGACAAGCTCATCTCGGAAGACGACGAGCGTCGCGCCGAGGATGACATCCAGAAACTCACCGACAAATACGTTGCCGAGATCGACAAGCTGCTCGCGCAGAAGGAACAGGAGCTGATGCAGATCTGATCCGGCCCCGGATCGGCAGTTGCCAGCACGGCGGGACAGGAGGCAGGTCATGGTCGGTAGATTGTTCAGGAGCTCCACAAGGGAGATTCCGGAAGTTGCATCCGTGCCGCAGCACATTGCGGTGATCATGGACGGCAACGGCAGATGGGCGCGCAAGCGTCTGATGCCGCGCGTAGCGGGGCACAGCCGTGGCGTCGAGGCTTTGCGCGCAGTGACCCGGGGGTGCATCGAGCGTGGCGTCGGCTATCTCACCGTGTTTGCCTTCAGCTCCGAGAACTGGAGGCGTCCGCCAGACGAAGTCTCCTTTCTGATGCAGTTGTTCTTGAAGTCGCTGCGCCGCGAGGTCAAGCGCCTGCACGAGAACGGTATCCGTTTCAGGGTCATCGGCGACCTGTCACGGTTCGACTCGCAGTTGGTGGGCGTGGTGCGTGAGGCCGAGGCGCTCACGGCCGCCAACGACCGTTTCCACCTTACGGTGGCGGCCAACTATGGCGGGCGCTGGGACCTCATGAACGCCATGTCGCGCTTGATCGCCAACAACCCTGGGCGTGACGGGGACTTCAGCGAGGATGAGCTCGCAGCCGAGTTGTCGATGAGCTTCGCACCAGAGCCTGATCTGTTCATCCGCACCGGTGGCGAGAAGCGGATCAGTAACTTCATGCTGTGGCAGCTCGCTTACACCGAGCTGTATTTCACCGATACGCTCTGGCCCGATTTCGATGAGGCTGCGCTCGACATGGCGATCGACTCCTACCAGGGGCGGGAGCGCCGTTTCGGGCGTACCAGCGAGCAGCTCAAGCAAAGCGCTGCCGAACTGCAGGAACCCAATGCTTAAGGATCGCGTCGTCACCGCCTTGTTGCTGCTTGCCGGCCTGCTGGGCGCAGTATTCCTGCTGCCGGCGATAGCCTGGCTTGCCGTGTGCGCGGCGCTATGCGGCCTGGCAGCATGGGAGTGGGGCGGGCTCGCCCGCTTCGATCGGCCCTTGCGCATGTCCACGGCGGTGGTATTCGCGGTGTCCTGCCTGATGCTCGGCTACCTGACCGGGCTTGGTAGCGGCACGCTTGCTGGCACTCCGCTGCTGCTGCCGTTGTATGCGATCAGCGCCTTGTTCTGGATGTTCGTCGTACCGATGTGGTTGCTGCGCAAGTGGCCGCTGGACAAACCGATGCTTGCGTCACTTGTGGGCTTCATCGTCCTCATCCCGACCGCGCTGGCGCTCGCCCACCTGCGCGTCGTCGGGCCGTGGGTCTTGCTTGGTACGATGGCTGTGGTCTGGGTTGCCGACATTGCCGCCTATTTCACCGGACGCACCCTCGGACGAAACAAGCTTGCCCCAACAATCAGCCCGGGCAAGACCTGGGAGGGCGCGATGGGTGCCGTGGCTGCCGTCCTGCTCTATGGCATCGGCGTCCTCGTCTGGCTCGGCGCAGGCCAGGCGGGCGGTGCGCTGGTGATCGGCCTGGCGTTGGTGACCTGGACGGCGCTCAGCATCATCGGCGATCTGTTCGAATCGCTGCTCAAGCGGCAGGCGGGGCTCAAGGACAGCGGTAGTATCCTTCCCGGGCACGGCGGCATCCTTGACCGGATCGACAGCCTCACGTCCACGCTGCCGATCGTGGCGCTCGTTTTCGTCCTGTTGTCACACTGAGGCCCCGCAGCGGCTGGGCCGCTCATGCTCCTCAGGGCCGCATTTCTCGAGGCTGAACACGCAATGCAGCGCATCACCATTCTTGGGGCGACCGGATCGATCGGCCAGAGCACCCTGGACGTTGTTGGGCGCCACCCCGACCGCTTCGAGGTGTTCGCACTCACGGCGCATCGCCAGGACGACAAGCTGGTCGAGCCCTGCCTGCGCTTTCGCCCCCGCCATGCCGTCGTAGGGAGTCCGGAAGCCGCCCAACGCCTGGCTGCTGCATTACGGGCGCGGGGCTGTCCAACAGAGGTGCTTCATGGCGAGGCTGCCCTTGAGGGCGTCGCTTCAGCTGCTGATGTCGATATGGTGATGGCGGCCATTGTTGGCGCGGCCGGGCTGAAGCCGACGCTGGCTGCTGCGCGGGCCGGCAAGAAGGTGCTGCTCGCCAACAAGGAGGCGCTGGTGCTGTCCGGTGCGATCTTCATGCGCGCAGTAGCCGACAGCGGAGCGCAGTTGCTGCCGATCGACAGCGAGCACAACGCCGTGTTTCAGGCGCTGCCGCAGGGTTATGCCCGGGAGCCGTCGCCTGCTGGGGTGCGGCGCATTCTCCTGACTGCATCTGGCGGTCCGTTTCGCGAGACACCGCTGGCCAACCTCGAGGCTGTGACGCCAGAGCAGGCGTGTGCGCATCCGAACTGGGTGATGGGCCGCAAGATCTCCGTCGATTCTGCCAGCATGATGAACAAGGGGCTCGAGGTCATCGAGGCCCATTGGCTGTTTGGCGTGCCTGCCGACATGATCGAGGTGGTCGTGCATCGCCAGAGCGTTATCCACTCGATGGTGGAGTACGCGGACGGATCGGTGCTCGCTCAGCTTGGCAATCCTGACATGCGCACCCCGATCGCGCACGCGATGGCCTGGCCCGAGCGCATCGAGGCCGGCGTCAGGCCACTCGACCTGTTCGAGATTGCGCGGCTCGATTTCGAACGGCCGGACTTTGCGCGCTTTCCATGCCTGCGTCTCGCTTTCGACGCGCTGCGCGAGGGAGGCGCCGCAGCCGCGGTGCTCAACGCCGCCAACGAGGAGGCTGTCGCGGCCTTCCTGGATCATCGTATCGGCTTTCTCGATATCGCCCGCGTTATCGAGCGCTGCCTGGAACGCAGTGCCGGCCTTGCGGTCGATTGCCTGGAGGCTGTTGTCGCAGCCGATGCGTGCGCTCGGGAATGGGCGCATGCCGAGATCCGCAACCGAACCCCTGGCCGATGAACCTTCTAGACTACCTCCTTCCGTTTGCGCTCGCGCTGGGTGTGCTCATCCTCGTGCACGAGCTGGGCCACTACCTCGTTGCACGTTGGTGTGGCGTCAAGGTGCTGCGCTTCTCGATCGGCTTCGGCAAGCCTCTGATCGTTCGCCGTGCGGGTCGCGATGGCACCGAATGGGCTCTTGCCGCCTTTCCGTTGGGCGGCTACGTCAAGATGCTCGACGAGCGCGAAGCTCCGGTCGCGCCGGAAGAGCTGCATCGCACCTTTAACCGGCAATCGGTCTACCGCCGCTTCGCAATCGTTGCCGCCGGCCCCCTGGCCAACTTCCTGCTTGCGATCGTGCTCTATTGGGGGCTTTTTGTCGCTGGCACGGACGAGCTGCGGGCGCGCGTCGCACTATCTGAAACGCCGCAGGTTGCCGAGGCGGCGGGTGTGCGTGACGGCGACCTGGTGTTGGCGGTGGACGAACAGTCGGTGCGCAGCTGGCAGGACCTGCGCTGGATCCTGCTGCAACATACGCTCGATCAGCGCGAGGTCGTGCTGCGCGTACGTACGCTCGAAGATGTGGAAGCGTTCCGCAGGCTCGATCTTGCGGGAGTGCGCATTGACGATGACAGTGGCGATCTGATCGCACGGCTTGGACTCAAACCCTGGCGTCCGCAGATTCCTGCAGTCATCGGGCGTCTGGTTGAAGGCGGGGCTGCCGCGCGCGCGGGCCTGCAGTCCGGGGACGAAGTGACTGCGATAGACGGTGTCGCCATAACGTCCTGGAGTGATCTCGTGCAGATCGTCCGAGACGGTGCGGGGCGTGAGTTGCGCTTCGACCTTCGCCGCGACGCCGCGGCGTTCTCGGTAGTCGTGACGCCCGATGAGGCGAACGAGGGGGGGGCGCGGGTGGGACGCATCGGTGTCGGTGTTGCCGACCCGGCACCTGGCGGGCTGTCGATGTTTGCCGAGGTGCGCTACGGCCCGCTCGAGGCAATGGCCAAGGCGGTGCGCCAGACCTGGGAAACCAGTGTGCTGAGCTTGCGCATGATCGGGCGCATGTTCACCGGTGAGGTGTCGTGGAAGAACCTCTCTGGCCCGGTCACGATCGCCGATTACGCAGGCCAGACTGCGCAACTTGGGCTGAGCCATTACCTCAAGTTCGTGGCCCTGATCAGCATCAGTCTCGGGGTACTCAACCTGCTCCCCATCCCCGTTCTGGACGGGGGGCACTTGATGTACTATACGGTCGAAATCATCAAGGGCGGACCCATTCCAGAACGTGTAATGGAGATCGGTCAACAGATCGGTCTGGCTTTGCTCGTGATGCTGATGGCATTCGCCTTCTTCAACGACATCAATCGTCTCATTTCCGGCTGAACCTCCTGCATGAAACGCAAGCTCCTGCCCGGGCTCGTCATGGCCCTCCTTGCCGCTGCCCCGGCGTTTGCATTCGATCCCTTCGTGGTCAAGGACATCCGTGTCGAGGGTATCCAGCGCACCGAAGCTGGCACCGTCTTCAATTATCTTCCGGTGCGTGTCGGCGACACCTTTACCGAGTCGCAGGCGGCTGACGCGATCCGCGCATTGTTCGCAACCGGTTTCTTCAGCGACGTGCGCATCGAGACCGAAGGCGAGGTCATCGTGGTGGTCGTTGATGAGCGACCGGCGATCGCCGACATCACCTTCGACGGCGTCAAGGAGTTCGACAAGGATGCGCTCAAGAAGGGGCTTCGCGAGGTCGGTCTCGCCGAGTCCCGGATTTTCGATCGTGCTTTGCTCGAACGTGCCGAACAAGAACTCAAGCGTCAGTATCTGTCGCGCGGCAAGTATGCGGCCACGGTGAAGACGACGGTCACGCCGCTCGAGCGTAATCGGGTGGGGATCAACTTTGCCGTCGAGGAAGGCGGTGTCGCCAAGATCCGCCAGATCAATATCGTTGGTGCCAATGCCTTCCGCACCAAGGACCTCATCAGCCAGATGCAGCTCACCACGCCGGGCTGGTTGACGTGGTACACCAAGAATGATCAGTACTCCCGTCAGAAACTGTCGGCTGACCTGGAGAGCCTGCGCTCCTATTACCTGAACCAGGGCTATCTCGATTTCAACATCGACTCGACCCAGGTATCGATCACGCCGGACAAACAGGACATCTACATCACCATCAACATCACCGAGGGCGAGAAGTACACCGTCACCGGCGTACGTTTCACCGGTGATCTCGTCCTGCCTGAATCGGAGTACCTCGCGCTGACGCGTATCCGTCCGGGCGAGACCTTCTCCCGCGAGCGCCTCACCGAGACTACCAAGGCCATCACGGACCGACTCGGCAACGAGGGTTACGCCTTCGCCAACGTGAACGCTGCCCCCGAAGTAGACAAGGAAAAGCGTGAAGTCGAGTTCACGGTTTTCGTCGATCCGGGACGCAGGGTCTATGTCCGTCGGATCAACATCGGCGGCAACACCAAGACGCGCGACGAGGTAGTGCGCCGAGAGATGCGCCAGATGGAAGGCGGTTGGTACGATGCCTCGGCCATCAATCGCTCGCGGACCCGCATCGATCGCCTGGGCTTCTTCGACGAAGTGACCGTGGAGACACCTGCGGTGGCGGGTACCACCGACCAGGTCGACGCCAACTTCACCGTCAAGGAAAGACCGACCGGCAACCTGATGCTCGGCGCTGGCTTCTCGAGTGCCGAGAACATCGTGCTGTCGGCGTCGATTTCCCAGCAGAACCTGTTCGGCAGCGGCAACGCGCTGACCTTTGGCCTGAACACCAGCAAGTCGAGCCGCACACTCGCGTTGTCGTTCACCAACCCCTATTTCACCCCCGATGGCGTGAGCCTGGGCTGGGATGTCTATCACCGCACCTACGACGCCGATGAGCTCGACTCGGTGTCGCCCTACAAGACCGTGTCCACAGGTGCCGGCATTCGCCTGGGATGGCCGATTGCCGAAGATGACCAGGTCAACTTCGGCCTGACCGCCGACCAGACCGAGATCACGACGTACCCGCAGAGTCCCAAGCTCTACAAGGACTTCTGCAAGGACTACGGCGGTTGCAACAATACCGACGGCACCGGTACGGTGACCGTACGCAGCCTGCTGGCGACGGTCGGCTGGTCGCGCGACAGCCGCGACAGCTTCATCTATCCGCGTTCTGGCAGCTATCAGCGCCTGTACGGTGAAGCAACGGTTCCTGTTGGCGATCTGCGCTATGGCAAGCTTGGCTACCAGTACCAGCACTGGTTCCCGATCGGACGTGACTATGCTCTGATGCTCAATGCGGACGTCGGTTACGCGAAGGGCTTTGGTGGCAAGGATGTGCCGTTCTACAAGAATTACTACGTCGGCGGCATCGGCTCGGTACGCGGCTTCGATCAGGGCTCGATCGGTCCGAAGTTCCGCGACACAGACGGTGACGTAACCTCGACCGGCGGTACCCGCAAGGTGGTCGGCAACGCCGAGTTCTTCTTCCCCATGCCGGGCTCGGGTCAGGATCGTTCCTTCCGTATCTCAGCCTTCTTCGATGCCGGCTACGTGTGGGGTGAGGACGAGCGGCCGCTGGGCAGTGACAACTTCGTCAACCAGAAGGTTCGCTTCAGTGACCTGCGCTACAGTACCGGCCTGGCGTTCTCCTGGAGTTCGCCGATCGGCCCCCTCAAGTTCAGTTTCGGTCACCCGCTCAAGAAGCAGGATAACGACGAGATCCAGCGGTTCCAGTTCCAACTTGGCAGTGTCTTCTGACGCGCCGGCATAGAAGAGTTTTCCGGAGGCACATGTGAGATTCATCCCCCTTTCCCTGATCGCTGCAGCGTTGCTTGGGGCGTCCCAGGCTGCAATCGCCGAATCCAAGATCGGCTTTGTCAACTCGGATCGCCTGATGCGCGAGGCGGCTCCCGCCGTCCGCGCTCAGCAACGCCTCGAGAAGGAATTCGAGAAGCGTGACCAGGAGCTCCAGCGCCTGGCCCGCGACCTGCAATCGATGCAGGAAGACCTCGAGCGTAACGCACCCACGATGAGCGAAAACGACCGCCGCAACAAGGAGCGTACGTTCAACGAGTTGAACCGCGACTTCCAGCGCAAGCAGCGCGAGTTCCGCGAGGATCTCAACCAGCGGCGTAACGAAGAACTGGCATCGGTGCTTGACCAAGCCAACCGCACGGTCAAGCAGATTGCCGAGAGCGAGAAGTACGACATCATCCTTCAGGAGGCGGTCTACGCCAGCCCGCGCATCGACATTACCGACAAGGTCATCAAGGCCCTGTCAGCCGCGAAGTAAGCCCACCGACAGGATGTTCCAGCTTCAGGAAATCGTCGATCGCCTCGGGGGTGATCTGCTGGGCGAACCGGCACTTGCGGTTGCACGCGTTGCCACGCTCGAGCAGGCCGGGGAGGGTGACCTGGCCTTTCTCGCCAACCGCAAGTACGTCGCACAAGCCAGGGCCTGTGCGGCGACGGCGCTTATCGTCAGCCCCGATGCCGTCGAGCAGATGAGTGGTCGCAGCCTCATCGTCACCCCCGACCCTTACCTCTACTTTGCACGTGTCGCCCAACTGTTCAGTCCGCCTCCGGCGGTGCAGCCGGGCGTTCATCGCCTCGCTGCAGTCGCCTGTGCAGTGCCCGGCAGCGTTCAGGTAGGGCCCGGCGCGTCGATTGAAGAGGGGGTCGAGCTCGGCGAAGACGTCGTGATCGGACCAAACTGTCATGTCGGGCGCGGTACCCGGATCGGGCGGGGAACCCGCCTGGCCGCCAATGTCACCATCTACCACGATTGCGTGATCGGTGAAGATTGCATCCTGCATGCTGGCGTGGTGATCGGCGCAGACGGTTTCGGCTTTGCCCGCGAACGTTCGGGTGCGTGGGTCAAGATTCCTCAGGTTGGACGCGTACTCATTGGCAACGACGTGGAGATCGGTGCCAACACCACGATCGACCGTGGGGCGCTCGACGATACGGTTATCGGCGATGGCGTCAAGCTCGACAACCTGATCCAGATCGCACACAACGTACGCATCGGCGATCACACGATCATGGCGGGTTGCGCCGGTGTTGCAGGAAGTGCCCAGATCGGCGCACGCTGCATGATCGGTGGCCAGGCCGGCATTTCGGGGCATCTGAACATCGCCGATGACGTTGTGGTCTCCGCCTGGACTCTGGTTGCCAAGTCGATTCCCAAGGCGGGGGTGTACACCAGCAACCTGCCTCTTCAGACGCACGGCGACTGGGTCAGGAACTTCTCGCATCTACGTCATCTCGACGCGCTCGCCAAGCGAGTGCGCCATCTCGAACAACAGAACAACGACGGTCCCAAGGACCGCGACCCAGGCTGAGCCGTCATGGACATCAAGGAAATCCTGCAGTACCTGCCGCATCGCTACCCCTTCCTCCTTGTGGATCGCATGCTGGAGATCGAGCCGGGCGTGCGTGCGCGCGGCTTGAAGAACGTCACCATGAACGAGCCCTTCTTCCCGGGCCATTTCCCCCACCACCCGGTGATGCCTGGAGTCCTGATCATCGAAGCCATGGCGCAGACCGCAGCGCTGCTTTCGTTCAAGAGCAGTGGCGTCAAGCCCGATGACAACTCGGTCGTCTACTTCGCCGGCATCGACAATGCGCGCTTCAAGCGGCCGGTCGTACCGGGTGACCAGTTGATATTCGACGTCGAGATCACCCAGTCCAAGCGCAACATCTACAAATACAAGGCGCGTGCAAGCGTGGATGGCGAACTCGCCGCAGAAGCCGAACTGATGTGTGCGATCAAGACCCTATGATTCATCCGACCGCGATCATCCACCCCGGCGCCAAGCTCGGGGAAGGCGTCAGCGTGGGGGCCTACTCGTTGATCGGCGAGCATGTCGAGATCGGCGCGGGTACCCGCATCGGCCCGCACGTGGTGGTCGAAGGGCACACCCGCATCGGCCGCGACAACGAGATCTTTCAGTTCTGCTCGATCGGCGCAAGTCCGCAGGACAAGAAGTACGATGACGAGCCTACCCGGCTCGAGATCGGCGACCGCAACACGATCCGCGAGTTCTGCTCCTTCAACGTCGGTACCAGCCAGGATGCGCACGTCACGCGCATCGGCAACGACAACTGGATCATGGCTTACGTGCACATCGCGCACGACTGCCAGGTCGGTAGCCACACGATCTTTGCCAACAATGCGACACTCGCAGGTCATGTGCAGGTGGGCGATTGGGCGATCCTCGGTGGGTTTACCGGGGTACATCAGTTCTGCCGCGTGGGTCCCCACAGTTTTTGTGGCGTCGGTACCGTGCTGCTGCAGGATCTGCCTCCTTTCGTGACGGTTGCCGGCAATCCGGCGAAGCCGCACGGCATCAACAGCGAGGGCCTCAAGCGGCGTGGTTACTCGGCCGAAGGCATTGCAGCGATCAAGCGTGCCTATCGCGCGCTCTATCGCTCCGGCCTGTCCCTGGAGGAGGCTCGTCAAAGCGTCGCCGAGCTCGCTGCCGGGCAATCGGAGGTCCAGCTGTTCTCCGACTTCATCGCGCAGTCGGGGCGTGGCATCGTTCGCTGAGGGTCGGTTTCGGCAATGAAGGTCCGCATCGCGATGGTCGCCGGAGAAACCTCCGGCGATCTTCTTGCCAGTCATCTCATCCGCGCGCTGCGTCAGCACATCCCGGACGCCGAGTTTTTCGGCATCGGTGGCCCCAAGATGCAAGCCGAAGGCTTCGAAGTGCGTTGGCCGAGCGAGCTACTGGCGGTTCATGGTTACGTCGACGCCCTGAAGCGCTACCGTGAGCTGTCGGGAATCAGGCGGACGTTTCTGGCACAGATCCGCAAGGAGCGCCCGACGGCATTCATCGGCGTCGATGCCCCCGATTTCAACCTGTGGCTCGAGGGGAAGGTGCGCGACGAAGGCATGCCTTCCATCCACTTCGTCAGCCCGTCGATCTGGGCCTGGCGGGGAGGGCGCATAAAGCGCATCGCTCGTTCGGTATCGCACATGCTGTGCCTGTTTCCCTTCGAGCCCGAGATCTACGAGCGTGCTGGCGTTCCGGTGAGCTACGTGGGGCATCCGCTCGCCGACGTGTTCCCGCTCGAACCCGATCGCGCTGAGACACGGGCCCGGCTGGGGGTGCCCGCCAACGCGGCAGTCGTCGCGCTACTTCCTGGTAGCCGCCAGTCGGAGGTGCGCAACCTGGCCGACACCTACATCGCCACTGCCAGGCTACTGCAAGCCGGCAACCCGGAGATCATATTCCTCGTGCCGCTCGCAACGCGGGAAACGCGACAGATCTTTGAAGAGGCGTTACGGCGTAACCAGGCAGCCGATCTGCCAGTGCGGATGCTGTTCGGCCACGCTGTCGATGCGATGACTGCAGCCGACGTTGTCCTGGTTGCAAGCGGCACGGCCAGTCTGGAGGCGGCCCTGCTCAAGCGCCCCATGGTCATCACCTACCGCATCGGCAAGTGGCAGTACAGACTCATGAAGCACATGGCCTATCTACCCTGGGTGGGGCTTCCCAACATCCTTTGTCGCGAGACGATCGTGCCCGAGCTGCTTCAAGACGAGGCGACACCCGACAGACTCGCGGAGGCGGTGGCGGATTGGCTGCGCGACCCTGCACGGCGGGCAGCAGCCGAGAGCCGCTTCCGGGAGCTGCACCTGAGCTTGCGCCAGGATACAGCGCGACGTGCGGCAGAGGCTATTCTGCCTTACCTCGCCAGCACGCGGGCTTGAGAGTGGAACGATGACAAGAGACCTGTTCGCAGCCGCCGACGCGGACGGCGCGCATGTCTGCGGCGTGGACGAGGCTGGACGCGGGCCTTTATGCGGGCCCGTGGTCGCAGCCGCAGTGATCCTTGACCCAACCCGTCCGATCGCCGGCCTAGCCGACTCGAAAAAGCTCAGCGCGGAGGCGCGCGAGCGCCTGGCCACGCAGATCCGCGAGCATGCGCTGGCCTGGGCGCTGGGCGAAGCGAGCGTCGAGGAGATCGATCAGCTCAATATCCTGCACGCAACGATGCTGGCAATGCAGCGTGCAGTGATGGCGCTGAAGCTTCAGCCCGCTCAGGTGCTTGTCGACGGTAACCGCTGTCCGCGCCTGCCGTATGCGGTGCGAGCCATCGTCAAGGGCGATGCGACCGAACCCGCGATCTCGGCCGCCTCCATCCTGGCCAAGACCGCCCGCGACAGCATGATGCGCACCCTCGACCAGAGCTGGCCTCATTACGGACTGGCCCTCCATAAGGGCTATCCAACTCCGGCGCACCTTGCAGCACTGGAGAAGCATGGCGTCGCGCCGTTCTACCGCAGGAGCTTCGGCCCCGTGCGCAGGCTGATTGAGCAGGGCTGCGGAAGCCCTCGGCCATGACGAAGGAGATCAGCTCCCGCGACAACCCGACCGTGAAGCGTCTGCACGCGCTCGCGTATTCCGCGCGCGACAGGCGCAAGCACGGCGAGACCTTGCTCGACGGGGTGCACCTGATCGACGCCGCACTCGCGGCAGGCTGGCCGATCAAGAGCCTGATTGTTGCCGCAGGGATCGAGGAGCACGGAGAGATTGCCCAACTGCGAGCGAAGGCGCCAGCTGCGGTACAGCAGATCGTGCTCGCCGATACGCTGTTTGCGCACGTAAGCCCGGTAGATACGCCGTCAGGCATTCTGGCGCTCATCGATCTCCCCGCCTCGACCGGCAACTTGCCGTTCAGAGCCGACGTGCTCGCGCTCGATGGCATACAGGATCCCGGCAACCTCGGCACCATTCTGCGTACGGCTGCGGCCGCGGGCGTGCACCATGTCCTGCTTGGAGAAGGTTGTGCCCAGGCCTGGGCACCCAGGGTGTTGCGTGCCGGCATGGGCGCGCATTTCCTGCTCCAGCTCGAAGAGCGGGTGGACCTCCCCAACCGTCTGGTGGACTTCCCCGGCTCGCGCATTGCCACTGCGCTCGGGGAGGGCTCACAGGGGCTCTTCCAGATAGACATCCGAGCGCAGGTTGCCTGGTTGTTTGGTGCAGAGGGGCAAGGCCTGTCATCCGCGCTGCTCGCGATGGCCGACCGCCGCGTCAGTATCCCGATGTGTGCGGGTGTCGAGTCACTCAATGTGGGCGCCGCGGTGGCAGTCTGCCTGTTCGAGCAGGTTCGGCAACGGAGCCTGCGTTAGAATCGTCACGCATTTCGGCCATGGCGACTTGACGTGCGCGGACCCCGGGCGGCATGCTCGGCGCATGAGTCGGCAAGGCGTCGGCGGCGGTCCCGCGCGTGCGCCGGCCGCAGGTAGTGCATCCAACCTTCAGACGGCCAAAGGCCGCATCCTCGACGAGGAGACAGACCCCCATGACGTGTTTCGTCAAGACGGCGCGCGGGCAAGAAGAGCTCACCACACGTAGCGGCAGACTCGGTGCGCGCGCGCGCCGACTTCTGATCCTGGCCGACGGGCAGCGCACACTGGACGAACTGACGCGGCTCTCGGGTGACGAGAACGCCGCGGCCACGCTTCAGGAGCTCGAGGACGGCGGCTTTCTGGAGCGCGTAGCCGCTGCACCCCCTGCAGGGGGTGCCGTACCGACGCCCAACGCCGTTCAAGCGCTCGCGGGCGCCCCGGGCGGAGCCAAGGACTTGCAGATGGCCCGCGATTTCATGATGAACACGCTGCGCACCTTCAACGGCCCCTACGCCAAGCTCGATCTCGTCAAGCGTATCCACGCATCGCGGCGTGAAGAAGAACTGCGTGAACTCTTTGACGAATGGCTACAGGCGATCACTGAGACGACAATGGGACGCAAGCGCGCTGACGAGCTCTCGGAGAGACTGCTCAAGGTGATGTAGAAGTCTGCTCGAATGACCAGCGGCACGTGTCGCCGACCCCGATCATTGGTTGGGCGCGTTTCGAAGCACGATCGGCGCAGCGAATCGCGCTACCATTCGAAGGCCCTGGGCTTCACGCCTTTCACCGCTCGCTTTGCACATGATCCTCGTCATCTCTCCAGCCAAGGCGCTCGACTACGAGACGCCGCCTACCACCACTGTCTGCACCCAGCCCGACTTCCTCGACGATTCCGCACAACTCATAGACGTGCTGCGCGAGCGCTCGCCCGCACAGATCGCCGAGCTGATGTCGCTGTCGGACCAGCTCGCCAGCCTCAACGTCGCACGCTACGCGAACTGGTCGCTGCCTTTCGATGCCGGCAACGCCAAGCAGGCCGTGCTGGCCTTCAATGGCGATGTCTATGAGGGCCTCGATGCCGGCAGCCTGAGTGCAGAGGACCTGGCCTGGGCGCAGGACCACCTGCGCATCCTTTCAGGCCTCTACGGCGTGCTGCGTCCGCTCGACCTCATGCAGGCCTACCGCCTCGAGATGGGAACGCGGCTTGCCAACCCGCGCGGCAAGAACCTCTACGAGTTCTGGGGCGAGCGCATCACCGCGGCGCTCAACCAGTTGCTCGATGGCGATGCAGCGGGCGGCTGCGAGCGCGTGCTGCTCAACCTCGCCTCGGACGAGTACTTCAAGTCGGTCAAGCCGAAGCTGCTCAAGGCCCGGCTGGTGACGCCGGTGTTCGAGGACTGGAAGGGCGGGCGCTACAAGATCATCAGCTTCTACGCCAAGCGTGCACGAGGCCTGATGAGTCGCTTCGTGATCCGCAACCGCATCGACGAGGTCGACGGTTTGAAGGACTTCGACAGCGAGGGCTATGTCTTCGCCGCAGACGCGTCGGACGCCGACACGCTCGTGTTCCGTCGCCGCGAAGCCTGAATCCACCGCCCGCCTCGTGCGGGCGCAACCGGATAGCGCCAATGAAGATCAGCAGCTGTTTCGATTCCGGTGCAATCGAGGTACTCAGCCTCGACGATCCGCAGGACATCCGCCTGCGCCTGCGTGCGGACAATGCCGCAGCCTTCCACCAGTGGTTCCACTTCCGCCTGCATGGCGCTGCGGGCAGGGCGGTGCGCATGGTGTTCGAGAACGCCGCGGCGGCGGCCTACCCGGACGGTTGGCCGGACTACCGCTGCGTCGCGTCCTACGACCGCCAGCACTGGTTCCGCGTGGAGGGCACGCATTTCCGCGACGGCGCACTGATCGTCGAGCACACGCCCGAGCGCGACAGCGTCTACTACGCCTATTTCGAGCCGTATTCCTACGAACGCCACCTCGACCTGATCGGCCATGTCGCTCAGTCGCCCTTCGCCAGGATCCGTGATCTCGGCAGCACCGTCGATGGCCGCGACCTCGACCTCGTGGTCGTCGGCGATCCAGCGGCGGGCCGTCCGCCGCTGTGGATCATCGCCCGCCAGCACCCGGGCGAGACCATGGCCGAGTGGTTCGTCGAAGGCCTGCTCGAGCGCCTGCTCGACCCTGCGGACCCCGTGGCACGGCGCATCCGCGAACTCGCCGTGCTCTACATCGTGCCGAACATGAACCCGGACGGCGCCGTGCGCGGCAACCTGCGCACCAATGTGGCCGGGCGCAACCTGAACCGCGAATGGCGCGAGCCCGATCCGCTCGCCAGCCCGGAGGTCTTCCTGGTGCGCGCGGAGATGGAGCGCACCGGCTGCGCGCTGTTCCTCGACATCCACGGCGACGAATCGCTGCCCTACGTCTTCTTCTCGACCGCCGAGGAGGTTCCCGGCTTCAGCGCCGAAGCGGCGCGTGCTCAGGCACGCTTCATCGAAGCCTTTGCTGCCGCAAGCCCGGACTTCCAGACCGTCGAAGGCTACAAACCGGGCCGTTTCGGCGAGGAATTGCTGACGCTGGCGAGCAAGTGGGTGGCGCATCGCTTTGGCTGCGTGTCGCTGACGCTGGAGATGCCGTTCAAGGACAATGCCTTGCTGCCCGATCCGGTGGCCGGATGGAACGGCGCCCGCAGCAAGCGCCTGGGCGCGGCGATGCTCAACCCGATCCTGCGCCATCTCATTGACGCAGCAACTTCATCCAGCGCCTGAGTTCCGGCGCAGAAGGTACTCAGGGCGCGGCCGCGGCTCGTAACGAGGTCACGGCAAGGACGGACGGGCAGGGCTCAGCCGCCCGCCTTGCGTCCCAGTTCGGCGAGGATGGCGGCGGCGCAGGCGACGCCGGAACGCACCGCGGATTCCAGCGTGGCCGGATAATCGGAGTCTAGGTAGTCGCCCGCCAGCCACAGGCCGGGCAGGGGCGTGCGAATGCCCGGGCGCAGGATGCCGGGGCGGCAGGCGATGGTGGCGCGCTTCTCGGTGATCACCTGCGACCACTCGGGCGCGGGCAGGCGACGGCCGAGCTGGCGTTCGAGCTGGGCGTGGCAGGCGACGATGAGTGCGTCGCGTTCCAGGGCCTCGTGCGGCCCGCTGGCGCTGATCACGCAAGCCATCAGGCCTTCGGGACCGCCGAGCTGGCCGCGGTCGAACGCCCATTGCGCAGGGTCGACTGCGGTTCCTGAGACGAGCCCGATCATCGCCTCGGGCAGGCGCTGGCCCTTGCCGAGGGCGAGGTACACGGTCGTGATCGGCTCATGATCGAGCGCATCGATCTGCTCGACCAGGCGTTCGCAGCCACCCGCGCTGGCCAGTAGCGGGCTCGCATGATAGGGCGCGGTGGCAAGTACGACCTGCGGCCAGGGCTGGCTCCCGGGGTCGCCCTGCAGCCGGTAGCCGCCGGCCACCGGCTCGACCGCCTCGATCGCGTTGCCGGTGCGCAGCTTGCCACGGCGGGTGGCAAGGTAGCGCGCTGCAGGCACGGGGAAGAGTTCGGACAGATCGACGCGCGGCAACAGCAGTTCGCTGGCTGCGGCGCCTGCGGCCAGACTGTCGCGCAGCACGTTGGCGAACACCTGTGCATCGGCCTCGGCGGCCGGGGTGTTTAGCGCGGCGACGCAGAGCGGTTCCCAAACCAGTTGCACCAATGGCGGCGTCTGGCGCGTTGCCTGCAGCAGGCCGGTAACGGTCATGTCGGCGGGTACGCGGAAGCTGCGCTTCTTGAGCCAGCGCATCAGCCGCAGCATGGCCAGGCGATCGGCCCAGCTCAGCCCGCGCGCGCGCAGCAGCCCGACGGCGAGATGAAAGGGCGCGGGCAGGCTTGCGGCCTTGAGCTGCAGCCGGTCGGGAACGTGCAGGGTGAGCGGCAGGTGTGCGAGCTGCTTGGGCGAGCAGCCAGTGAGACGCATCAGGCGGGTGAGCTCGCCATAGGCGCCGATGAGGATGTGCTGGCCGTTGTCTACCCGCCAGTGGTGGTCCTTATGCACCACCCGCGCCCGCCCGCCCAGGGTATGCGAACGCTCGAACACGGTGACATGCACGCCGGCTCGCGCGAGTTCGACGGCACAGGCCAGGCCGGCGTAGCCAGCACCGATGACGGCGACGACGGGGACGCTCATGCGCTCAGCCCTTGAACCAGGTGGTGCCGGCGAGCCAGACCTTGCGCAGCGGCGTCAGCGAGGTGCGCCGATCGAGGACCATGAAGCCATCGGCGGCAATCTCGCGCAGCAGGGTGCGGTAGATGGCGGCCATTACCAGCCCCGGGCGCTGGGCCTTGCGGTCGCTCGCGGGCAGCTGGGCGAAGGCCTGGTCATAGAATCTTTCCGCGCGCTCGGCCTGGAAGGCCATCAGCGCACGGAAGTTGTCGGAGTAGCGCGCCTCGAGGATGTCCTTGGCCGGCACGTTGAAGCGCTGCAGGTCCTCGATCGGCAGATAGATGCGGCCACGACGGGCGTCCTCGCCGACATCGCGGATGATGTTGGTGAGCTGGAAAGCCATGCCGAGGTCGTGCGCGTACTTGAGTGTCTGGCGGTCCTGGTAGCCGAAGATCTCGGCCGCGAGCAGGCCAACCACGCTCGCCACCCGGTAGCAGTAGAGCTGCAGCGCCTTGAAGTCGAGGTAGCGGGTCTGCGAGAGATCCATCGCCATGCCGTCGATAATCTCGAGCAGCTGTTCCTGTGGCAGGTTGAAGCGCGTCAGCACATCCTTGAGTGCATGGCCGACCGGGTGCGTGGGCGTCCCGGCCCAGGTGCGCTGAACCTCCTGTCGCCACCATTCGAGCTTGGTCTGCGCCAGCGACAGGTCGTGGCACTCGTCTACGACGTCGTCCACCTCGCGGCAGAAGGCGTACAGCGCGGTGATGGCCTGGCGTCGCTCGGCGGGCAGGAACATGAAGCTGTAGTAGAAGCTCGAGCCGCTCTTGGCGGCCTTGTCCTGGCAGTAGTCGTGCGGGTTCATGCGCGGGGTCCGTAGTTCAGTGCGCGCCATGCCAGGCGCAGCCAGTCGCTCTTGCCCAGGGTCGGGCGGCGGGAAAAGACGTCGTAGCCGGTTGCATCCAGGCGCTCGAGGATGCGCAGTCCGCCCAGCACGACCAGGCGCAGTTCCCAGCCGATGCGTCCGGGCAGGGCGCGCGCAAGGCCGGCGCCATCGAGCATCATCGAGCGCGCGCGCCCGGCCTGGAAGGCCATCAGCGCGCGCCAGCGGGCGGTGCCCTCGCCGTCCACGCCATCGAGGCCCTGCGTGCTGGCGCGTTCGAGGAAGACCTCATCGACACCGAAGCGGGCGAGTTCATCCTGCGGCAGGTAGATGCGCGCCTTGCGCCAGTCGATGGCGACGTCCTGCCAGAAGTTGATCAGCTGCAGGCTGGTGCAGATGGCGTCCGACTGACGCAGCTTGTCGGGCGTCGCCGCACCGTAGAGGCAGAGCATCAGACGTCCGACGGGGTTGGCCGAGCGCCGGCAATAGTCGAGCAGCTCGGCGAAGTCGCGGTAGCGTGTCTTGACCACGTCCTGCGCGAAGGCGTCGAGCAGATCGCGAAAGGGCTGGACGGGCAGGCCGTGGGCACGGATGCTTCGTCCCAGGCGGTCGAAGATCGGCACCAGGGTCGGGTCGCGAACCGGGCCGCCACGCGCGCTGGTTTCGAGCGCGAGACGATAGTCGTGCAGGCGGGCCAGACGTTCCACGCTCGCCGCGTCGCCCTCGTCGGCGACATCGTCTGCGCTGCGCGCGAAGGCGTAGATGGCCTCGACCGGCTCGCGCAAGCGCGCCGGCAGCAGCAGGGACGCAACAGGAAAGTTCTCGTAGTGCTCGACCGGCATGACCTGGACTGGGTGCACACCATGCGGGTGCGAGTAATAGGGACAGCGCTTGCCGTGCACAGCGGGCATCGCCTTGCAGGGCGGGCGGAGTATACCGTGCCGGCATGCAACTTTCGGCCGCGACAGCTGACACAAGGCGGACATTGCGCGGTCACCGCAAGAACACCAGAACACGGCCGCGCACGCGGGGATCTCATGCTGCAACTATCCGGACTGATAAAGACCCTTCCCGGTGCGCCACCACGCGTGCTCTTCGATGCGCTCGAACTGCAGGTCGCCGGCGGCGAATGTGTCGCCATCGTCGGCGAGTCGGGCGTGGGCAAATCCACCCTGCTCAACTGCATCGCTGGCCTTGAGCCTTTCGATGGCGGCGAGATCCGGGTGGCCGGGACGGAACTTGCGCGGCTCGATGACGACGGCCTCGCACGCCTGCGCCGCAGGCACTTCGGCTTCGTTTTTCAGGCCTTCCACATCCTGCCGCATCTGAGCCTGGCGCAGAACGTGGCCTTGCCCTTATGGTTGCTGCAGCAGCGGGAGGCTGAGGCCGACCGGCGTGCGCGCGAGATGCTCGGCCGCGTGGGGCTTGGGAGGCGAGCAGACGACTCGCCCCACCTGCTGTCGGGTGGCGAGTTGCAGCGCGTGGCGATCGCACGTGCGCTGGTGCACCAGCCTGCGGTGGTGCTTGCCGACGAGCCTACCGGCAACCTCGACCCCGGGCGTGCGATGGAGGTGCTCGACCTGCTCCTCGAGCAACTCCGCGCCCGCAGCGCAGCGGGCATCCTGGTGACCCATTCGCGGGCGGCCGCGGCACGGGCAGACCGCGTCATGGAACTCGTGGATGGCCGCCTGCATGCGGTGCGCCACGGATCATGAACACCCGGCTGCGTCATCTCTTTCTCGCCAGCCTGCTGCGCAGACGGCTCGCCACCGCGCTATCTCTGGTCGCGATCGCACTCGGCGTCGCGCTTGGGCTGGCGGTGCAGCTGATCCATGGCGCCGCGCTCGACGAGTTCGGCCGCGGCGTGCGCCTGCTGGCCGGCGAGGCAGACCTGCAGGTCGTGGGTGCGCGCGAGGGCTTCGACGAGTCACTTTACCCTCTGCTGGCGATGCGGCCCGAGGTCGCTGCCGCCAGCCCGGTGCTCGAGATCGAGGCCCGCCTGCCCGGGCGAGACGACAGCCTGCGCATCCTCGGCCTGGACCTGTTCCGGGTGATGCAGGTGCAGCCCGGGCTGATGCCTCGCGTCGTCGCAACGGCGGGGCGCGACGTCGATGACGCCGGGGGCGATGGTCGCCTTGCTGCGCTGCAACCGTCGAACCTGTTCCTGAGTGCAGATGCGCGTGCGCTCCTGCAGCAGCCGCTGCGCGTTGGCGGGCGTCAGCAGGCAGCCGGGGGCAACGGCCGAGCTGAGGGCGAGTTGCAACCGCCCGCGATTCAGGATGGCTGGTTGCTCGCGCAGTCGGGGCTGCGCAGCCTGCGACTGCGGGTGGCCGGCGAGGTGCCGGGGGCGAGTGGATTGGTCGGCGTCATGGACATCGCAGGGGTACAACAGCACTTCGAGCGCTTGGGTCAGCTCAGCCGCATCGATCTCAAGCTCGCCGATGGGGTCGCGGTCGACACTGCCATGCGCGCGCTCGCACCGCTGTTGCCGGCGGGGGTGGCGCTGCGTGTGCCGGAGGCGGCGGCGAGCGAGGCGGGCTCGCTGTCGCGCGCCTACCGGGTAAACCTCACGATGCTGGCTGCGATCGCCTTGCTGACAGGGGGCTTCCTCGTTTTCTCAACCCAGTTGCTGGCGGTGGCACGGCGGCGACGCGAATTCGCGCTGCTGCGGGCGCTCGGCCTGGAGCGGCGTGCGCTGATGCACGGGCTGCTCGCCGAGGGCGCACTGGTCGGCCTCGTCGGCGGCCTGCTCGGGGTCGTGCTGGGTCATGCGCTGGCGGGGGGCGCCTTTCGCCTGGTGGGTGGCGACCTGGGTGCGGGCTTTTTCCGCGGACTCGCACCGAGTCTGCAGGTCGATCCTGTACTGAGCCTGGCTTACCTGCTGCTTGGCGTCGCCGCCGGTGTCCTCGGTACCTGGGTGCCCGCGCATGAAGCGGCGCGTGTGGCCCCCGCCCGCGCCCTGCGCGCAGGTGAGGCCGAACGTGCAGGCCTGCCCCAGGCGAAGGTCGACGGACGGCTTGCAGGCGGGCTGCTGGGCCTTGCAGCGCTCGCCTGCCTACTGCCGCCCCAGGGCGGGATCCCGGTCGGCGGCTATGCGGCCGTCGCGCTGGTGCTGGCTGCAGCTGTGCTCGCCCTGCCGGCGCTGGCGCGCTCAGTGCTGCCATTGCTGGAACACGGACGCAGCGTGCTGTGGCGACTTGCCCACGCGCGCCTGAGCGCAACGCCTGCACAGGCCGTGGTCGCAGGGGCCGGCGTGATCGCGAGCGTCGCACTGGCGGTGTCGATGGCGATCATGGTGAGTTCTTTCCGCGTGTCGGTGGACGAATGGCTCGGCCAGGTTCTTCCTGCCGATCTCTATGTGAGGGCGTCATCATCCGCCGCCAGTGGCTACCTCGACCCAAGCGCGCTCGCCACCATTGCCGCGGTCGAGGGCGTGGCTGCGGTGGATACCACCCGCCTGGTCAATCTGCGCCTGTCCGATACCGAACCCTTGTTCAGCCTGTTGGCACGCCCGGTAAATGCAGACGGGCAGGGAGAGTGGGGCTTGCCACTGGTTGCAGGAAGCCTTGTTGCGCCTGCCGGCGGGACGCTTCCTGCGACCTGGGTGTCGGAGGCCGCAGCCGATCGTCACCGACTGGTGCCGGGCAGCGTGTTCGAGCTGCCGATCGGCGGCCGCATGCAGGGCTTCGTGGTCGCCGGCATCTGGCGCGACTACGCCCGCCAGCATGGCGCAGCCCTCATCGACAGTCGCGACTACGTTGCGCTGACCGGCGACACGCGCATCAACGATGTGGCGATCCGGGTCGCAGCCGGTGTCGATCCGCACAGCGTGTCCGAAACGCTGCGTCAGCGCTTCGGCCCCGAGCACATCACGGTCGCGCTGCCGGGCGAGATCCGCGCGCTCAGCCTGGAGATTTTCGATCGCACCTTCCTGATCACCTACCTCATGGAGGCGGTGGCCATCCTGATCGGCTTGTTCGGCATTGCCACCACCTTCGCCGCGCTGGCGACCACGCGCCAGGGCGAATTCGGCATGCTGCGCCATCTCGGCCTGACCCGCGGCGAGATCGGCCGGCTGATTGCGCTTGAGGGTGCGCTAACAGCAGGGCTCGGAGTGCTCGCGGGTCTGCTCGCGGGCGGCGCGATCGCCTGGGTGCTGATCGAGATCATCAACCGCCAGAGTTTTCACTGGAGCATGGATCTTGCCGTGCCGTGGCTGGCGCTTGGCGTGTTCGCTACCAGCCTGGTGGTACTGGCAGGCGGGGTTGCCCGGCTGGCAGGCCGGCACGCGATGCAGCGCTCGGCCGTTCAGGCGGTGAAGGCGGACTGGTAAGCAAGGCCCCGAATGACATGGCAGACAAGCTGACGGAGTTTGGATGAGGAACAAGCGGCTACCCCCAACTGCTGCGGATCGGCGGCACTTTCTGCTGCGCCCGGTCGTCGGCAGCTTGCTTGCACTGGCCTTGCCGGGCGTGCCTTTGCTTGCACGTGCAGGCGGGCATGCGGCCAGTGCAGAGGCCTCGGCCTACCCTCCGGTGGTGGAGGGTGCGCTGTTGCAGTTTCCGCAGGACTTTGGTGCTCATCCGCAGTTTCGCACCGAGTGGTGGTATGTCACCGGCTGGTTGCGCGAAGCGGGCGGCGGGACAGGCAGGCACTGGCAGGGCGCCGGAGAGGGAGGGGCCGAAGTAAGGGCTGGAGGCTATGGTTTCCAGCTCACCTTTTTCCGCGTACGTACGCGTATCGGCGAGGACAATCCGAGCCGCTTTGCCCCGCGTCAGCTGATCCTTGCCCATGCCGCCATCGCGGACCCGTCCATTGGCAGGTTGCGCCACGCCGAGCGTTCGGCGCGCGCCTATCCGGGGCTGGTCGAGGCGGGCGAGGGGCGTACGTCCGTGCGGGTGGATGACTGGTTCCTGGAAGGCGGCGATACGGTGCTGGCGCCTTATCGGACGAACATCGAGACTGATGAATTTGGCTTCGAACTGGTGTTCGAGCCGGGTCGTGCGCCTGTCCTCAACGGCAAGCAGGGCTTCAGCCAGAAGGCGCCGGATCCACTCAATGCCAGCTATTACTACAGCCGACCACAGATGATGGTGGGCGGGCGCATGCGTATCGGTGGCAAGGTGCGCGAGGTTGAGGGCCATGCCTGGCTCGATCACGAGTGGTCGAGCGAGATCCTGCCCGAAGGCGCGCGCGGCTGGGACTGGGTCGGTATCAATCTGTATGGCGGCGGCGGACTGATGGCCTTTCAGATGCGCGATGGCGAGGGCAGGGCGCTCTGGCAAGCAGGCACGCTGAGCGAAGAGGACGGTGCCTCACGCATCCATGGCCCCGACGAGCTGCGTTTTACCCCGCTGCGCCACTGGCAATCACCGCGTACCGGCATCCGCTACCCGGTGGAGTGGGAGATCGAGCTCGCCGGGCGCCGCCTGCGCCTGCGACCGTTGATCGATGACCAGGAACTGGATAGCCGCGCGTCGACCGGGGCGATCTACTGGGAGGGCGCGGTTCGCCTGTTCGAACTTGGTGCGGCAGACGAGGCGCGTGCGATCGGTGAAGGCTATCTCGAGATGACGGGCTACGCCGAACGCCTCGCGATGTAACTCGAGGCGCCACGGGAACAGCCGCTGGAGCGACGCAATCATGTCTCTTGGCGCCCCGGGCCCCACCTCGAAAGACCCGCCAGGGCCCGACCACGGTGCCGCAGGTGCCAGCTGCCACATCCGGACTGTGCCCGGCCGCTTCCCGATGCCATAATCCAGCCTTTGCAATCAGGACGGGAGCCGTATCTTGATCCTTGTCACGGGCGGCGCCGGCTTCATCGGCGCAAATTTCGTGCTCGACTGGCTTGCTGGCGGCGATGAGGCCGTGCTCAACCTCGATGCGCTCACCTATGCGGGCAATCTCGAGACCTTGGCCAGTCTGGAGCGCACCGCGGCGCACCGCTTCATCCACGGCGACATCTGCGATCGTGCACTGGTCGATGGCCTGCTGGCCGAGCACAGGCCGCGCGCGATCATCCACTTCGCTGCCGAGAGCCATGTCGACCGGTCCATCCACGGGCCGGGCACCTTTGTGCGTACCAACGTCGAAGGCACGTTCACACTGCTCGAAGCCGCGCGCACGTATTGGTCCGGACTGCCGGCCGGCGATCGCGAGGCGTTTCGCTTCCTCCACGTCAGCACCGACGAGGTCTATGGCTCGCTCGGGCCACAGGATCCGCCGTTTGCCGAAACCAAGACTTACGAGCCCAACAGCCCGTATTCGGCGAGCAAGGCGGCGAGCGACCATCTCGTGCGCGCCTGGCACCACACCTATGGCTTGCCGGTGCTGACCACGAACTGTTCGAACAATTACGGCCCCTACCAGTTTCCGGAAAAGCTCATCCCGCTCATGATCGTCAACGCGCTCGCAGGCAAGCCGCTGCCGGTGTACGGCGATGGACTCAATGTGCGTGACTGGCTCTACGTCGGTGACCATTGCAGCGCGATCCGTGAGGTGCTGGCGCGCGGACGCACTGGCGAGACCTACAACATCGGTGGCTGGAACGAGATCGCCAACATCGACATCGTGCGCACCTTGTGCCGTCTGCTCGACGAGATGCGTCCCGACCCGGCCGGGCCGCATGAGCGCCTGATCAGCTATGTCAAGGATCGCCCTGGCCACGACCGCCGTTACGCCATCGATGCGCGCAAGATCGAGCGCGAACTGGGCTGGAAGCCGGCGGAGACCTTCGAAACCGGTATCCGCAAGACAGTGCGCTGGTATCTCGACAACCCCGGCTGGATAGCCAATGTGCAGAGCGGCGCTTACCGCGACTGGGTGGCGACCCAGTATGGCGGCAGTGACGCAGGGCAGGGCGCATGAGGGTACTGCTGCTGGGCCGCAACGGCCAGGTGGGCTGGGAGTTGCAGCGCGCACTCGCGCCGCTCGGCGAGCTGGTCGCGCTCGATCGCCATGCAGACGCAGGCCTGTGCGGAGACCTCTCTCGCCCGGACGAACTGGCCAGCACCGTAGGCCGTGTGGCACCCACGGTGATCGTCAATGCCGCAGCCTACACCGCGGTGGACAAGGCGGAGACCGAGGCCGCCCAGGCCCGTCTCATCAACGCCGAGGCGGTGGGGGCACTCGCCGGTGCAGCCCGTGATGCGGGCGCCCTGCTGGTGCATTACTCAACCGACTATGTCTTCGACGGCAGTGGCGAGCGGGCGTGGACGGAGGCCGATGCAACCGGACCGCTATCGGTGTATGGGCGTACCAAGCTTGAGGGCGAGCAGGCGATCCGCGAAAGTGCTTGCCGGCATCTGATCCTGCGGACATCCTGGGTCCATGCCGCGCGCGGTGGGAACTTTGCGCGCACCATGCTGCGGCTGGCGGCCGAACGCGAGGTGCTGAGCGTGATCGCCGATCAGTTCGGCGCCCCCACCGGCGCCGAACTCATTGCAGACGTCAGCGCCCACGCCCTGCGCGCCTGCCTGAGCCGGCCGGAGCTTGATGGCACCTACCACCTCGCCGCAGCAGGCGTGACGAGTTGGCACGGGTATGCACAGTTCGTCATTGACGAAGCGCGCAACCTCGGGCGCGCTCTCAAGGTACGCGAGATCGCCAGGATCGGTAGCGCCGACTATCCCACCGCGGCCGTGCGTCCGCTCAATTCCCGCCTCGACACCACCAAGCTGCGCCATACCTTCGGGCTCCACCTGCCAGACTGGCGCGACGGCGTCGCGCGCATGTTGCGCGAACTGCAGACCTGACCAAGGACACTCCCGACCATGACCATCAAGAGCGTGATCCTTTCCGGCGGCTCGGGCACCCGCCTGTGGCCTGCCTCGCGTGAAAGTTACCCCAAGCAGTTGCTGCCGCTGACCGGCGAACTGTCCCTGCTGCAGGAGACCGCGGTCCGCCTGAAGGGTTTTGCTGGCGCCGAGGTCGATCCTCGGCCGCTGGTCGTTACCAACGAGGAATACCGCTTCATCATCGCCGAGCAATTGCGCCAGATCGGCGTACGAGCGCCGCAGATCGTGCTCGAGCCGGTCGGTCGCAATACGGCGCCAGCGCTCACGCTGGCGGCATTGGCTGCACTGGAGGAGGGTGATCCGGTGCTGCTGGTGATGCCAGCCGACCACGTGATCAGCGATGTCACGGCCTTCCAGCAGGCGATCGCAGAAGGCGCGCGAGCCGCCGCTGGCGGTGCGCTGGTGACCTTCGGCATCGTGCCGGACCGGCCTGAGACCGGCTACGGCTACATCCGAGCCGGGGCACCGGTTGCCGACACCGGCACGGCACGTGGCCTGGCCGAGTTCGTCGAGAAGCCGGACCGCGCCACTGCCGAGCGCTATGTCGCGAGCGGGGCCTACTTCTGGAACAGCGGCATCTTCATGATGAAGGCCTCGGTGTGGCGTCAGGCGATCGCGCGTTTCAATCCCGACATGGAAGCCGCCTGCGCGCGCGCTTTTACCGCCCGCAGCACGGATGCGGACTTCATCCGCCTTGACGCCCCCGCCTTCGAGGCCAGCCCGAGCGATTCGATCGACTACGCGGTCATGGAACGCATCGCCGAAGCGCCGGAGCTGGGGCAGGGGGTGGTCGTACCCTTATCCGCCGGCTGGTCGGACGTTGGTGCCTGGGATGCGCTATGGGCCGTCTCGGACAAGGATGCAGACGGTAACGCCGCGCGCGGCGAGGTGTTGTTCGAATCGAGCCGGAACACTCTGGTGCATGCCGGCAGCCGTTTGGTCGCCGCGATCGGCTGCGAGGACATGATCGTGGTCGAGACGCCGGATGCGGTGATGGTCGCGCACAAGGAGCGAACGCAGGACGTCAAGAAGGTCGTGGCGCGCCTGAAGGCCGAAGGCCGCAGCCTGACGCAGAGCCATCGCAAGGTGTACCGGCCCTGGGGTTGGTACGACTCGATCGATGCCGGCGAGCGTTTTCAGGTCAAGCGCATCGTCGTCAATCCCGGCGCCAAGCTCAGCCTGCAGATGCATCATCACCGCGCCGAACACTGGATCGTGGTGAAGGGTACGGCCGAGGTCACCAATGGCGACCGGACCTTCCTGCTCGGCGAGAACGAATCCACCTACATCCCGCTGGGACACACGCATCGCCTCGCCAACCCGGGCAAGCTGCCGCTGGAGATCATCGAGGTGCAATCTGGCAGCTATCTTGGCGAGGATGACATCGTGCGTTTCGAGGACAACTACGGCCGCACCGCCAGCTGACGGGACGCATGGCACGGCACCTGACGGCCGATCGGGCAGGTGCTGTGTATAATGCGCTCCGCTTCAGACGTGACACCCGCGGGGATGGCGGAATTGGTAGACGCACTGGATTTAGGTTCCAGCGCCGCAAGGCGTGAGAGTTCGAGTCTCTTTCCCCGCACCACATTGTTTTAAAAGACTTTTTAAGTCAGGCCGCGACGTAGCCTGACCGCATTCGCGGATGCATGTGGGCAGTATTGGTGCAGTAGTGCCCAAACTGCCGAATAGCGAGACAGCCTGCAGAGTGACTCTTCCCCCCCCCCCTCTGCGATCATAAAACCACGATAATCTGCGTTACCGGAAACTCACAGTCTGTAACGCCATTCTTTGCGCGGCTTTCCTGTTCCTCTGTCCCTAAGAAATCGACATCGGCTAGGGCAGGGTATTCATTTTGAATTCAATGGAGCCAAGGGCGCGAGGGGATGGACGCGCATGCGGACAGACTGCGCGCCCCCTCCCTTGGTCCGGGTTCCTTTGTAACACCCGGACTTTGTGCAACGGTTGCACAGTTGAGGCTTCGGTTTGATCTACCGCCATCTCCTTCCCTTTAACGGCGCGGCTTTTCGGCCTTTCGGCCGATCTTTCAAGCCCCGGTTTTGATTTCGGCAAACCGGGGTTTTTGCTCGCAAAAAATACCTCTTGCGGGAATTCTCCGCAAATTGTACATTTTGCGCTGCAAATCCTCATTTCTGTTCAAGCCCTATGCGCCGCCGCTTTTCACCTCATCTTGCCTCATCAGATCCTAGCCTTACGGTCGATCGCCTTCGTGCTTTCGTCTCTCAGGGCGTTGTTCAGCAGATCCACCTGGTGGGCGTCGAGAAGGGCTTTTCTCTGCTGGTTCATCTGCGCACGGGTCCTTTGTGGCTCCACACCGAGAAGTCGCAGCAGAGGAGGGTTTTCAGCCGTGTTGAGACTGCATTTCGGCTCTTGGTGGATGCAGGTGTGAAGTACGTCGACCGCGTTGACCTGACCGCTTGGAAGGAAGATTAGATGTGACTGTCACTTTTAACAGAGGAGGTTTTATGGCTGCTCAGGCTCTTCGCCGTATTTCGTATGTCTGCTACCACGGGCGTCCTGATTTTCGTCGATCCGTTCTGGCCTCGAAGCGACAGAAGTTTCAGCCGAAGATTTCTGCTTGTGCGCTTCGCGTTGCTGATCTCGATCACCATTGGCGCTTGCGTATGAAGCTTTTCCGTTTTGATCGGGTACGTGCCGGTTACATCTGGCGTTTTGTTCCTGTGACTGTCACTTAAGCAGCGGCCGCGTGAGAGTTTGCTTAGACCCAAAGTCCCGCCGTCTATCTGCTGACCGAATCGGCCGTTCAGTGTCGAACCTGGCCCCGGTAGGGCCGAGTTGAGCGGTTGGCCCGGCCGCAGGACGGGACGAGCGTGATTTACTCGGGGTTGGTGTCTGGCCTCGCTTGCGAGGTCGGACGCCAACAGCCAGGCCATCCGTAGCCGTGGCACGCTTTACGACCTGGCGCGCGAATGGTGTAATCCGCTCCGCTTCGATGTTGTTTCACAGGCCGGCTCACCCGGCCTGCGCGCGATCCTTTCCGGCCCCCTGGTTCCTTCGTGCTTTCTGCTTGATGGAGTCACCCGTTAGGGTGACGGAACCCCCGAAGGGGGCTGAGTTGGGCTGCTCTTCGCGAAAGCGAAGGGCGTTTTGCCCAATCTCAGTCAAGCTCAATTCCTGCACGTTTGGGTTCCTCCTTGCCTTCAGCCATCCCGCCTTGGTCGGACCGCCTTCGCTTCTTGTACTGGCGCCTGCGCATGACCCGTCACTTTGGCCGACCGTCACCGCGTACGCTGCGCCGCTGGATCGCGGCCGAAAAAAAACGCCTGCTGGCTGCAGGCGTTGATGTGTTCGAGCTTCACGCGGTGTGTCAGTTGTTACGCTGTGCTGAGCATTCCCCAGCCTGGAATCGCGCGTTGCAGTTTCTCGAGGAACGCGGCTAGGCGCTTGCGCAGTTTGGTCCAGAAACCACGATAATCTGCGTTATGTAAACTTAACGAGTTGATCACGCCATTGGAAACTTGATAACTGATACTCCACGCTTCCCGCCATAATGCAGGAGCAAGAGCACGCAATGGCCGGGAGTACGCTGTGGACGCATCGGAGCTCGATCGCATTCTCGTGCAACATCGCCGAGAGCCCTCTCAACTTCTGCAGATCCTTATCGATGTGCAGGAACAGTCGGGATGGTTGCCGCCGGACGTCATCAGCGCCATTGCGTCGGCGCTAGCCGTGCCGCGTGTGCGGGTCGAGAGCACGGCGAGCTTCTACAGTTTTCTCCACACCCAGCCTGCAGGCGAATACCGGCTGCTGTTCTCGGACAACATCACTGACCGTATGCTCGGCAACACCGGGCTGATGAGCGCACTGTGCGAGCAACTCTGGCTCGAACCAGGCCGGCTTTCCGAGGATGGCTTGGTGCGCGTGGACACGACATCGTGCACCGGCATGTGCGACCAGGGTCCAGCCCTGCTCGCAAACGGGCGTGCGATCACCCGCCTGAATGTCGACCGGATCGACGAGATGGCGCACCTCGTTCGCAGCCGCGTACCCATCGGCGATTGGCCACCCGAATGGTTCGAGGTGGCGGACAACATCCAGCGTCGTGACGTCCTGCTCGATCATCGGTTGAGCCCGGGCGAAGCGCTCGCAGCGGCGCTCGACCGTGGCGCAGCCGGGCTGCTTGCCGAGATCGAGCGGTCGTCCCTGCGTGGTCGGGGGGGCGCAGGCTTCGGCAGCGACATCAAATGGCGCTCGTGCCGCGACGCCTGGGGCGACGCGCACTACGTTATCTGCAATGCCGACGAAGGCGAGCCAGGTACTTTCAAGGATCGTGTCCTGCTCAACAGCTACTTCGACCTCGTCGTCGATGGCATGTGCATCGCCGGCCTCGCGATTGGCTCGAGCAAGGGTTTCATCTACCTGCGCGGCGAATACCGCTACCTGCTCGACCGCCTCCAGGCACGCCTGGCGCAACGCCGCGAACAAGGCCTGCTGGGGCGCAACATCATGGGCCGCGGCTTCAGCTTCGACATCGATATTCACCTTGGTGCCGGCGCCTATATCTGCGGCGAGGAGTCGGCACTCATCGAATCGCTCGAGGGCAAACCGGGTAAGCCGCGCATCCGACCGCCCTTCCCTGTCACCAACGGCTACCGGGGCCAGCCCACCACGGTGAATAACGTTGAGACGCTCGCCCTCGCAGCACTCATTGCCGTCCGTGGCGGCGAGTGGTTTCGCACGATCGGCACGCCCGCCTCTACCGGCACAAAATTGCTGTCGGTGTCGGGCGACGTCGCCCGTCCGGGGATCTACGAGTTTCCTTTCGGGGTCACCGTGGCCGACGTGCTGCAGGCTGCGGGCGCCCGCGACACCCTGGCCGTCACCAGTGCGGGCGCGGCAGGTCATTGTCTGGATGAGCACGAGTTCGGGCGCCGGATTGCCTTCGAGGACGTGGCCACAGGCGGCTCGATCATGGTGTTCGACCGCAGCCGCGACATGCTTGAGGTCGCGCGCAACTTCGCTCACTTCTTCGCCCATGAGAGCTGCGGTTTCTGCACACCGTGCCGGGTCGGCACCGCGGTGGTTGCCCGCCTGATTGATAAGCTGGCTGCCGGGCGTGGCTCGCCCTACGACCTTGAGGAGATGGCGAAGATGCACGTTCTCATGCAAGGGGCGAGCCATTGCGGACTTGGCAATACCGCGACCATCGCAGTCAACGACATGCTCTCCCGCTTCCCTTCGGTATTCGAGAGCCGGCTCCAGTCAAGCGAATACGAGCCCGCCTTCGATCTGGATGCCGCATTGTCGCGGGCGCGCCAGATGACCGGACGGGACGATCCGGGCGCTCACCTGGGCAGCAACCTTAGCGCTATCGACACCCATCGACATCCGCCCGATTGGGGTGATGCGGCATACGCGCCCTTCCCCGCTACGCCAAGCCCTGCGGAGGATGAACAGCCATGAAGGACACCTTCCTGCTCGATGGCGAAGAAGTGGCCTTCACGCCAGGCCAGACGGTGATGCAGGCAGCAACTGCTGCTGGCAAGTACATCCCGCACCTGTGCTGGCATCCGGACTTTGCTGCGCACGGATCCTGCAAGCTGTGTACGGTGAGGATCGACGGCCGGCTGGCGACCGCCTGTACCGTGCGTGCGGCGGCGGGCCAATCAGTGGAAAGCGAGACCGAGGAACTGGCAGACAAGCGTCGTACCCTGCTGCAGTTGCTGTTCGTCGAGGGCAACCACTTCTGCCCCTCCTGCGAGAAGAGCGGCGATTGCGTGCTGCAGGCCACGGCTTACAGGCTGGGCATGCTCAGCCCCCACTTCGACCACTTCTATCCCGACCGGGCCGTCGATGCCTCGCACCCGGACGTACTCCTCGACTTCAACCGCTGCATCATGTGCGAGCTGTGCGTGCAGGCCAGCCGCGACGTTGATGGCAAGGACGTGTTTGCCCTGTCCGGGCGCGGCACACGTTCGCATCTCATCGTCAACAGCGTCTCCGGCCAGCTGGCGGAAACGCGCTTTGCCGCCAGCGATCGTGCGGCCACGATCTGTCCGGTGGGCGTGATCCTGCGCAAGCGCGTGGGCTTCGCCGTGCCGATCGGCAAGCGCACCTATGATCGCGAACCGATCGGGGCCGTCCAGGCAGACACCGTGCACACCGACAAGGAGCCAGGGTGATGGCGGGCAAGCTCAAGGTCTCGACCGTGTCGCTGGCAGGTTGCTTCGGTTGCCACATGTCGTTGCTGGATATCGACGAACGCCTGCTGACGTTACTCGAAAGGGTGGAGTTCGACCGCTCACCGATTACCGACATCAAGCACTGCGGCCCCTGCGACATCGGACTGATCGAGGGTGGCGTGTGCAATGCCGAGAATGTGCACGTGCTGCGCGAGTTCCGCGCCAACTGCAAGGTGCTGGTCGCACTCGGCGCCTGCGCGGTCAATGGCGGCCTGCCGGCGCAGCGCAATGCGCTCGACGTCGGCGAGATCCTGCAGATGGTGTATCGCACCGGGCACGGGCTGGCGCCGGGCAGCGCCGTACCCGACGATCCCGAACTGCCACTGCCGCTGAACCAGGTGCATCCGGTGCACGAGGTGGTGCGGATCGACTACTTCCTGCCTGGCTGCCCGCCCTCGGCCGATGCGATCTGGTCATTCCTGAACGATCTCATCGAAGGTCGTGCGCCCAAGCTCGGCCACGGCCTGCTGCAGTACGACTGAGACGGTACATAGGCACCATGCGCTCAACACGGATATGCCGCAAAGGACAGACGCCATGAGCTTGGATCTCGAAACCGCAACCGTTGCACGCGACAGACTACGCCGCGTCGCCATCGACCCGGTCACGCGCGTGGAGGGCCACGGCAAGGTCACCATCCTGCTCGACGAGGACAACAAGGTGCATCAGGTGCGCCTGCACATCGTCGAGTTCCGCGGCTTCGAGCGCTTCATCCAGGGCCGACCTTACTGGGAAGTGCCGGTGATGGTGCAGCGTCTGTGCGGTATCTGCCCGGTGTCCCATCACCTCGCGGCGTGCAAGGCGCTCGACCTGATCGTCGGCGCCACGACCCTGACACCAACGGCCGACAGAATGCGCCGGCTCATGCACTATGGCCAGATCCTGCAGTCGCATGCGCTTCACTTCTTTCATCTGTCCTCGCCCGACCTGCTGTTCGGCTTCGAGTCCGAGCCCGGTCGCCGCAACATCGTGGGCGTGGCGGAGCAGTTTCCCGACATTGCCCGCAAGGGCATCCTGCTGCGCAAATACGGACAGGAGGTGATCCGGCTCACCGCAGGCAAGCGCGTCCATGGCACCGGTGCTGTGCCAGGTGGCGTCAATCGCTCGCTGAGCAGTGCCGAGCGCCAGTTGCTACTCAGGGACGCCTACCAGATGATCGCCTGGAGCCGAGAGGCGGTCGAGATCGTCCGCCGCATCCATGAACAGGACCCCACGCTCTACGACAGTTTCGGCAGCTTCGAGTCGAATTTCATGGGCATGGTCGCCCCCGACGGTAGCCTCGATCTCTACGACGGCGCGCTGCGTGCTCGTGACGCAGACGGGCGCATCCTCTTCGACCAGGTCGACTATCAGACTTACGACAGCCTGATCATGGAAGAGGTCAAACCCTGGACCTACATGAAGTTCCCCTACCTCGCCGCACTCGGCCCCGAGCACGGCTGGTACCGGGTCGGACCGCTGGCGCGAGTGCAGAACTGCGACAGCATCCCCACGCCGTTTGCCGACCATGAGCGGCGGACGCTGCTTGCCTACGCCGGCGAGCGCCCGATGCACGCCACGCTGGGCTATCACTGGGCGCGCATGATCGAGATGCTGTTTGCCGCGGAGACGATCAAGGATCTCCTCCACGACGACGATATCGAGGGTGACGAGCTGATGGTGACCGGGTCCCGCCGGCGCGAGGGCGTCGGTGTCATCGAGGCGCCGCGCGGCACCCTGTTCCACCACTACCAGGTCGGAGACGACGACCTCGTCACCATGGCCAACCTCATTGTGTCGACCACCAACAACAATCAGGCGATGAATGCCGCGGTGCGCGAGGTGGCCAGGCGCTACCTGGACGGCCGCGAACTCACCGAAGGGCTGCTCAATCACATCGAGGTTGCCATTCGCGCTTACGACCCCTGCCTGTCGTGCGCGACCCACGCCCTGGGCAAGATGCCGCTCGAGGTACGGCTGGTCGACGCCGCGGGTGAGGAGCTCGACCGCCGCTGCCGTCAGTGAGCCCGGGCACAGCGCATGCTGACATGAGCATACGGACGCCACCGCCGATTCTCGTGTTCGGCTGGGGCAACCCCAGCCGCGGTGACGACGCACTCGGCCCCCTTTTCATCGACGCCCTCGCCGGTCGCGCGCTGCCCGGTGTCGAGTGCCTGACCGACTTCCAGCTCCAGGTCGAACATGCACTCGACCTGCGCGACCGGCAGCGCGTGCTCTTCGTCGATGCTTCGGTCGACGCCGGGCACCCTTTCGAGGTCAGCACAGTCCTGCCGGCGCGCGACACCAGCTTCACCACGCATGCGGTGTCGCCGCAGGTGGTGCTGAGTGTGTTCGAGGACCTGGAGCGATGCCCGCCGCCCCCTTCAACGCTCCTCGCCATCCGCGGTGAGCAGTGGGCGCTGGGTACCGAGCCGTCGCCGCAGGCAATGGCCCGGCTCGCAGCGGCCCTGGACTGGGCGCTGGCGTGGTGCACAACCGGCCCGCCGGCGCCCGGAGCCGGCTGAGCGCGGCCTCACTCGAGTTCGCGCAAGGCCTCCAGCGCCTCGTCGACGCGCTCCACGGCGATCACCCGCAATCCGTCGATGGCCTGCTTGGGCGCATTCGCGCGCGGCACGATGGCGGCGTCGAAGCCGAGTTTGGCTGCTTCCTTCAGGCGCTCCTGGCCGCGCGGCGCGGGGCGAATCTCACCGGCAAGGCCGACCTCGCCGAACACGGCCAGGCCACGACGCAAGGGGCGATCGCGCAGCGAGGACACGATCGCGAACAGGATCGCCAGATCGGCAGCCGGCTCGGTGATCTTCACCCCGCCCACCGCATTCACGAACACGTCCTGGTCGAAGCACACAATGCCGGCGTGGCGATGCATCACCGCCAGCAGCATGGCCAGCCGCGTCTGCTCGAGGCCGACCGAAAGCCGGCGCGGGTTGGGGCTCTGCGACGCATCGACAAGCGCCTGCACCTCGACCAGCAGCGGACGCGTTCCCTCCTGGGTGATCAGCACGCAGCTGCCCGGCACCTGCTGGGAGTGCTGCGACAGGAAGATCGCCGACGGGTTGGACACGCCGCGCAGCCCACGCTCGGTCATCGCGAACACGCCGAGCTCATTGACCGCACCGAAGCGGTTCTTGAAAGCACGGATGAGACGGAAGCTCGAATGCGTGTCGCCCTCGAAGTACAGCACGGTATCGACGATGTGTTCGAGCACCCGCGGACCGGCGAGCGCCCCGTCCTTGGTGACATGGCCAACGAGGATCAGGCAGGTGCCGCTCTGCTTGGCAAAGCGCGTGAGCTGGGCCGCGCATTCGCGCACCTGCGCCACCGAACCCGGGGCCGACTGCAGGGTTTCGGAATAGACGGTCTGGATCGAGTCGATGACCGCCACCCGCGGCCTCGCCTCACGCAGTGTGTGCAGGATGCGCTCAAGGTTGATCTCGGCCAGCATCTGCAAGGGCGTCGCAGGCAGCTGCAGGCGCTGGGCACGCAGCGCGACCTGTTCGCCCGACTCCTCGCCGCTCACATAGACTGCGGTCGTGCGCACATCGTCTGCGCCCGCGCCTGCCCCCTGCTGCAGCGTCGCAAGGTTGGACAGGGCCTGCAACAGCAGCGTCGACTTGCCGATCCCCGGATCGCCACCGATCAGCACGACACCGCCGCTCACCAGTCCGCCGCCGAGCACACGGTCGAATTCGTCCAGTCCGGTTGGCTGGCGAGGTTCCTCCTTGGGCTGCAGCGCAGACAGGGGGCGCAGTCGTGCGGTATCGCCGGCCAGGGCCGCAAAGCGGTTGCCGGCCGACGACGTTGCCGGCTCAAGGACGGTTTCGACCAGCGTGTTCCAGGCCTGACACTGCGGGCACTGACCCTGCCAGCGCACCGCCTGTGCACCGCACTCGGTGCACACGAACGCAGTCTTCGCGCGTGCCATCAGTCAGTTACGGTGCGGGCAGTCGGAAATCGGCCGTCTGACATCGGGTCAGGCCGCGCTGTCGCGATCGGCCATCCGCGCGAATTCCTCGCAGGCAAAGTCTGCAAAGGCGGTGATCAGTCGCGAGCGGAACTTGTCACGGGGCAGGATGACTTCGAGCGGGGTGTAGATCCTCGGCTCGAGCGCAATCGCAACCAGACGGCCATCCTCCAGGTCTCGCTGGATCGCGCGTTTGGACGCGATGGCAAAGCCCAGCCCCGCAGCCGCAAGGTGCTTGATTGTCGCCAGACTGCCGATCTCGGCGCACAGGGTGATCTCACTACCGGCAATGCCGGCAGCCTCGAAGAACTCGTCGGCAATCTGACGGATGCCGTTACCCGGGTCACGATCAATGAAGGGGTGGCCGACCAGGTCCTTCGCTCGCAGACTCTTGAACGCCGCAAGCGGGTTGTCGGGACTGCAGATCACGAACAGCTCGTCGCGTGCAGCACTGCGGCGCTCAATGGCGTGTTGCTCGGTAACGATCTCGATGAGGCCGATGTCCAGATCACGCGCAGCAACGGCATCTTCGGTCAGTTTCGAGTTGCCGACCACCACACGCGGCAACACGCGTGGGTAGCGGCGCTTGAAGCCTTCAAGGATGTGCGGTAGCCAGTAAGCGGCGATCGTTGTGCTGGTGCCGATCTTGATCTGGCCCGCAAGCTCGTCGGTAAGCTCGGACACGCGCGAGTCCAGCTCGGCGGAGAGTCCGAGAATCCGCTCGGCGTAGGCCAGTACAAGTTCGCCCGCAGGTGTCAGGGAGATCTTGCCATGCCCGCGATCGAGCAACCGGGTGTCGAAGTGCTCTTCCAGCTGCTTGATCTGGAAGGTGACGGCTGGCTGCGTCATGTGAAGGTGTTCTGCCGCGCGCGTGAACGAGCCGTGCTTCGCTACCGCGTGGAAAACCTGAAGTCTGCGATCTGCCATGATCCGGATAAGGATGGTTTATCAACTCGAATTAAAGCACAAATGCAGGCGTTCGGCGATCCCACATACGCCGGGGTTTGGTGCCAAAGCTGGCGCTGATTTCGGGCATTGATCGGCGTCATCACCATGCACACGCCTTCGTGATATAAACCGCGCTCCTGCTACCGTGAGCCTGCTACCGCACGATGCCGCTCGGCTTCTACATCATCATGGCTGCGCAGTTCTTCTCTGCGCTCGCCGACAATGCCTTGCTCATCATCTCGATCGCAATGCTCCGGGACATGGCCGCACCGTCCGAGTTCGAGCCGCTGCTCAAGCTGTTCTTCACCCTGTCCTACGTCGGCTTGGCCGCATTCGTCGGCGCCTTCGCCGACTCGATGCCCAAGTGGCGGGTGATGCTGATCAGCAACACGATCAAGATCGGCGGCTGCCTGATGCTGTTTCTGGGCAGCCACCCGCTGCTGGCCTACGCCGTGATAGGACTCGGTGCGGCCGCTTACTCGCCCGCCAAGTACGGCATCCTCACCGAGTACCTCCCTCACCGCCTGCTGGTGGTCGCCAACGGATGGATCGAGGGGCTCACGGTGGGGGCAATCATCATCGGTACCGTGATGGGCGGCATAATGATCCGCGACGACGTCTCTGCGGCCCTGATGGGCCTGGGGCTGCCCTTTGCCGACAACGCCTTCGAGGCGGCAGTGTTCGTCGTCGGCTCGCTCTATCTCGCCGCGGCCGTGTTCAACATGTTCATCCCCGACACCGGTGTCGACCACAAGCCGCTCAAGAACAACCCGATCTACCTGTTTCATGATTTCAACCACTGTCTGCGCCTGCTGTGGCGCGACAAGCTCGGTCAGATCTCGCTCGCCGTCACCACGCTGTTCTGGGGCGCCGGGGCAACCTTGCAGTTCATCGTCATCAAGTGGGCCGAACACAACCTGGGTATGAGCCTCTCCGAAGCCTCCATGCTGCAAGGCGTGGTGGCGCTCGGAATCGCCGCCGGCTCGATCCTTGCCGCGCGCTACATCTCACTGCGTCAGTCCGTGAGGGTGATCCCGCTTGGCATCGCGATGGGGATCGTTGTCACCTTGATGATCGGCGTGACAGAGGCGTGGATCGCGATGGCGCTCATGGTGGTCGTGGGAGGACTCGCGGGCTTCTTCGTGGTGCCGATGAATGCACTGCTGCAGCACCGCGGCCATATTCTGATGGGCGCTGGCCACTCAATCGCAGTGCAGAACTTCAACGAGAACCTGTCGATCCTCGTCATGACCGGCACCTATGCCTTGCTGATCATGTTCGGGCTGTCGATCAACACCGTGATCGCGCTCTTCGGCATCTTCGTCGCCGGCACAATGCTCGTCGTCAAACGCCGCCACGAGGCAAACCAGCGCGAATTCGACAATGTCGCCCTGCTCGAGGACCGCACGCACTGAGCAGCACCCCAAGCATGCTCAGTCCGACGCGCAGGCGCCGGCCATCAAGCGACGGCCAAAGCACAGATCCTCCCAGGCTTTGGCCTTGTCCTGCGGATTGCGCAGCAGATAAGCCGGATGATAAGTCACTATCACTGGCACGCCATTGCGCTCGAAACGCCTGCCGCGTGCGGCAGAGATTGCGATCTCACGATTCAGCAACGCTTGTGCGGCGGGACGGCCGAGCGCAATCAGCAGCCGCGGCCTGACCAACTCGATCTGGCGCTGCAGATAGGGCAGACAGGCGTCCAACTCGGCCCCCTGAGGCGTGCGGTTGTGCGGCGGCCGGCACTTGACCGCATTGGCAATGAAAACGTCCTGGCTCCTGTCCAGGCCGATGGCGCCCAACATGTTGTCGAGCAGGCGGCCCGCCGGACCAACGAAAGGTTCGCCTCGAAGATCCTCCTCGCTGCCCGGCCCTTCGCCGACGAACATCCAGCGTGCATTGCGGTCACCAACACCAGGTACGGCCTGCCTGCGCTGCTCGCAAAGACCACAAGCGCGGCAGGCGCGCATGTCTTCCTCGAGGGCGTCCCACTGAAGGCTGGCAATCCGCTGGGCGCGCACGCTGCTGATCGCGTCATCGGCGGACGGCGGCGCGACATCTTCGCGTAGAGGCTTGGCAGGCGGCTCGACGCGCGCGCGCCCCCGTATGTCGGGCCGCGACGGCGCACGCTCGTCCCGCGGCAGCTGAGGTGACGACTCAACGGCCTGGGCTGCCACGCCTATGTCGTCCTGGGCCTCATCGGCAGTCCTGCGCAACCGCCAGACCGGCCCAAGGCCCATTTCCCTCAGCAACGCATCACGGCGGGATGTTTGCGTACCCGCGATCATAGGTCCCGCCTCATCACGATCGCATCCTCGCGCCCTTCGACTGCCGGATAGTAGCCACGACGACGGCCAATCTCGCTGAAACCCGAGCGCTCATAAAGCGCCAGGGCAATCGCGTTCGAAACGCGCACCTCGAGAAAGAACGCGACTGCGCCCTGATCACGGGCGAAATGCGCAATCCAGTCCAACAACTGTCGTCCATACCCCCTGCCCTGCGCCCGAAGACTCACGCCGATGTCGAGCAGGTGCGCCTCATCGAGGACGCGCAGAACAACCGCGTACGCTAACGCTTCGCCACCAGCGTGCATCACCCAGGCATCGTTGCCGGCGGCCAGCGCATCCTCGAAGTTACGGCGCGTCCAGGGGTGTGCATGAAGGCAAGCTTCCTCAGCGCACACCCAGTCGAGGTCGTTCGCCGTCATCGGCGTGATCACGCAGGCGTTCATGAATCAGGCCCGTCCACCCCGAGCGAGTCGTTCGGCCGTCGTGAACGCGACCTTGTCGCGCACATAAAGCGGCAGCGCGTACTCAGCGGCGACCAACTCCTTCCTCAACGCCATCGCAGCGCCCAGGCGAGCGACTTCGTCCGCACGCGGCACAAGGTCGGGCCTGCACCCGGTGAGTCGGCCGAGCGTACGCGCCTCGAGTTCCTCGGGCCATGCCGCAAAAGCAGACCCTGCAGCAAACCAGTCGCCCGGCGGCAGTTCGAATGCGCCAGGTGCGTCACAGCACGGACCGTTGAGGGCGACGGGCAGGCCGTCCCCGTCAAGCTCGTAAGTGGCGTGATACATCTCGCCCATGCGCGCATCGGTAGCCACCAGCACGCGGGGTGCAGGTACCTGCAAAGCCAGAGCCTGCAGACTGCACACGGCAGCAACCCCCAGGTCGGCGCCCAGTGCAATGCCCTGTGCGACACCGCAACCCAGGCGCAAGCCGGTAAACGCACCAGGGCCTGCGCCAAACGCAACCGCATCCAGTTGTGTTGCTGCAAGGCCCGCCTCGGCCAACACTGCGCGTACGTCTCGCAACACCGCTTCGGAATGATTTGCGGCACCGTGAATACGGCGGCTGAGCAACGCTCCGCCCGCAAGCAAGGCGACGCTGCCATGCTCGGTGGCGGTCTCGATCGATAGGACGTTCATGGTGGCGCCATTCTACCGGCTCGGGGCGCCCCCCGACAGGCGTCGTAAAGCCCTCGCGGGCAAGGCTCAGCGTTTGCCCCGCCCGGAGACCTTGTCGTCCTGGTAGGCCCCGCGTGCCGCATCGCTGACGTGTCGGCGCAGATGCCCGCGCTCCTCTGCACTGATGCTGCGGCGCTGCGGCGTGGTGTTACTGTCCTTGCCGGAATCCTCGAGGGTCTGCCGCCAGTCTTTCGTGGCCCGCTGGACGACAGGCTTCACGGCATGCGCCTCGCCCGTGACAGCCTCGCTCACGCCCTGCGCCATTGCCTCGGCGGACGGCAGGAGCGTGGCAAGCATGCAGGCCACCACGCCCGAAATCGCGTGCAGCCGGTGCGACGTCCTCGGCTGCGAGCGTAGGACGCTCACTGCGGAAGAGGCTGATCTGGGAGTCTGATTCATCTGGTCTGTCTGGACGGCGAGTCCGTCAACGCGGCCCACCGAATATGAGGCTTCAGGCTACGGACCTTACGGCAAATGACCATCGATGTGTAGTGCGCCAGGTCAAAGCCACGGGCGTTTTGTAAGGTGATATTGCCTCTGCCCTAGGCGCTTACGAAGGGTTACCCGGCAAATTCAGTGCCCGCCGACGAGCCTACTGGCAAGCGCTCGAGACTCAGGCTAGCATTCCTCACATGAACCTGAAGACACGCTATCGCATTCTCGTCGTCGATGACGACGCACGTCTGCGCGAACTCCTGTCCCGCTACCTGCAGGAGCAGGGATTCGCCGTCAAGGCCGTGGGTGACGCACCGATGATGGATCGGGCGCTGCATCGTGAGCACTACGATCTGGTAGTGCTCGACTTGATGCTGCCGGGCGAAGATGGTCTCGCCATCTGTCGACGGCTTCGCGGCGCTGAGAACACGATCCCCATCATCATGCTGACAGCCAAGGGCGACGACGTAGACCGCATCGTCGGCCTTGAGATGGGAGCCGACGACTACATCGCCAAGCCCTTCAATCCACGCGAGCTCGTGGCGCGCATCCAGGCGGTCATGCGCAGGCAGCCGCAAACGCTGCCCGGCGCCCCGACCGCTGAGGACGAGGTCGTCGCCTTCGGCCGCGTGAAGGTGAATCTCGGCACGCGCTCGTTGACCCGGGATGAAGAGGAGATCCAGCTCACCACGGGGGAGTTCTCCCTGCTCAAGGTGCTGCTGACACATCCGCGTCAGCCGCTGTCGCGCGACAAGCTCATGGAACTCGCGCGCGGGCGCGAGTACGGCGTGTTCGATCGCGCCATCGATGTCCAGGTGTCTCGCCTGCGCAAGCTGGTTGAGGACGACCCCGCCAAGCCGCGCTACCTTCAGACCGTGTGGGGCTTCGGCTATGTGTTCGTACCCGACGGGCAGAAGGGTGGCGGCGAGGAAGACGCCAAGCCGGACGCGGCCACCTGAGCCCTGGATGACCGAGGCGCCACTGCGCACACTGGAGCGGGCGGCCAGGACACCCCTGGCTGCTCGCCTGTTGCCGCATACCCTGTTGTGGCAGACGTTTCTGCTCGTCGCGCTGCTGCTCATCGTGGCGCTGGGCGCGTGGTCGCAGATCTTTCGCTACGTACAGGAGCCTGCGCGCGCTCGTGACGTAGCACAGATGGTCGTATCCGTGGTGAACTTGACGCGTACCGCGCTGATCAACGCCGATATCGACCGCAGGGTGGACCTGCTCATCGACATGGCTGCGCTCGAGGGCATCCGTATCTATCCGGCCGAGCAAAGCGATGAGCTTGAGCCCTTGCCCGACACCCGACCTCATCGCTTGCTGGTGAACGATGTCAGGCGTCAGCTGGGTGAGCACACACGCTTCGCCACGCGCTGGAAGACGCTGAACGGTTTCTGGGTGAGTTTCCGCCTCGACCCCGAAGACGCCAACGATGAATACTGGGTCATGCTGCCCCCGGAGCGCATCGAGAATCCGGACAGCTTTGGCTGGCTGGGCTGGGGCGGTGGCGCCCTGCTTGCGGCCCTGCTTGGCGCCTTCCTGATCGTGTCTCGGGTAAGCGCCCCACTTCGCCAGCTCGCACGTGCGGCACGGCAGTTGGGCAGTGGGGTCACGCCGCCGCCGCAGGAAGAATCCGGCCCGCAAGAGATCGCCGTGGTCGCCCGTGCCTTCAACCAGATGACGAGCGACCTTGCGCGCATGGATGCTGATCGTGCCCTGATTCTCGCTGGTGTGTCGCATGACCTGCGCACGCCATTGGCCAGACTTCGACTCGGCATCGAAATGTCCGGCGCACCTGACGACGACGTCGCTGCAATGGTGACCGACATCGAGGAGATGGACCGCATCATCGGGCAGTTCCTTGACTTCGGGCGCGGGACACCGCAGGAGGCTTTTGCGCTGCTCGACCTCGTCACACTTTGCCGCGAGGTGTCCGACCCTTACCGCCTGCGTGGTGTCGACATACGCCTCAGCACTCCGGATCATCTGGTCGTAGCAGTTCGTGCACTGTCGCTACGACGGGCGCTGGCCAACCTGATAGACAATGCTCTCCGTTACGCGGGTGACGAGTGCCCGCTCGATATTGTCGTCAGCGTGAGTGACGATGAGGCGTGCATCGAAGTTGCAGATCGTGGCCCCGGCATCCCGGAGACAGAAGTCGAGCGCATGCGCCAGCCCTTCACCCGCCTCGAAAAGGCGCGCTCGAACACGAAGGGAGCAGGCCTTGGCCTGGCGATCGTTGAACGCATCATGGCATCCCACCACGGACGACTCGAGCTGCTGCCACGCACAGGCGGTGGCCTGAGGGCCATCCTCTGCCTGCCCGCCGGCGCAAGTGACGGCGGGCGCGATAGAATCAATCAATCAGACTTGGGCTTCGGCCACGAACCATGAAAATCCTCTTCGATCTCCTCCCCGTCATCCTGTTCTTTGCCGCCTACAAGCTCGGCGGTGCAAACCCGGATGCCGCCCATGCATTGGCCTCCGGCTGGCTCGGGGGTGACATCGCGCCGTCGCAGGCGCCCATCCTCATCGCCACGTTCGTCGCCATCGTCGCCACAGGCTTGCAGATCGCGCTTGTATGGCTCCGTCATCGCAAGGTCGACAACATGCTGTGGGTTAGCCTTGGCATCATTGTCGTGTTCGGCGGTGCCACACTGTTCTTTCACAACCCCACCTTCATCAAGTGGAAGCCGACGGCACTTTATTGGTTGTTCGGCTTCGTGTTGCTTGGATCCGCCCTGATCCTCAAGCGCAACCTCATCCGCAAGATGCTTGAAGCGCAGATCCAACTGCCCGATCAGGTGTGGGGACGGCTCAACGCCGCATGGGCGTGCTTCTTCGTTGCCATGGGTCTGCTCAACCTCTATGTCGCCTACAACTTCAGCGAAGAAGCATGGGTCAACTTCAAGATGTTCGGCGGCCTTGGCCTGATGCTCGCATTCGTTCTGGCTCAAGGCTTCTATCTGTCACGCCACATGGAAGAGGAAACCAACTGATGTACTACGCATTGATCGGCGAGGACGCACCGGGCACGCTCGATACGAGACTTGCCGTCCGTCCCGAACACGTCGCTCGCCTGGAGCTGCTGCGCAACGAGGGGCGGCTGTTGCTGGCGGGTCCGATGCCCGCAATCGACTCACCCGACCCGGGGCCTGCGGGCTTCCTGGGCAGCTTGATTGTGGCCGAGTTCGACTCGCTCGCCAGCGCTGAAGCGTGGGCACGCGAAGACCCCTACACCCGGGCCGGCGTGTTCGCGCAGGTGACCGTGCGTCCTTTCCGCAAGACCTTGCCGTGAGCGCGCAGACCGTCGAGCGCATGCGCGCAATCCTTGCCCAGGGCTTCCAGACCCGGGTACTCGAGATCGAGGACGAGAGTGCCCTGCATGCCGGCCACGCCGGCGCCCGAGAAGGCGGTGGGCACTATCGGCTTTACATCGTTTCCGATGCTTTCGAAGGCTGCAGCAGAGTGCAGCGACAGCGTATGATCTACACCGCGCTTGGCGACATGATGAAGAAGGACATCCATGCGCTTGCCATTCGCGCGCTTTCGGCCACAGAGGCCACCACACATGAAAACTGAAGGAATCTCCATGAAACAGTTCCCGAGCCGCCTCGCCGTCACGCTGCTGGCCGGCTTCCTCGCCCTCCCCGCACTCGCTGCCGACTCGCTCGCCAAGGTCAATGGCGTTGCCATTCCGGCTGCGCGTGCAGAAGCCATGATGGCCGAGCAGCGTGCCCAGGGCGTTCCCGAGAGCGAACAACTGCAGGGTGCGATCCGCGAGGAACTCGTGCGCCGCGAAGTGCTGGCGCAGGAAGCCGCCAAGAAGGGGCTGGACAAGAAGGCTGATGTGCAGGCTCAGATGGACATGGCGCGCCAAGCCATCCTGATCCGCGCCTACCTGCAGGAGTACGTACGCACCAACGCCGTGAGCGACGCCGAACTGCAGAAGGAATACGATGCCATCAAGGGGCGCATGGGCGACAAGGAATACCTCCCGCGCCATGTCCTCGTGGAGACCGAGATTGAGGCCAAGGCGATCATCGCCCGCCTGCAGAACGGTACGCCGTTTGCAGAAGTCGCCAAGGAATCCCGTGATCCGGGCTCTCGTGAGCGTGGTGGCGAACTCGGCTGGAGCAACCCCGGCATGTTCGTGAAGCCCTTTGCCGATGCAATGGTGGGCCTCGAGAAGGGCAAGTACACCCGTACGCCGGTCAAGAGCGATTTTGGCTATCACGTCATCCAGCTCGATGATGTGCGCGCTGTCCAGGCCCCTCCGTTCGAAGAGGTGAAGCCCCAGCTTCAACAGCGCCTGCAGCAGCAGATGGTCGAACGCCATGTGCTCGAGCTGCGCGAGAAGGCGAAGGTGGAGTGACGCACTGACGGCGCGCCTGCACTGCGTCTGCCAAGTCAGGCGCGCCTACATCAAAAGGCCCGATCCGGCATGCGCCGGTCGGGCCTTTTTGCTCCGCTTGCCGCCGCCTCAGTAGGCAGCGGCCTCCGGGTCGGGGCTCAGAAGTTCTCTTCGGCGAGTTCCAGAGCACCGGCTGCACCATTGACCACCGTGTAGGCGAGGCCAGGTGCCTGCGCCAGGACGTGATCGGCATAGAAGCGTGCGGTGACGATCTTGGTCTTGTAGAAACTCGCCTCGCCCTCGCCAGCTTCCAGCTTGCGCCGGGACACCAGTGCCGCGCGCGCCATCTGCCAGCCACCGGCGACGATGCCAAGCAGCTTCAGGAAAGGCACCGAGCCAACCGAGGCCGCCTTGATGTCCTTGGCGTACGTGGCGAGGATATAGGCAACCGCCTCCTCCACAGCAGCGATGCCGGCACCCAGTGCCTTGCGGATGGCAGCAAAGGCCTCGCCATCGACGGCGGCGAGTTCGGCCTCGACTGCACGCATCTGAGCCACCACGCCGGCAATGGTCACGCCGTTCTCGCGGGCGATCTTGCGGCCGATCAGGTCATTGGCCTGGATCGCAGTCGTGCCCTCGTAGATGGTCGTGATGCGAGCGTCACGGAAGTGCTGCGCTGCACCCGTCTCCTCGATGAAGCCCATGCCGCCGTGCACCTGCACGCCATCGGAAGTGACGTCGATCGCGTTCTCCGTGCACCAACCCTTGACCACAGGGATCATCAGGTCGACAAAAGCCTGGTTCTGTACGCGCACGGCTTCGTCAGCATGGTTGTGCGCCTTGTCGAAGGCCGCGCCGACGACGTAGGCCAGCGCACGCATGGCTTCGGTCTTGCTCTTCATGTTCATGAGCAGGCGGCGCACATCGGCATGATGCAGGATGTTGACCTTGGGGCCGCCACGCACGCCGGCGTCCGTACCCTGCACGCGATCCTTGGCGTACTGCAGCGCATGCTGGTAGGCGCGCTCGGACAGGGCCAGGCCTTCCATGCCGACTGCAAAGCGGGCTTCGTTCATCATGATGAACATGTACTCGAGGCCGCGGTTCGGCTCGCCGACCAGAGTACCGATCGCGCCGCCCTTGTCGCCGAAGGCGAGCACGGCGGTCGGGCTTGCGTGGATGCCGAGCTTGTGTTCGATCGACACGCAGTGCACGTCGTTGCGTGCGCCCAGGCTGCCATCGGCATTGACGAGGAACTTCGGCACCACGAACAGCGAGATGCCCTTCACGCCTTCGGGTGCATCCGGCAGGCGGGCCAGCACGAGATGAATGATGTTGTCGGTGAGGTCGTGCTCGCCATAAGTGATGAAGATCTTCTGACCGAAGATCTTGTAGGTGCCATCACCCTGCGGCTCGGCCTTGGTACGCACGGCGGCCAGGTCGGAACCGGCCTGCGGCTCCGTCAGGTTCATGGTGCCGGTCCATTCGCCGGAGACCATCTTCGGCAGATACATGCTCTTCTGCTCATCCGTGCCGCGCAGCATGAGCGCCTCGATTGCACCACTGGTCAGCATCGGGCACAGCGAGAAGGCCATGTTGGCCGACTTCCACATCTCCATCACGCCAGTCGCCAGCAGCTTGGGCAGGCCCTGACCACCGTATTCGGGGTCGCAAGGAAGCGCCGTCCACCCGGATTCGGTGAATTGCTTGTAGGCGTCCTTCCAGCCTGGTGCGGTCGCGACTTCACCGTCGCTCCATTTGGCACCCTCCTGGTCACCAGTCCAGTTCAGCGGGGCCAGCACGCCGGACGCAAACTTGTCGGCCTCCTCGAGAATTGCGTCCACGAGGTCGGCAGACACTTCCTCGTTGCCCGGCAGTTGGATCACGGCATCGAGGTCGGCGAGTTCGTTCATGACGAACTGCATGTCACGGAGAGGGGCGTTGTAGTTGCTCATCAGGGTCGTCGCTCCAGGGAAGGTGTATTAAGCCGATACGGATTTGTTACTTGCCGATCAGGTAACGGCGATCGTCGAATGCCGCCACCCAGTCGGGTCGATAGACCACCATCAGCGTGATGACTGCCCCGCTGATCCAGGCCTCAGAAAAACCGAGCAGCAGGAAGAACGGCAAATACTCGCCAAGGAGGAAACCGGCACTGTATGCGCCAGCAAGCACCAACGAGAGCGAGCTCACCGTTCCCTGCAAGATCACCGTCAGCGCGGCACCCGCGAAGCTGGTGAGGAATACGAACACGAAGAAGTGCGCCGGCAACCAGCGCTCGATCGCACGCTGAATCGCGTAGGCGAGGCCTACCGGCACCACGGCCATCAGCACGAAGTTGAGCGGCCATGCCACCCACTCCACGGCGCCATTCAAGGTTACACCGGTCAATGCCAGCGCGAGCGCCACCAGGGCAAGCCACGGACCGAGCGCCAGCGTTGCAGCCATCGCTCCCAGCATGTGCAGGTTCAAGCCGGGTTGCACCCCGGCCTTCAGGCTCCACATCAGCATCACGCCGACGGCGAAACCCAGCAAGAGATTGACCTGACTGCCGTCACGCAGCCGTGCCCAGGGAGCGCGGCGCGCGATACCGTATAAAGCCGCCAGCGTGATCGCCAGCATCACCCCATGCCACGCCGTGGAATACAGCGATGCAGGAAGGTTCACGCTGGCGACCGCGCCGGTACTGACCGATCAGACCGCGCCGGTCAGCTCGGGCACGACCTGGAACAGGTCGCCTACGAGACCGTAGTCGGCAACCTGGAAGATCGGCGCTTCGGGGTCCTTGTTGATCGCCACGATCACCTTGGAATCCTTCATGCCTGCCAGGTGCTGGATCGCCCCCGAGATACCGATGGCGATATAGAGCTGCGGCGCAACGATCTTGCCAGTCTGACCGACCTGGTAGTCGTTCGGCACATAGCCCGCGTCGACCGCGGCGCGCGATGCACCCAGCGCCGCACCGAGCTTGTCGGCGAGCGGTTCGAGCAACTGATGGTAGTTGTCACCGCTGCCAAGACCACGACCACCGGAAACGATGATCTTGGCCGCCCCGAGCTCGGGACGCGCGCTCTTCGTGATCTCGCGGCCAACCAGCGCGGTCGTGCCCAGATCAGCGCCTGCGGCAACCGCCTCGACCGGCGCGGCATTGCCGTCGCCTGCGGCATCGAAGGCTGTGGTACGCACGGTAATCAACTTGATGGCATCCGCACTCTTGACGGTCGCCAGCGCATTGCCGGCGTAGATCGGGCGCACGAAGGTGTCGGGCGCCTCAACAGCGACGATATCGCTGATCTGTGCGACGTCGAGCAGCGCGGCCACGCGCGGCAGCATGTTCTTGCCAGCCGAGGTGGCGGGCGCAAGCACGTGACTGTAGCCCTGCGCCAGACCCTTCACCAACTCGGCAACGTTCTCGGCGGTCTGGGCCTCGTAGTGGGGCGCGTCGCACACCAGCACCTTGGCCACGCCGGCGACCTTGGCCGCCGCCTCTGCCGCGGCGCTGCAACCGGCGCCTGCAACAAGCACGTGTACGTCGCCGCCAAGCTTGCCTGCTGCGGTGACGGTATTGAGCGTGGCGGCCTTGATGGACTGATTGTCGTGTTCAGCAATGACGAGAATGGCCATGTTCAGATCACCTTCGCAACGTTCTTGAGTTTGTCGACCAGCTGCGCAACATCAGCCACGCGTTCACCTGCACTGCGCTTGGGCGGCTCGGAGACCTTGAGGGTGGTCAGGCGCGGAGCAACATCGACGCCCAGATCGGCAGGCTTGACGGTGTCGAGCGGCTTTTTCTTGGCCTTCATGATGTTGGGCAGCGTGGCGTAGCGCGGCTCGTTCAGGCGCAGATCGGTGGTCACCACCGCCGGCAGCGAGACGGACAGCGTCTCGAGGCCGCCGTCGATCTCGCGCGTCACCGCCGCCTTGCCGTCGGCAAGCGCCACCTTCGACGCAAACGTTGCCTGCGGCCAGCCCATCAGCGCAGAAAGCATCTGGCCGGTCTGGTTGGCGTCATCATCGATGGCCTGCTTGCCGCAGATCACCAGGTTAGGCTGCTCTTTGTCGCACACCGCCTTGAGCAGCTTGGCAACGGCCAGGGGCTGCAGCTCGACGTCGGTCTCTACCAGGACGCCGCGATCGGCACCGATAGCCATCGCCGCGCGCAAGGTTTCCTGGCAAGCACCGATGCCGCAACTTACCGCAACGACTTCGGTGGCCACACCGGCCTCCTTCAGGCGCACAGCTTCTTCCACTGCGATCTCGTCGAAGGGGTTCATGCTCATCTTGACGTTGGCGATGTCCACACCACTGCCGTCGGCCTTGACGCGAACCTTGACGTTGTAATCGACAACGCGTTTGACGGGTACCAGAATCTTCACTCTGCCGCGCTCCTCTGTTATTACTGATTGAGTCCCTGCACCGCGTACAGGGACTCATGAATTATGTCACCGCCCTCACCGGAAGGCACTGCTGCACTGCCGCACAGAAGCCATACGGATTGGTATTGCGCATACGGTAGCGTATGGAGGCAGAATCGTCAATACTACGCCGTATGGAAACCACAGCAAAGAAACCCCGCACCCAGCTCGACCGCGACGCCTGGGTTGTCGGCGCAATCGAAGTCCTGGCCGAAGAAGGCATTGCCGGCCTACGGGTAGAAGTCCTGGCCAAGCGCCTCAAGGTCACCAAGGGCAGCTTCTACTGGCACTTCACCGATCGCCGCGACCTGCTCCTCGGCGTTCTGCAGCACTGGAAGGAAGGGCGCATCCGCGACATCATCAAACAGACGCGAGCCCAGCCGGGGCGCGAGCTTGAGCAGATCTACCACGTCATCGACGTGTACAGCGCGAATCGAAGCCGGCGCGGCATGATGATCGAGCTTGCAGTGCGCGACTGGGCGCGTCGCGACGCGGAGGCAAGCGCAATCGTCGCCGAAGTCGATGACGTCCGCCTGCGCTGCGCGCGCGAGCTCTTTCTCGCCTGTGGTGTACCACTCGAAGAAGCTTCGAGCCGATGCATGCTGCTCTATGCGTACGTATTTGGCGTTTCGCTGATGATCTACGACAAGTTCGACAGCGACATCCCACGCCTGAAGCGCGACATTGCAGATCTCATCGCCCGGTCGTCGAGTCCGCGAGCCTGAGCCCGCGGGGCAATCGTGCCTGCGGCTCATCCAGGCTGCCACCCGCCCAGCGCTGCGCTTGCGTTGCGGCCCGTAACCGCCACCACCTCATCGACCCCAATACCGCGTAATCCTGCAAGCACTTCTGCATAGCGTTTGAGGTTGCACGGCAGATTGCGGCTGCCCTGCCCCCACGCCGGAGGGATATCCGGGGCATCGGTCTCGAGCACGATGACATCGAGCGGGAGGCAACGCGCCAGGTCGCGGATACGGGTGGAACCATCGAAGGTCATTGCCCCCCCGAATCCCAGTTTGAAGCCGAGTGCAATGAACTGCTCGGCCTGCTGACGGCTACCATTGAAGGCGTGGGCAATACCGCCACGCAATTCGAAGCGGCGCAACTGGGCAAGGATGGGGTCGATCGCTCGACGCACATGAAGGATCACTGGCAAGGCATGCCGACGCGCCAGTCTGAGCTGAGCGACGAAGAACTCGTGCTGGCGGACCGGATCGACGTCGGTGACATGGTTGTCCAGCCCGATCTCGCCGACTGCGACCACCCCACCGCGCTGCAACTCGTCGTCCAGCACATCAAGGTCCGACATCTGCGCCTGCATGACGTAAAGCGGGTGAATACCCAGCGCACAGCAGGTGTCGGTCCGCGCACCTGCAAGCGCGCGGACCGCGGCGAAGTTAGCCGCGGCAACGGCCGGCACCACGAAACCTGCGACCCCTGCGGCGCGTGCCTGTGAGATCAGCGCCTCGCGGTCGCCGTCGAACTCCGCTGCGTCGAGATGGACATGGGTGTCGATGAGCATGTGCGGCAGTTCCCGGCGCGGCCGCTCGCGTCAGCGCCCCTTGAACGCTGGCTTGCGCTTGGCGATGAAGGCGTCGATGCCCTCGGCAGCGTCTTCGCACATCGCGTTGCACGCCATCGTCTCGGCCGCAACCTGGTAGGCGGCGTCGATTCCCATTTCAAGTTGCTTGTAGAACAGCTGCTTGCCCATGCGGATGGCAACCGGCGACTTGGCAACGATCGACGCAGCAAGGGCAGCAATCTCATCATCGAGTTGCTCGATCGGGACGACACGGTTCACCAGGCCGCGGCGCTGAGCCTCCCGAGCGTCGATGAAGTCACCGGTCACCAGCATCTCGAAGGCCTCCTTGCGCCCCATGTTGCGCGACAGGCCGACACCCGGCGTAGCGCAGAACAGCCCCACATTGATACCACTCACGGCAAAGCGCGCCACGTCAGCCGCGACCGCGAGGTCGCACATCGACACCAGTTGGCAACCTGCCGCCGTAGCGATGCCATGGACACGGGCAATCACGGGCTGCGGCATTTCCGTCAGCTTCATCATGAACTTGCCGCACAGGCGAAACAGGCGTTGCTGGAACTCGAGCGCGTGGTTGGCACGCATCTCCTTGAGATCGTGCCCGGCGCAGAACGCCTTGCCCTCGCCTGCCAGAACGACAACACGAACGCTCTCGTCACGCGCGATCTCATCCACAGCCGCGATCAGGGTCTCGAGCATCGCGAACGACAGCGAGTTGAACTGCGCAGGCCGGTTCAGCGTGAGGGTGGTCACGCCGTTGCGGTCTTCACGCAACAGCATCGGCTGGTCATCGGGAACGGGTACTGCGCTCATGTCTCGCCTCCGTAATCAGAATGGGGAACAGTCATCGTTATTTACGTTAACGTCAACGTACACCAATACTACCGCGCACTGTGTCCCAAGGCCATCGTCAAACGCGAGCGGGCATGGATGCGCTCTGCATCCGTGCCCGCCCCTGTGCTACCCGAAGGACGCCGTCGAGCGCGCCTGGTCGCGCAGCACGAATTTCTGGATCTTGCCCGTGGATGTCTTGGGCAGTTCGCCGAAGATGATGCGCTTGGGTACCTTGAAGCCAGCGAGGTGTTCACGGCAGTGGGCAACGAGCGTGTCGGCGGCCACCTCCGCCCCTTCGCGAAGCTCCACGAAGGCGCACGGTACTTCCCCCCATTTGTCGTCGGGCAGTGCCACCACCGCAGCAGCCATGACCGCAGGGTGCTTGTACAACGCATCCTCGACCTCGATCGACGAGATGTTCTCACCACCGGAGATGATGATGTCCTTGGAGCGATCCTTGATCTTGACGTAGCCATCTGGCTGCATCACCGCCAGATCGCCGGTGTGGTACCAGCCGCCGCGGAAAGACTCCGCCGTCGCATCGGGATTCTTGAGATAGCCCTTCATGACCAGGTTGCCGCGGAACATGATCTCGCCCATCGTTTCACCATCCCAGGGCACGGGCTCCATGGTAGCTGGGTCCATGACCGTGATTCCTTCCTGGGCGTGGTAGCGCACGCCCTGCCGGCCATTGAGCGACACCTGCTCGGCCAGCGGTAGTTCGCGCCACTCATCGTGCTTGGCGCACACTGCGGCAGGCCCGTAGGTTTCCGTCAGCCCATACACATGGGTGATGTCGAAGCCGATCTTCGCCATCCCCTCGATCACCGCAGCTGGCGGCGGCGCCGCCGCCACCAGGCCGGACACCTTGTGGTTGATGCCCTTGCGCCATTCCTCGGGCGCATTGGCAAGCATCGAGTGCACGATCGGCGCACCGCAGTAATGCGTGACGCCGTGCTCGCGGATGGCGTCGAAGATGAGTCGCGGATCGACTCGGCGCAGGCACACGTTGACGCCCGCGTTGGCCGCCATCGTCCATGCAAAACACCAGCCGTTGCAGTGGAACATGGGCAGGGTCCACAGATAGACCGCATGCGGCGGCATGCCCCAGGACACGATGTTGGACATCGCATTCAGGTAGGCCCCGCGGTGGTGATACACCACCCCCTTCGGGTTGCCGGTCGTGCCCGAGGTGTAGTTGAGCGAAATGGCGTCCCACTCGTCTGCAGGCTGCTCGAACACGAAATCGGCGCTACCGCCTGCAATCAGTGCCTCATAGTTCATGCGCCCGAGGCATTCGCCCGGCCCTGTGTACTCCGGATCGTCCACATCGATCACCACCAGGTCTGCCCGTCCGGCCAGTTCCACCGCCTTCTTCACCATGCGCGAATACTCGCGGTCGGTGATCAGGACCCTCGCTTCGGCGTGATTGAGGATGAACGCGACCGCCTCTGCGTCCAGGCGGGTGTTGATCGTATTGAGCACCGCCCCACAAGCCGGCACGCCAAAATGGCATTCGAACATCTCGGGGGTGTTGTTGAGGATCGCAGCAACGGTGTCGCCCTTACCGATGCCCAATTGCTTCAGGGCCGACGCCAGGCGGCGGCAGCGCACATAGCTCTCGCGCCAGGTGTAGCGGCGCGCGCCGTGGATGACCGCGACGCGCTCGGGATAGACGTAGGCACTGCGCTCGATGAAGGTTAGCGGCGTCAGCGGCACGTAGTTCGCCACGGTCTTCTCAAGCCCTTGTGCGTAGGGCGACAGTCTCGTCTCGCTCATCTCGTCTCCTTATGGTGGTTCCCCGCCCTGCTCAGCCAGGCGCGGGTTGCCGTTACTCAAGCGCTGCAGCGGCCTGCCGCATTCAACGCTCCGTCCTCGCCGCGGTCAAGCGCCGCGAGCCAGGCGACAATCTCGGCCACCACCCTGTCGGTGGCGACGCGTAAGGCCTCGGCGCCGGCGCTGGCATCTGCCCGCGACGCATCGGCGCTCCCGCTGAACTCGCGCATCGCGACCGCTGTCTCGCTGCGAGATGGATAGAGCGCAGCACGCAGGACGATGCGCGCATGGCTGCGCTCCGTGGTCGCGAATTCCTGGATGAACTCGTCCACATCGACATGCAGGCGACAACGCCCTGGCGCTGCCGCGGGCTGCAGCGCGCGCTGCAGGTTCAGACCCAGCATGGCTGCCGGTGGCGATACCCAGCGGCTCTCGGCATAGGCACGCCGACGCCCCGGATCGTTCCAGGCCAGGCGGTACTGCATTGCTGTCGTCTCGAGCCATGGGGGACTCGCCACCTCGATCCGCGCAGGCACGAGCGCAGGTCTGACCGCGGCAGACGCCCCGAGGCCAAGCTCGTAGAGCGCCATCGGCCTCGGCTGCAAAGAGAATCCTCCACACCCGGCAAGCGCCAGCAGCAGTAGGCCGGCAAGCCAACAGCGGCCATCAGGCACGATGCACGAAAAGAATGCTGCATACCTCAAGTCAAGATCCCCATCGTCAAGGCCCGGCCCTCGCATGTTCTTGTTCCCAATCAACGCCCGTTGGAAAAGCCCGCTTCTCCGGGCCCCGGCTCGGTGGCGGGACGTCCCGTCAGCAGCACCTGCGGCGTACTGTCGACCTCCTCGACCAATCTGCTGATCCGCCGCGAGGTTGCACTCAAGTCGCGCAGCAGCTCGTTGAGTTGGGGCAGCGTCCCTTCGAGCAAGCCGTCGCTGGCCGCGACCGCCGCCTGATCGACGCGTACCGCCATGGTATCCAGCCGACGGAGAAGCTGGCGGAGTTCGCCGAGCGTAGGTGCGACTTCTGCACTGGTCCGTTCAAGGCTTGCCAGCAGGCCGGACAGCGCAGCCAGGTTGGCCGGGCTGAAGGCGCTGCGGACGCTGTGCAGCGTCTGCGGCATCTCGGCCAGGCTGCGGTCGAAGCCAGAGGCAGCGCTCTCGATGCTGGACAGTGCGGCGCGCACTCGACCAAGCGTGTCATCATCAAGAAGGACCGCCATGCGCTCGCTCACCCGTTGAAACTGCCCGACCATCTCGAGCGCGCGCTCGGCGAGCACGTCAAGCAGCCCTGGCTGCAATTCGATGCGTGGCGGCAAGCCGGAAGCCTCCACCAAAGGCAGCGGCTCACCGCCGCGGTCATCGAGCTGGACATACGCCAATCCGGTGACACCGAGCGTGCCCAAGCTTGCCCGTGCTCCCCGCGTCAGCGGCAGATCGCGTGTAACGCGCACGTGCACCAGCACGTTGCGCGAGTCATCGGGGTCTATATGAACACTGCTGACCGCCCCTACCGCCAAGCCGCGAAAGCGCACCCTGGACTGCGCCCCCAGGCCGTTGATGTCGCCTTGCGCAACCAGCACCAGTTCGCGCACCGGTTCGCGCTCCTGGGAGAACCACCACAGTGCCAATGCGATACCTGCCCCGAGGATCAGCGCGAACAGCCCGGCAGCCAGTGCATGCGCACGATTCTCCATGTCAATTTGCTCCAGTCGCGCGCGCCAAGGCCCGCTGTCCTTGCGCACCGCGGAAAAAGCGCTCGATGAAGGGGTGATCCACGCGCAGCGTCTCCTCCAGCGGGGCATAGCTCAGTATGCGCCGATCGGCAAGTACCGCAACCTTGCTCGCCATCGCTGCCAGGGTATCGAGATCGTGTGTGATCAGCACCACGGTCAGCCCCAGATCGCCATGCAGCGCCCGGATCAGGCGCACGAATGAGGCGCTGCGCTCAGGATCGAGCCCTGCAGTCGGCTCGTCGAGCAGCAGCAGCTCAGGCTCGAGCGCCAACGCACGCGCGAGCGCAGCACGCTTGACCATGCCACCGGAGAGCTCAGCCGGCATCAGCACGGAATGCTCGGGCTCCATCTCCACCATGGCGAGCTTGAGCGCGACGAGATCGTCGATCTCTGCAGCACTCATGACGCCCAGCTCGCGCATCGGAAAGGCGATGTTTTCGCCAACCGTGAAGGCCGAAAACAATGCGCCCTGTTGGAACAGAACCCCGAACCGACGCTGGCGCGCAAGTCGCGCGCTCCTGTCGCCTGCTTGCAGCAGTTCGCCGAACAGTTGCACCGTACCGGCTGCGGGCCGGGTCAGGCCTATGATGTGGCGCAGCAAGGTCGTCTTGCCACTGCCCGAGCCTCCCACCAGGGCGACGATCTCGCCTCGGGCCACGTCGAGATCCAGCCCTTCGTGCACAACGTTGCGACCGAAGCGGGTTGTAATTCCACGCAGGGAAACGACTGTGGCGGGCGAGCTTGCTGGCGGGTTCATCCTGGGATCCCGATCGACTTGGTGGCGATTGCGAACAGCGCGTCAACCAGGATTACCGCCGTGATCGCCGTCACAACCGAAGCCGTGGTGTTCGCCGACAGGCTCTCGGTATTGGGCTTTACGCGCAGCCCGAAGTGGCAGGCGACAAGGGCGATCAAGACACCGAACACCGCGCCCTTGGAGAGGCCTATATAGACATTCGCGACCGGCACGGCATCAGGTAGCGCGTCTACGAAGTAACGCAAGCTCAGGTCGAGTTCCACCCAGGCCGACACCCAGCCGCCCAACAGCGCAATGGTCGAGGTCCACAGTACCAGCAGCGGCATCACAAGGCCGAGCGCGATCACCTTGGGCAACACCAGGCGCAGCGAGCACGACACCCCCATGGCGGCGAGCGCATCGATCTCCTCGGTCACCCGCATCACCCCCAACTGTGCGGTCATCGCCGACCCCGAGCGGCCCGCCACGAGCACCGAAACCAGCACCGGCCCCAGTTCTCGAATGATTCCCAGGCCCAGGATATTAACGATGAACACGTCCGCGCCGAACACCTTGAGCTGGAGTGAAGACAGATAGGACAACACAACGCCGATCAGGAAGCCCACCAGCGCAGTCACCGGCATGGCCTTGACGCCGACCTTGTGCACGTTTGCGGAGATCTCGAGCCAAGGCCAGTCGCGCGGGTGGCGCAAGACGTGCAGCAGGTCGAGGAAGATCTGTCCGAGCAGGACAACGAAGTCCCGCACATGCGCCAGGAACGCGATCAGTGCACTGCCGAGCGCCACCACCGCATCGATTGGCGTGAAAACCGACCGTTGCGGCAGCGGCCGTTCCGCGCTGCGTGCGACGCGCTCCAGGGTTTGACGATGCGCCGGGCGCAGGCTGAGTTGCGTCGGCCAGCGCCGCCCCCAGGCCTGCCAAAGCAGGGTCGCCCCAAAGCTGTCCAGCCGTTCGACCGCTTCGAGACTCCAGGCCGCATCGGCGGACGCCATGCGCAACTGCCGGCGCAGTCCGGGCAACTGCGGCCCCAGCGCACGCAAGGTCCAGTCACCGCTCAACCGGGCCGAGGCGGGCGTCAGCACCAGGCTGCCGCCTTGTCGCGCTTCTGCCTGGCCACCGGGACTCATGAGCGCTTATGCGGTGGCGCCGCGTACGCTCAGTGCGCGCACGTAAAGCCCGCGCCCAAGCCCCATCCATTGGCGCTGCTCCTCGTTGAGCGCGGCCGCGGTCAATGGCAGCTTCTGCAGCCACCCTGGCGCTGCCGTCACCGAGAACCCCCTGCCCTCCCGCTTCATGGTGATCGGCGGCAGACCACGGGCGTCGCGGGCGCGATGGATGACAACGGCCAGGCGCAGGCAGGCAATCAGCATCCAGTCCGAACTGCCTGCATCGATTGAAGCCACCCGTTCGAGCTTGCCTCGGTGCGCCAGCACCAGGCGCGCCAGGCGTGCCTGGTCCATGCGCGAAAAACCAGGCATGTCGGCATTGGCCACGATGTAGGCGCTGTGCTTGTGATAGCTCGAGTGCGCGACCGAGATCCCGATCTCGTGCACCAGCGCGGCCCAGCGCAGGAAACGTCGGTCCGGGTGCTCTGGGTCCGTCATTGCCGGCTCGAGCTGGCCCAGCAGGTGGCAGGCGGTATCTGCCACCTGCTGGGCCTGGCGCAGATCGACGCCGTAACGACGCACGAAGGCGCTGATCGTCGCGTCGCGCAGGTCATGGTGGTGGTAACGGCCAAGCAGGTCATACAGCACGCCGAGACGCAGGGCCCCCTCGGAGAACAGCATGTGCTCGAGCTCGAACTCCTTGAACACAGCGCTCATGATGGCAAATCCGCCCAGGATCACTGGCAGGCGGTCGCCCTTGAGGCCTGCGAGGTCGATCGCATCGAGGCGACCTGCGCGCAAGAGCACGGCCTTGAGCTGCTCGAGGCCGTCGCGAGTAATCCCCCCCGAAGAGAAGCCGTTCTGCTCCAGGATCTCAACCAGCGCCTTCGCGGTACCGCTTGAGCCCACGGCCTCCTCCCAGCCGGTGTCGCGATAGGTCTGGGAGATGGTCTGCAATTCGCGCCGCGCTGCCAGTTCGGCCTCGCGGAACGCACGCTTGTCGATCTGGCCATCAGGGAAAAAACGCAGGCTATAGCCGACACAGCCCATGTAGCGCGACTCGAGCAAGGCCGGCTCGAAGCTCTTGCCGATGATGAACTCGGTGGAACCACCACCGATATCTACGACCAGCTGCTGCTTGTGCGGGTCGGGCAAGGTATGCGCAACCCCGACATAGATCAGGCGCGCTTCCTCGCGGCCCGCGATCACCTCGATCGGAAAGCCGAGTGCCGCTTCGGCACGGATGAGGAAATCGGTCGCGTTCTTCGCCACGCGCAAGGTGTTGGTGGCGACCGCACGCACCCGGGTAGGTGGAAAATCACGCAGGCGCTCGTGGAAGCGTTGCAGCGCCGCGACGCCACGCTGCTGAGAAGCGAGATCAAGCTTCTTGTCGGGAGAAAGGCCGGCGGCCAGGCGCACGGCCTCCTTGAGGCCGTCCAGCGGATAGATCTGGTCATTGACGATGCGGCCCACCTGCAGCCGGAAACTGTTGGAACCCAGGTCGATTGCCGCGATGAGATCTTGCATCATGCTTTAGGAAACTGACGCCACCGGCGCCGGAAGTGCGGATTCTAGCACCGCGCCGCGTTGCATCAGGGGCCATTCGTTTCGCCCCAACACATGGCGCAAACCATGCCGCACAAGGGCTGCGCGTTGTCATGTTCCCGCAACGAAAGTGTCACATAATCATGAATGCCGCATCTCGTTCAGGACGCCCCATGCCCCAGTTCAATCGCACCTCCATGCAGTACCCGGCCGATCATTTCCTCAACCGCGAACTGTCCCTGCTGCAATTCCAGCGCCGCGTCCTGGCGCAGGCGGCCGACCCGACCGTTCCCCTGCTCGAACGCCTGCGTTTCCTGTGCATCGTGTCGAGCAATCTCGATGAGTTCTTCGAGATCCGCGTCTCCGGCATCAAGGAACAGATCCGTATCGGCAGCCGGCAGTCGGGCGAGGACGGCATCACGCCATCCGACCTGCTCGCACGCGTCAGCGACGAGGTGCACGAGATCATCTCCGAGCAGTACGAACTGCTCAACGACGACATCCTGCCCGCACTCGAAAACGAAGGCGTGGTCTTTCTGCGCCGCAGCCTATGGACCGAGGCCCAGCGTGACTGGATCGAGGACTACTTCGTGCGCGAGGTGATGCCGGTCCTGACCCCGGTCGGTCTCGATCCTGCCCACCCGTTCCCGCGTGTGCTCAACAAGAGCCTGAACTTCGCGGTCGAGCTCGAAGGTCGCGACGCCTTCGGCCGCGACTCGGGTGCCGCCATCGTGCAGGCGCCGCGTGCGCTGCCGCGCGTGATCAGGCTGCCGCGAGAAATTTCAACGCAAGAGTACACCTTCGTATTCCTGTCCTCGGTGCTGCATGCCCACGTCGCCAAGTTGTTTGCAGGCATGCAGGTGCTCGGCTGCTACCAGTTCCGCGTCACCCGCAATTCCGACCTGTTCGTGGATGAGGAAGAGGTGAAGGATCTGCGCGCATCGCTCAAGGGCGAACTCCAGCAGCGTCATTTCGGCGACGCGGTGCGCCTTGAGGTGGCCGACAACTGCTCGGATGAAATGGCCAGCTTCCTGCTGCAGCATTTTCATCTCACGCCCAGCGACCTTTATCGCGCGCCCGGCATCGTCAACCTCGTCCGCCTGATGCAGGTGCCCGACTGGGTCGAGCGCGCCGACCTCAAGTACCACGCCTTCGTGCCCGGTCTTCCGAGAGGTCTCGACAAGCGCCGCCAGATCTTCACGGCGATCCGCAACGGCGACATCCTGCTCCATCACCCTTTCCAGAGCTTCGCCCCGGTCATTGAAATGCTGCGCGCTGCGGCTGACGACCCCCAGGTGCTGGCGATCAAGATGACGGTGTACCGGACCGGGACGGATTCGGTGCTCATGGAGCACCTGGCGCGTGCGGCGCAAAAGGGCAAGGAAGTCACCGTCGTGCTCGAACTCATGGCGCGCTTCGACGAAGAGGCTAACATCACCTTGGCCAACCGCCTCGAGGAAGTCGGCGCCCATGTGGTGTATGGCGTCTTCGGCTACAAGACCCATGCCAAGCTGCTGATGGTCGTGCGACGCGAGGAAGACGGTCTGCGCCACTACGTACATCTGGGCACAGGCAACTACCATCCGCGCACCACCCGCTTCTATACCGACTTCGGCCTCATGACCTGCAACAAGGAGATCGGCGAGGACGTCGCAGCGGTCTTTACCCAGCTGACCGGACTTGGGCGCGCCACGGAACTGCGCCACCTCTGGCAAGCACCGTTTTCGCTCCAACCCAACGTGGTGGCCGCGATTCGCCGAGAAGCCGAGATCGCCCGCGCCGGCCGGCGCGGACGCATCATCACCAAGATGAACGCACTGCTCGAGCCGGAAACGATCGAGGCGCTCTACGAAGCGTCGCAAGCCGGTGTCGAGGTGGACCTGATCATCCGTGGCCCCTGCGCGCTGCGCCCCGGCGTGCCCGGCTTGTCGGAGAACATACGCGTGCGCTCGGTCGTCGGGCGTTTCCTGGAGCACCACCGCATCTTCCACTTCCACGCCGACGGCGAAGACCTGGTGTACCTGTCCAGCGCCGACTGGATGGACCGCAACTTCTTCCGTCGCATCGAGATCGCCTTCCCGGTGCTGGACCCGCGCCTGAAGCGCCGCGTGATGAAGGAAGGCCTGCGCCCCTACCTCGGCGACAATTGCCAGGCCTGGGAAATGCAGCCCAGCGGCAGCTACCGGCGCAAGCATCCGCGCAGCGTACGCCGTGCGGCCCAGCTCATCCTGCTCAATGAACTCGCAGCCAGCAGCTGAGCGGCCTACTTGCGTTGCGCGTCGATCACCCCGGACACCTCACGGATCAGGGTGGTCGCGCGCTGCATCTGCTTTACGCCGCCCACCTCCATCGTGAAGCGCATGTAGGCCGTACCCTTCTTGGTCAGGGTATTGACGGCAATCACGTTGAGCTTCTCGCGTGACAGCACTTCGGAGATGTCGCGCAGCAAGCCCTGGCGGTCGATTGCCTGCACGACGATATCCACCTGATAGAGCGCCGTACGGCTATCGTTTGCACGCTCGCCCCAGTCGGCGGCGATGACGCGCTCGGGGTGCTTGGCCGCAAGTTGCTGGAAATCGTGACAATCGACACGATGGATCGAAATGCCCCGACCGCGGGTGACGAAACCCTCGATCGCATCGGGCGGCGCCGGTTTGCAGCAGCGTGACAGCGAAGTCATGAGCTTGCCGACCCCGACGATCAGGATCTTGTCCTGGTTGTCGCCCGAGCGACTGCGGCTGACGACGAATGCTTCCTCCTCGCTGGGCGCAGCCACAGGTGCCGTGCCCTCGCGCAGCGCAGTCTGCACTGCACGCGGTCCGACCTCGCCCCGACCTGCCGCCAGGAAGAGCGCCTCAGCGTTCTTGAAGCCCATGCGCTCGGCCAGCCCGTCGATGTTGGCCTGGGCGTGGCCATCGCGCTGCATCTCCTTGGTCACGAAACTGCGGCCGCGCGCCAGCAAGTCTTCTTCATCGAGCTGAGCGAAGTACTGCTTGATCTTGGAGCGCGCGCGCGAGGTGGCCACATAGGCCTGGCGGGCGTCGAGCCAGTCGCGTGACGGCCCGCCCTCGCGCGCCGACACGATTTCCACGGTCTGACCGCTCTCGAGCGCCGTGTTGAGCGGCACCAGGTGGCCGTCCACCTTGGCGCCGCGGCAACGGTGCCCTAGGTCGGTATGCAGCCGGTAGGCGAAATCGACCGGCGTCGCCCCACGCGGCAGGTCGACCACCTTGCCCTGGGGTGTCAGTACATACAGCGTGTCGTCAAGCGACGCGCGCTTGAACTGCTCCATCCATTGCGCGGAATCGGTGACCTCGTCGCGCCAGGACAACAGGTTCCGCAACAGCGCAATCTTCTCGTCGTAGTCGCCGCCGTCGCGCGCCCCTTCCTTGTAGCGCCAATGGGCTGCAACGCCCAGTTCGGCGTGCTTGTGCATATCGTGGGTGCGAATCTGCACCTCGAGCGCGCGCCCGTCACCGGCCAGTACCGCCGTATGCAGCGACTGATAATTGTTGCCCTTGGGCTTGGTGATGTAGTCGTCGAACTCCTGCGCAATCGGCTGCCATATCTGGTGGACGAAACCGAGCACGGTGTAGCAGTCGCGCACGTCATTCACGAGCACCCGTAGCGCCCTGATGTCGAACACCTGCGAGAAATCGAGCCGCTTCTTGCGCATCTTGTTGTAAATGCTGTAGATGTGCTTGGCTCGACCGGTAATCTCGGCCTCGATGCCAACGGCAGACAACTCGCGCTTGAGCCGCTCGATGGCGTCCTGGATGAACTGCTCGCGCTCGACCCGGCGTTCGTCCAGCATCTTCGCGATGCGCTTGTAGGTGTCGGGCTCGATGAAGCGGAACGAAAGGTCCTCGAGTTCCCACTTGATCTGCCAGACGCCCAGGCGATTGGCGAGCGGTGCGTAAATGTCGAGGCTCTCGCGGGCAACGTCCACACGCGCCTCGCCAGGCAGCTCGGTGTAGTAGCGCAGCGTCTGCGTGCGCGACGCGAGCCGCACCATCACCACGCGGATGTCCTCCACCATGGCCAGCAGCATCTTGCGCAGTACTTCGGTCTGGGCGCGGATCTCGGGCGCTGACGCGGTTGCCGTCATGCGTGTGAGTACGCGCAGGCCGTTGAGGCGATGCAGTCCGCGGACGAGGGCGGAAACCTCACTGCCGAAGCGGGCGCCGACCTCCTCGACCGGGTCCTCGAGCTCCTCCCACACCGCAAACAGCAGCGCAGCCAGTCGCGTCTCGAGATCCATGCGCAGCGACGCGGTGATCAGCGCCGCACCGATCGCATGCGTCCAGGTGGATTCTCCGGTGCCCAGCACCTTGTCTTCGTAAAGGTCGGCAATCCAGTCGAGCGCAGACTGGATCTGGCCGCGGCCAGCCTCATCCAGGCCGGTGGCGAGCATGTCGAGGGGAGCCGCGGTGTCGCCCGGGGCGATGGCGTGAGTGACGGAAACCATGGCGTCGGATTATCCCACATCGGCTGGCTGCAGATGCAGAAGCGGCAGCGCTCTGCCCCCTTCCTTTCAATCGGCGCCGCGGCTGTGCCATCATCGGCGCACCACGACAAGCGCCCGACCCACTCGGCAGACACACTTCGATGCTCGACCGCATCCGCAGCCTGTTCGGACTCCGACACAAACAGCGTGCCATCCAGCCCGCACAGTGGGCGAGTGTCGAGGCCCGCCTTCCCTTCCTCGGCTTCCTGCCCGCTGCAGAGCGCGAGCGCCTGCGCTCGCTCGCGCTCGACTTTCTGGCGACGAAGGAGTTCCACGGCGCCCATGGCCTGCAACTGGACGACGATACCTTGCTCGCGATCGCACTGCAGGCCTGCCTGCCGATCCTCAACACCGGGCTCCAGGCCTACGCCAACTGGGTGGGTGTCGTCATTTATCCAGGCGACATTCTCATCCCACGCAGTGAGTTTGACGATGCCGGCGTCCTGCACGAGTACGACGACGAGGTCCTGGGCGAGGCCTGGGAAGGAGGGCCGGTGCTGATCGCCTGGTTCGAGCATGGCGAACAGCCTGCCGGCATCAATGTGGTGATCCACGAGTTCGCCCACAAGCTGGACATGGAGAACGGCGGCGTTGACGGCCTGCCCCAGCTGCGGCCCGGCATGTCGCGCGCAGTCTGGGCGGACGCCTTCTCGAAGGCCTATGAAGACTTCTGCGCAGACGTCGATCTTGGTCGCCCTTGCGCCGTCGACCCCTATGGTGCCGACAGCCCGGGGGAGTTCTTCGCCGTGGTTTCCGAGGCTTTCTTCGAAACCCCTTGTGTGTTGCAGGCGCGCTTCCCAGCGGTCTATGAGCAGCTCAGGCAGCTGTACCAGCTCGACCCTGCGGCCGGCGAGCGCGCGGCCGGACAAAGCCAGCATGACTGAACACAAGCACCTGCTGATCGTCTATCACACCCAGAGCGGCAATACCGGCCAGCTTGCGCAAGCCGTGCTGCGCGGGGCAGGCCAGGTCGCCGAGGTCGATACCGTGCTGATGCGGGCCTTCGACGCCGGCACCGAAGATCTGCTCCGCTGCGACGGTCTGTTGCTTGGTACCCCGGAGAACTTCGGCTACATGTCCGGCGCGCTCAAGGATTTCTTCGACCGCACCTACTACCCGTGCGAAGGCAAGCTCACCGGTCTGCCCTACGCCGTCTTCGTCAGCGCAGGCAACGATGGCACCGGCGCGGTGCGTGAAATAGGGCGCATCGCCAACGGCTACGGCTGGAAGCAGGTCGCCGAAGCGCTGATCGTGCGCAAGTCGATCACGCCACAGGCACTGACCGACGCCGAGGAACTCGGCGAAGCCATGGCCGCAGGCCTGTCGATGGGCGTGTTCTGAAACGGCGGCCCGACGGCGCACCGCCACGGATATGACGTTCGCCATTCCAGCGGGCAAGGGTGACGTTTTCGCAAAGTGAAAGCCGCATTCATCAAACGGTAACAACTCCATTTGGCAGACCCCGATTTCGTGTCCTAAGCTGAAAGCGCGTATGCCCTTCGGGCCCGGCCCGGTGCTCGAGGCAACGCCCTTTTTCGTAGCAACGGAGGGTGTCTCATGGCCATAACCTGGATTCTTGTTGCCAACGCCAGTCTCGCCAAACTCTATGCCAACCTGGGGCCCAACAAGGGCCTGACACTGGTGAAGGAACTGATCCACCCGGAAAGCCGTCAGAAGAATGCCGAACTCGTCACCGACCGCTCGGGCGCCATGGCCGCGAACGGTTCGGGAGGCGGTTCGATGCAACCCCAGACGCTGCCCAAGCAGCACGAAGCCAAGGTCTTTGCACAGGAGATCGCTCAGGAGTTGTACCAGGGAAGGGCCAAGAACGCCTTCAAGAGGGCGATCCTGGTCGCTCCGCCGGCCTTCATGGGCATGCTCAACAGCGTCATCGATGCACCCACGGCGCAAATGGTCACCGACCGTTTTGAAAAGGACTACACCAAGACCACGCAGAACGAACTCAGCGAACGTCTTGGTTCCGCGATTTTTCTCTGAAGGAGGGTGTTTTCGCGCTTTCGCCGTACCCGATCTGTCACTCGTCGAGGGCCGACGGCCTGCAGACAAAGGAGGACGCATTTGATCCTGGTGAGAAAATCGTAGTTTCCGTATCGAAAGCAGGAACCCAAGCGAAAGATGTGTCTCCCTAATGGGACACTAGAATGGCTGATATGCCACCTTCAATGAGAACGGGACGCTCAGCGTCCCGTTCTCATTGGTGCAACCGCCAGCGCGCCAGAGTCCGATACGAAGCGCCCTGTGCCGTGCGCTCGGAAGCCACCAGCGCGAAACTCGCCACCTGCCAGTGCACGGGCGCCACAGGGCCTGATGGTGGCGCGTCATGTGCCTTGCGAAGCAAGGTCACATGAGGATTGAAGGCCCGCTCATCGAGCGCCAGGCCGGCATTACGGACACCGGTGCAAAGCTGCGCCGCCAGCGCCTGCAAGGCACCCGGTGGGGTCGATGGCGCAGCCCACACGACGCGGTTGCCATGCCAGCTTCCGACCACATCCACAGTCAGGGCGAAGGCTTCACCCCTGATCTGCCGTCCGAGCCGCAGCAGAGACTCAAGCGCAACAGTCGGGACCTCCCCCAGAAAGGCGAGCGTGAGGTGGAGCGTGTCACGACGCATCACACGCCCACCGCAGGGCAGCTGCAAGGCGCGCGCCAGCGCATGAAGACGGTTAGCCGTCGCAGCGTCGGGCCATAACGCGAAGAACACGCGCAAGTGTTCGTGATCGTCCGGCGGCGCTTTGCCCCCGCACATCGCAGTCAGGGCTGGGCGCGCGCCAGCATGGCTACGACCTGGGCCGCAATACCTTCGCCGCGACCGGTAAAGCCCAGTTTCTCGGTCGTTTTGCCCTTGATGTTGATTGCCGCTGGGTCGATCTCGAGGTCTGCGGCAATATTCGCAACCATCTCTGGCGCATGGGGCAGGATTCGCGGCGCCTTGCAGATCAAGGTGGCATCCACATTCACGACCTCCCAACCTGCGCTGCGAACACGCGCAAAGGCTTCGCGCAGAAGCACCCGGCTGTCAGCCCCGGCGTGGGCCGGGTCCGTGTCCGGGAACAGGCGACCGATGTCGCCGAGGCCTGCCGCGCCGAGCAGCGCATCAGTCAGCGCATGCAGCAACACGTCGGCATCCGAGTGCCCGAGCAGGCCACGATCAAAGGGGATATCCACTCCACCGACGATCAATGCGCGCCCAGGAACGAGGGCATGGACATCGAAGCCCTGGCCGATACGGAACGGAAAACTCATTGCTGCACACCCTCCCTGTTCTGAAGAATCCACTCGGCCAGATGAAGATCGAGCGGATAGGTCACCTTGAGGTTGGTCGCATCGCCCTGCACCAACCGGGGGCGCAGGCCCGCGGCCTCGATCGCGCTCGCCTCGTCGGTGACGTTACGCGCCCCCTCCAGCGCCCGCCTGAGCATCACGTAACGGAACATCTGCGGCGTCTGTGCCTGCCACAGGCTATCGCGCGCCACGGTCTCGACGACATGGCGATGGTGATCAGCGCGCTTTAGCGTGTCGGCCACCGGTACGGCAAGCAGACCACCGACCTCGTCGTGCGCAAGCTCGCGAGTCAGCTTGTCAACATGCCAAGGTGCAAGGCACGGGCGCGCCGCATCATGCACCAGCACCCAGTCGCTTTGCTCCGCTTCATGCGCGATCGCGCGCAGGCCGCCCAGCACGCTGTCGGCGCGTGTCGCACCGCCACAGAACAGCGGCTTGAGCTTGGGGCCGAGGCCGGACCAATCGTGGCGCGCCCATTCGCGGTCATCGACCGACAGCACGACGAACACGGCGTCGATCTCGGGTGCAGCGCACAGTACGGACAAGGCGTGGTGGATGAGTGGCCGCCCGAGCAGAGGCAGGTACTGCTTGGGCTGGGCGGCGCCCATGCGCGAACCCGTGCCGGCCGCAGGCACGATCGCATAATGGCGGGAGCGGGATTTCTGCATGGCGCGCATTCTAGCTGCGCCCTGCAGCGGCTGTGGCGAAGGCCTATAATTTAATTGTTCGCCTGTGCCGCAGGCATCCCCGGGGCTCACGTCCATGGCACTCGCTTCGATCCGCCCGGCCGCGGTGGCCGGGCAGTTTTACCCACGCGATGAACGCGTGCTGCGGACGCAGCTCGCCGAGCTGATGTCCACCGCCGTAGCAATGGAGCACGCGCGCTGGCCCAAGGCCATCATCGTGCCGCACGCCGGCTACATCTACTCCGGCCCGATTGCCGCGACCGCTTACGCCCAGCTCACCCCGATGCGCGACCGTATCCGCCGCGTCGTCATGCTCGGCCCTACCCACCGAGTTGCGGTGCGCGGCTTTGCGCTGCCCGCAGCGCAGGCGTTCGCCACCCCGCTCGGCGAGGTCCCTCTTGCGCGGGCCGACTGGTTGCGCCTGCAGGCGCGCGACGACATCGTCGTCGATGACCGCCCCCATGCGCTGGAGCATTGCCTGGAAGTGCAGCTGCCTTTCCTGCAAAGTCTGCTCGAACGCTTCGAGATCGTGCCTATCCTGGTCGGCGATGCGCGCCCGCAAGCCGTGGCGAATCTGCTCGAGGATCTATGGGGTGGGCCGGAGACGCTGCTCCTGGTCAGCTCCGACCTGTCTCACTACCTGAGCTACCACGCGGCTCAATGGTCCGACCGTGCCGCGGTCGAGGAGATCCTGGCGCTGCGTCCCGGCCTCAACCACGAGCAGGCCTGCGGCGCCACACCCATCAACGGCCTGCTGCTCGCGGCACAGAACCATCATCTTCATGCCCGCCTGCTCGACCTGCGCAACTCCGGTGACACGGCCGGCGATCGTGCCAGCGTCGTGGGCTACGCCAGCGTTGCCTTCTGCGAAGCGGACCCCCCAAGCCATGCACGACACTGAGCTCGGTCCCATTCTCCTCCGCCTCGCCCGCACGGCGATCGCCCACAATCTCGGTTGCGGCCCGCGCCCCTCCCTGCCCGAAGACGAACGCCTGCACGAACGCGGCGCCAGCTTCGTGACGCTCACCGAGAATGGCGACCTGCGAGGCTGCATCGGCAGCCTCAGGCGCTCCCGTCCGCTCGGCGAGGACGTCATCGCCAACGCCATCGCAGCCGCAACGCAGGACCCGCGCTTTCAGCCGCTTACTGGTGACGAACTCGACACCGTATGCATTGAAGTGTCGGTGCTGAGCGAACCCGAGTTCATCGACTTCGCCGATGAAACCGCGCTGCTCGCGCAGTTGTGTCCGCACGAGGACGGGCTGATCCTGTTCTCCGGCTGCAGGTCGGCCACCTTCCTGCCCCAGGTCTGGACGCAGCTGCCCACCCCTGAGGCCTTCCTTGCCGCACTCAAGCGCAAGGCCGGCCTGCCTACCGACCGGGCAGTGCCGGGCCTGATGGCTGCGCGCTACCGCGTGCAGAAGTGGAGCGAAGCTACGGGAGCGCACACATGAACGCGAATGCGGGTGCAAGCATCGGTGCGCGCTACCCGGCGCGCTACTGGCACCGTCTCGACGACGGCCGCTACCAGTGCGACCTCTGCCCGCGCCTATGCAAGCTGCACCCCGATCAGCGAGGCGCCTGTTTCGTGCGCATGCGTGCGGGCGACGAGATGTTGCTCACCACATACGGCAGAAGTTCAGGCTTTTGCATCGACCCGATCGAGAAGAAGCCGCTCAACCATTTCTTCCCAGGCAGCAGCGTGCTGTCCTTTGGCACCGCGGGCTGCAACCTTGCTTGCAAGTTCTGTCAGAACTGGGACATCAGCAAGTCGCGCGACCTCGACACCCTGATGGACGCTGCCTCGGCGGACGAGATCGCCGCCACCGCACAGCGCTGGGGTTGCCACAGCGTTGCATTCACCTACAACGACCCGGTCATATTCGCCGAGTATGCCATCGACGTCGCCGAAGCCTGCCACGCGCGCGGGCTGAAGACGGTCGCGGTCACGGCAGGCTACATCTCCGAGTGTGCCCGGCAGGACTTCTTCTCGCACATGGATGCCGCCAATGTCGACCTCAAGGGCTTCAGCGACGACTTTTACGTCAAGCTCTGTGGTGCTCATCTTCAGCCGGTTCTCGACACCCTCACCTGGCTCAAGCGCGAGACCACGGTATGGCTTGAGCTGACCACGCTGCTCATCACCGGTTGCAACGACACCGACGACGAGATTCGTAAGCTGTCGCACTGGGTGTGCAGCACCCTGGGCGCTGACGTACCGCTGCACTTCAGCGCGTTCCACCCGGACTTCAAGATGGCCGACGTGCCCGCAACACCACTCGACACCCTGCGCCGGGCACGCCGGATCGCACGCGATACCGGCCTGCAGCATGTCTATACCGGCAACGTCCATGACAGCGACGGCGACACCAGCTACTGTGCCGGCTGCGGTGAAGCTCTGATCGTGCGCGACTGGTACGAGATCCGCAGTTATCGGCTCGATACCGCGGGATGCTGCCCCCGCTGTGGCACTGCGCTTGCCGGCCGATATGGCGCGGTGGGAGCGGCCATCGGCAAGCCCTTCGGCGCACGTCGCATCCCAGTGGCGCTGCATCGAACTCAACGGACCTGAACACCGAGCCAGTGCTCGCGCTAGCACCTAGCCGAGCCCGCCACCGCGAGCACAGCCCGAACCCTGCACAATGGCACCGACGTGAAGCTACGCAAGACACTCATCAGTATTCCCGCACAGGGCGCCTGGCTCGAAGGACTGCTCTGTCACGCACCCAACGTGCGCGGGCTGGTGCTGCGTCTGCACTCCACCGGACACCCTGCGCTCGACGGGCCGGAGTCCGCTCTCGAAGGCGAGCTGCATCGCCATGGCTTCGCCACCGTCACGCTTGACCTGCTCACACGCCAGGAAGTCCACCGCGACCCGGACGCCGCCTACAACATTCCCCGCCTGAGCGAGCGCATCCAGAGCGCAGTGGAATGGATCGCCCATCAGCCGCCGATCGGGGCACTCAGGCTCGGCCTGGTCGCACAGGACACCGGCTGCGCCGCCGCCGTGCGTGCCGTGGTACGCGACCCAGAACGCTTCACCGCCCTGGTCTTCCTCAACGGCCGCCCCGATCTCGCTGGCGCCGAGCCTCTGCGCGCACTGCGCTGCCCGGTACGCTTCATCGTCACCCCACGTAGTCCGGACAGCGCCATCCTCGAGAAAGCCTATGCCTTGCTCAAAGGCCCCCGCCACTGGCTGGCTCTACCGGATGGTGCCGACGAGCGCGAAGACGAACGTCTGCAGGCACGGGCGGCCTGCGCCTGGCTGGCGCAACATCTGGGCACCACGGAAAGTGCTGCACTAGAATAGAAGGCGTTTTCAATCAAGGCATTCCTGCAGCATGGCCATTCCCGCTGCCGGCGTTGCCGCCTGGGCATCCACTCAGGCCATTTACCCGGCGCCCACCACCACCCGCCAGGATCGAAGCCAAGCCGCGGGCTCGACCGCAGCCGAGGTGACGCCAGACGACCCGCAGACCGCGCTCGAGGGCGGTCGCGGCGCTTACGCACGTGATGAATCTGCGCTTACCGATCAGGAACAGCGCCTACTCCAGCAACTCCAGCAGCGCGACCGCGAGGTCAGGGCACACGAGATGGCCCACGTCGCCGCAGGCGCCGGCCTGGTCACACGAGGCGCAAGCTACACCTACCAGACGGGCCCCGACGGACAGCGTTATGCAGTCGGCGGCGAGGTCAGCATCGATACCTCGCCCGGACGGACACCCGAGGAAACGCTTGCCAAGGCCGAGCAGATCCGTGCCGCCGCACTCGCCCCGGCCGACCCCTCGCCACAAGATCGACAGGTCGCGGCACAGGCCACCCGCATGGCCATGGAGGCGCGTATGGAGCTTGCCCGCCAGGTCTTCGAGCGCGAAGCAAGCCCCCCTGAAGAGGCTGGCGACGGTGTCGATGGCGGCAGGCCTGCCGCCGCAGCCGCAACAGCGGCCGACTCGCCGTCCGCCTATCTCGTGCGCCAGGCGCGTTCGGCCTACGAGACCGTGGCAGGGTCGGCGCTGGCCGCACGACCGCCCGGACTGGATCTGATGGCCTGAATACAACAACAGGCATTTTTGCGGGGATAATGCCGGCCTGCGCCAATGGCTGGCGTTTTCTGGCCCCGCCTCGCCCCAATCGCCTCAAGCAGCAACCGAACAACAACATCATGCCCACATCCCTCGACGCTCTGCTCCGCCCGCTTTCCACGCTCGTGCTTCCCAAGCCCGGCACGCGGCTGGAGACCGGTGCACTGGCCGGCTCGGCCGACGCGCTTGCCATCGCCCAGCTCGCCGGCCGCGGCCGCATGCTGGTGGTGATCACCGCCAACCCGCTCGACGCCCAGCGCCTTCAGGACGAGATCGCCTGGGTCGCCCCTGGCCTGCGCGCGCACCTGCTGCCCGACTGGGAAACCCTGCCCTACGACAACTTCTCGCCGCACCAGGATCTCATCTCCGAGCGCCTTTCGACGCTGTACGCGATCAGCCGCGGAGAGACCGACCTCGTGCTGGTGCCAGCCTCGACCGTGCTGTATCGCATGGCGCCACCTGCCTACCTGGCCGCCTACACCTTCTTCCTCAAGCAGGGCGAGAGGCTCGATGTCGAGCAGTTCAAGGCACAGATGGCGCTCGCCGGCTATGCGCATGTCACTCAGGTTGTGAGCCCGGGCGAGTTCTCGGTGCGTGGCGGGCTGGTCGACCTGTTCCCGATGGGCTCGCCGCTGCCCTTTCGCATCGACCTCTTCGACGACGAGGTCGAGAGCATCAAGACCTTCGACCCGGACACCCAGCGCACGGTGTATCCGACCAAGGAGATCCGCTTGCTGCCGGCGCGCGAGTTTCCTCTCGACGACAAGGGCCGCACGCGCTTTCGCAGCCGCTTCCGCGAGACCTTCGAGGGCGACCCGACGCGCGCGTCGATCTACAAGGACGTCTCCAACGGCATTGCGCCTGCCGGTATCGAGTACTACCTGCCGCTGTTTTTCGACGACACCGCGACCCTGCTCGACTACCTGCCTGCCGACACACCGGTGCTGCTGCACCGCGACGTGCCGGCGGCGATCGCGGAGTTCTGGAAGGACACGCGCTCGCGCTACGACCTTCTGAAGGGCGACCGCACTCGTCCGGTGCTAGCACCCGACCAACTTTTCCTGAGCGACGAAGCCTTCTTCATCGCACTGAAGAACCTTCCGAAGCTCTTGATTGGTGTCGAAGCCTGCGCCGACACCGCCGGCGCACTGGCCCTGCCGCCGCCCGAGGTCGCTGTCGAGCGCAAGGCCACCGACCCGTTGCACAAGCTCAAGGCCTTCCTCGACAGCTTCGACGGCCGCGTGCTGCTGCTGTCGGACTCGCCTGGCCGACGCGAGACCATGGCCGAATTTTTCGCCGAGTACGGCGTCAAGCCGGAGGCCAGCGCTGACTTTGGCGCCTTCCTCGATACCGATGCCCGCCTCGCGCTGGGCGTTGCGCCGCTCGCGCGCGGCTTCGTGCTGCCCGCGGCGAAGCTGGCGGTGCTCACCGAGACCGAACTCTATGCCGCCACCGCGCGCAGCCGAGTCCGTCGTGATGCGCGCAAGGCCGCAACCATGGAAGGTTGGCTGCGCGACCTGTCCGAACTCAAGATCGGCGACCCGGTGGTGCATGTGTCCCACGGCATCGGCCGCTACCTTGGGCTCATCCACATGAACCTGGGTGAGGGCGACACCGAGTTTCTGCACCTGGAGTACAACGGTGGCGACAAGCTCTACGTGCCGGTGTCGCAGCTGCATGTCATCACCCGTTACGCGGGTGCCGACCCCGAGGCAGTCGACCTTCACCGCCTCGGCTCGGGCCAGTGGGAGAAGGCCAAGAAGAAGGCGGCGATGCAGGTGCGCGATACTGCGGCCGAGCTGCTGGCCCTCTACGCCCAGCGCGCCGCACGTCCCGGCCACCGCTTCGACTTTAAGCAGCACGACCTGGAAGCCTTTGCCGAAGGCTTCGGCTTCGAGACCACGCCCGACCAGCAGGCCGCGATCGACGCTGTGGTCGGCGACATGAAGTCCGGCCGGCCGATGGACCGCCTGGTGTGCGGCGACGTCGGCTTTGGCAAAACCGAGGTCGCGCTGCGTGCCGCCTTCATCGCCGTGGCCGATGGCAAGCAGGTGGTGGTGCTGTGTCCGACCACCCTGCTCGCCGAGCAGCATTACCAGACCTTCGCCGACCGCTTCGCCGACTGGCCGATCAGGATCGCCGAGCTGTCGCGCTTCAAGTCAGCCAAGGAGCAGGCCGATGCCCTGCAGCAACTGTCGGAGGGCAAGGTCGACATCATCATCGGCACGCATCGCCTGCTGCAGAAGGATGTGGTGTTCAAACGCCTGGGGCTGGTGATCATCGACGAGGAGCACCGCTTCGGTGTGCGCCAGAAGGAGTCGCTCAAGCAGCTACGCTCCGAAGTCGACATTCTGACGCTGACCGCCACGCCGATCCCGCGAACGCTCGGCCTGGCGATGGAAGGCCTGCGCGAGTTCTCGGTGATCGCCACCGCACCGCAGAAGCGCCTGGCGATCAAGACCTTCGTCCAGCCTTTCAGCCGCGGCGTGATCCGCGAGGCGGTGCTGCGAGAGTTCAAGCGCGGTGGCCAGGTGTACTTCCTCCACAACGAGGTCGACACCATCGACAACATGCGCAACGACCTCGAAGAGCTGCTGCCCGAGGCCCGCATCGTCGTCGGCCATGGCCAGTTGCCCGAGCGCGAGCTCGAGCGCGTGATGCGCGACTTCACCCAGCAGCGCGCCAACCTGCTGCTGTGCACCACCATCATCGAGACCGGTATCAACATCCCCACCGCCAACACCATCATCATCAACCGTGCCGACCGCTTCGGACTGGCGCAGCTGCACCAGTTGCGCGGCCGTGTCGGCCGCAGCCACCACCAGGCCTACGCCTACCTGCTGACCATGCCCGGCGCAAAGCCCACCGCGCAGGCACAGAAGCGGCTCGAAGCGATTGCGATGATGGAGGATCTCGGCTCCGGCTTCTACCTGGCCATGCACGACCTGGAGATCCGCGGCGCCGGCGAGGTGCTGGGCGAGAATCAGTCGGGCGAGATCCAGCAGGTTGGCTTCAGCCTGTACACCGAGATGCTCAAGCGCGCAGTCAAGGACCTCCAGGCCGGCAAGGAGCCCGACCTGTCGCAGCCGCTCGAGGTCGTGTCCGAGATCAACCTGCACACCCCCGCATTGCTGCCCACTGACTACTGCCCCGACGTGCAGGAGCGCCTGACGCTGTACAAGCGGCTGGCCAACTGCGAGATGGAGGAAGACCTGCGCGCGCTGCAGGAAGAACTCATCGACCGTTTCGGCGAGGTACCGCCGCAAACTGCAGCGCTCGTCGAAACCCACCGCCTGCGCATGCTTGTTAAAGACTACGGGGTGAACAAGCTCGACGCCTCCGACGCGCAGATCAGCGTGCAGTTCGCCAAGGACGCCCCTATCGACCCGGTCAAGGTCATCTTCCTGATCCAGAAGGACCGCAGCACCAAGATGGCCGGGCCCGAGAAGCTTGTGCGCCGCGTGAGCCTGCCCAATCTCAAGGACAGGGTGAAGGCCGTGAAGGACCTGCTCGATGCGGTGAAGGCTGGATAGCGAGGCCGACACGGACGTCTCGGCGGCGAGTGCCATCTCGGCGCGTGTCGGTCATCGCTGCGCCTCTACGCGCTCTCATCAACTAGCCCGACACCACAGGAAGCGCTTAACATCCCGCCGTTACAGCCTCACTACGAATCTGGGCACGCCCGATGATCAAGGTTTACCGCAAGCCACCTCAAGCCTTCCCGACAGAGAGCGCCTTCTTCAGGTTGCCCGGCACCTTGCTGATGGTCCTGGATGAAGACTGGAACGTCCAGATGATGAGCGAGGCCTGGCAAGATGTCCTCGGTGTCGGCCAAGCAGCACTGCGCTGGCGCCCCTTTGCCGCATTCATACACGACGACGATCGCAGCAGCGTGCGCGACCGCCTCGCACAACTCGGCGAAGACAAGAGCACCCTGAGGTTCTCATGCCGATGCCGCCACGCGGACGGCCACTACGTGGGGCTGGCCTGGAACGTCAATCTGGACCGCGAGCATCACCTCTACTATGTCTCCGCGCATGAAACAGGTGTCCGTCTGCGCACCGACGCGGGCGGACTTCCGGAAGTCTTGATCGACGGCCTCACCGGCCTGCCCAATCGCGGGCTCTTCGTCGACCGCATCGGTCACGCCATTCAGCGCGCACGGCGCAATCCGGAGCTGCGATTTGCCGTCATCCATTGTGGCATCGACCGCTTCAGCGTCATCAACCACAGCCTCGGCAACCGCATCGGCGATCTGCTGCTGGTCGAGCTTGCCAACTTGCTGCGCCGCTCGACGCGACCGACCGACATGGTGGCGCGCCTCGGCGGCGACGAGTTCGGCATCCTGCTCGAGGATATCCGTGACGAAACCTCGCCGATCCGTGTCATCAAGCGCCTGCAAGCACATTGCACCCTGCCCTTCGAGCTCCATGAGCAGGAGGTCGTTATGAGCCTGTCGGCAGGCATGACGCTCTCGACACCGGACTACGACGAAGCCGATGCCATGCTGCGCGATGCGGGCATGGCCCTCAAGCGCGCAAAGACTCAAGGTGGCGGCGCTCATGTCATCTTCGATCGCAAACTGCACGAGGAAGCATTCAACCGGCTCGATCTCGAACTCGATCTGCGGCGGGCCCTGGAACGCAACCAGATCGAGGTTTACTACCAGCCTTTCGTGCGGATCAGGGACCGGCGGCTGGTCGGCTTCGAGGCCCTGGCACGCTGGAATCACCCCGAACGCGGCCTCATATCCCCCGCCCGCTTCATCCCGCTGGCCGAGGAAAGCGGCCTCATCGTTCCGATCGGACGCTGGATCCTGGAGCGGGCTTGTACCGACCTGAAGCGCTGGCAAAACACCCACCCTCGCCGACCGGCACTGACCGTCAGCGTAAACCTCGCCGCCCGCCAGATCGCCTATCCAAACCTGCTCAAGGACATCCGCCAGAGCCTGCGTCAGAGCGGTCTCGCCCCGCGCCATCTGAAGCTGGAGATCACCGAGAGCGCGATGATGGACGATGCCGAGCGGGCGATCGAGCTTTTCGTAGCGCTCAAACGCTCCCGCTTGAAGCTCTTGCTCGACGATTTTGGCACCGGCTATTCGTCCCTGTCCTATCTGCACCGCTTGCCGATCGATGCGCTGAAGATCGACCGCTCCTTCATCGAGCACATCGACACCCGGCCGACTGACCGCAGTTTTGTCGAGACCATCCTGAGCCTTGCCAAACAGCTCAAACTCGAGGTCATCTGCGAAGGGGTCGAGCGCATCGAGCAGGAGGCCTTACTGCGCGCGCTTGGCGCGAGCCATGTACAAGGCTTCATGTATTCGCGCCCGGTCACCGCGACCCAGGCGGAAATGCTGATCCTGCAGGATATCAACCACCCTGGTCACTTCATTCCCGACACCGGCCCCAAGGCGATCGACGCCTCGCAAGCTGAGTGCATCGCCACAGCCTGAACTGCGCCCAGCCTCAACACGATGCTCATCAACTGCACCGCCTACCAGCACGGCCGCAAGCTGGCCGATATTCCGGTCGAGGCCATCCGCGACACCTTGCAGCAACCCGACACCTTCGTCTGGGTCGCACTCAAGGACCCCTCAGCCAACGAACTGGCGGTGATGAAGAACGAGTTCGACCTGCACGAGCTCGCCATCGAGGATGCCAACCACCGCCACCAACGCCCCAAGGTTGAGGAGTACGAGGATGAGCTCTTCGCTGTCATGCACCTCGTCGAAGAGCGCGAAGGCAAGCTCCAGGTGGGCGAAGTGCACGTCTTCGTCGGCGCGAACTACATCCTGTCGGTGCGCAACAACCACGAACGAGACTTCCTCGGCGTACGCGCACGCTGCGAGCGCGAGCCGAAGATGCTCGCCAAGGGCCCGGGCTATGTGCTCTACGCGCTCATGGACGCCGTGGTGGATGGCTACTTCCCGCTCATCGAAAAACTCGAGACCGAGGTCGAGGCGCTGGAAGAACGCATCTTCACCCGCGGCGCGGCGCGCTCCAACATCCGCCGCCTGTACCGCCTGAAGCGCAAGGTCACGCTGCTTCGCCATGCCGTTCTGCCGTTGATGGAAGCTGCCGGCAAGCTGCACAGCGGCCGCGTCCCCGAGGTCTGCGCCAAGAGCCGACACTATTTCCGCGACGTCTATGACCATCTCGCCCGCATCAACGCCTCGCTCGACGGCATCCGCGACACCATCGGCACTGCCATCCAGGTGAACCTCTCCATGGTTACCATCGACCAGACCGAGATCAGCAAGCGCCTCGCCGCATGGGCGGGCATCTTTGCCGTCGCCACCGCCTTTGCCGGCATCTGGGGCATGAACTTCAATCACATGCCCGAACTGACTTGGGAGTACGGCTACCTCTTCGGCCTGGGCGTCATCGCCAGCGCCGCAAGCTTCCTGTGGTGGCGCTTCCGCAAGGCGGGCTGGCTATAGACGGCGACCCGACCTGCGCCAGACCACCCAATCCCGCCCCACTCCACAGACGAAACGTCATGAGCCGCTTCGACGCCCTCGCTCGCAGTCTTGAACGCAACCGCATCACCCGACGCCAGGCGCTCTGGCTGCTTGGTGCCGGCACGGCCGCGCTGTCCGGTTGCGCAGCATCGCCGGTCACCGGCAAGACCATCCTGGTCGGCATGAGTGAGGCCCAGGAAAAACTGGCCGACGCCCAGGTCGCGCCGCACCAGTTCTCCCAGGACCTCGGCGCCATCCAGGACGAAACGGTCAACCGCTACGTGGCCGAACTCGGCAAGCGCATGGGAGGGTTGACCCACCGTCCGCTGATGCCCTATTCCTACCGGGTACTCAACGCCAACTACGTCAACGCCTACACTTTCCCCGGCGGCGCCATGGGCATCACCCGTGGCATCCTTGCCGAGCTCGACGACGAGGCCCAGCTCGCCGCACTTCTGGGCCACGAACTTGGCCACGTCAACGCCCGCCATGCCGCCCAACGCCAGGGCCAGAGCCTGATCGCGCAAGCTGCGCTCGCCGGGCTCAACGTCGCGGCGCAGGACTCCAACTGGGGCGGGGTGATGGCCATTGGGGGACAGATCGGCGCCAGCGCCCTGCTCGCCAGCTACTCGCGCGAACACGAACGCGAAGCCGATGCGCTGGGCCAGGCCTACCTCGTCAAGGCCGGCTACCCGGCCACCGGAATGGTCCGCCTGCACCAGTTGCTGGTTGATGAGGAAAAGGCTGCACCCTCGCTACTGCGTACCATGTTCTCAACCCACCCGATGAGCCACGAGCGCATGCAGGCCGCACAGGCCGCCGCCGACAACCAGTACCACGTCAGCAACAGCCAGGACGCCCGGCGCGAACGCTTCATGGACAGCACCGCCAGCCTGCGCCGCATCCGCCCCACCATCAACGCCTGCAAGAACGGCGAAACCGCGATGGCAGCCAAGCAATACACGATGGCCCAAGTCGAGTTCGAATCGGCAATCGCCAAGACCCCGCGCGACTACGCCAGCAACCTGCGCATGGCTCAGTGCCTGCAGGCGCAGGGCGAGACGGGCAGAGCCGGCACCTACGCCAGCGTCGCCCGCGAGATCTACCCGCAAGAGGCCCAGGCGCACAAACTCTCCGGGGTGCTCGCGCTGCAGCAACGCGATCCAGGCAGCGCCTTCGAGCACCTTGACCGTTTCGACCGCCTGCTGCCTGGCGATGCAGGCACCACTTTCCTCAAGGGCATCGCGCTAGAGGGCATTGGCAACCGCCAGGCTGCAGCTCAGCATTACCTCGCCTACCTTCGCCAGAGTCAGCAAGGCAATGCAGCGCAGTACTCCTACAGCCGGCTCAAGGCCTGGGGCGTGGTCAAGTGATGCTGCCCCCGGCGGCGATCTCGCGCTGGCGAAAGCAACCCTCGACGTGGTCGTTCACCATCCCCACCGCCTGCATGAAGGCATAGCACACCGTCGGCCCCACAAAGCGGAAGCCTAGGCGCTTGAGCTCGCGGCTCATCGCTCGCGACGCGGCTGTCTCGGCGGGCACGTCGGCCAATGATCGGCGCACGTCATTGCGCGGCACCCCATCGACGAACTGCCACACCAGGGCATCGAGTGAGCCGAAGCGTTCGCGCGCATCGAGCACCGCGCGCGCATTCGCAATCGCAGACGCCACCTTGAGCCGATTACGCACAATGCCCGGGTCGGCAAGCAATCGCATCACGTCGTTGTCGGTGTAACGTGCAACCCGCTCCGCGTCAAAATCGGCAAACACGTGGCGGTAATGCTCCCGCTTGCGCAGGATGGTGATCCAGCTCAACCCCGCCTGTGCCCCTTCGAGTACCAGCATCTCGAACAGGTGGCGGTCGTCGTGGCTGGGGACGCCCCACTCAGTGTCATGATAGGCGACGTACATGGGATCGTTGCCACACCAGGCACAGCGCTCGGTCATAGGGGTCTCCTGTGGCTCAACTACGCGTTGACGCGCCAAAGCCCTGCTTTCTTTTGAGAGCAGGGCTTTGTTTTGTGGGTTAGTCTGACGATGACCTACTTTCACGAGGGCGGACCTCACTATCATCGGCGCATGTGCGTTTCACGGTCCTGTTCGGGAAGGGAAGGGGTGGTTCCACACA
>NZ_JARQZE010000006.1:0-191716 GCF_029588855.1 Thauera mechernichensis | reverse complement strand
CACGTCCAGGTCGAGCTGCTGCGCCGCCACCGCGAAGCCGCCGCCGCTGCCGGCAGCGACGAGCGCACCCGCAACGGCATCCATATCTCGATCAACGGCATCGCGGCGGGCTTGCGCAACAGCGGCTGATGTCCGTGCCTGTGGGGCTTGTGCGCGGGTGACCCTGTCCCTGTTGCTCTTCCTTCTGCCGCCGGCCAGCGGCTGAAACTGCACGCTGGTCGGAACAATGCCGTTTGGGTCAGTCGGGCTGGCAGGCTCGTAGTACCATCGAGCAGCTATAGGCTTGGGGGTAGGACCCTCGCCCCGACGACAACAGCCGGAGACTGTCTTGCCGCGGCACTCCTTGAGAATGCAGGTCATGCCATGGCCGCTGAATACGATTCGTGCCGCGATCGTGGTATTGACCCTGTTCGCGCTCGTTTTCGGGTGGTCGGACATGTTGCGCAGCATGGACCAGACCGAGGCGGCAACGGTCGAGCGCGCGCGCCATCAGGCGCGTGGGCAGGCGAAGGCCGTGGGGGAACTGGTGCAGGCAAGGCTCGACAGCCTGGACCTGGCCATCAGGTCGGTGCGCGCGGCCGTCTCCGACGGCCATGCCGCCATCGAGCGCCAGACCCGGCTTGCGCTGCAGGACATGCCGAGCAATTTCGTGCTCCAGTTGTTCATCATCGACCACGATGGTTACCTGAGCTACTCCTCGCTTGGTCCGTCACCGCGCAACTATCTTGGCGATCGCGACTACTACGCCCGCCTGGCGGACGCCGAGGATGACATCCTCGTCGTCAGCGAACCCGTGCTCGGGCGGCTGACCCAGCGCTGGAGCATCCAGGTCGCGAGGGCGATCCGCGACAATGGCGTGTTCGCGGGCGTGGTGTCGATTGCGGTGTCGGTCGAGACCTGGGCCGAGACGCTGGCGCAACTCGAGCCGGGGCGGAGAGACACGCTGACGCTGGTCGGTCGCGATGGCGAACTGTTGATGCGCTCGCTGAGCGGGCCTGAACACTACGGCAAGCAGTTGCGTCTGAGGCGCGACTTCATCGATCAGCCAGCGCTTATGGAAGGCGACTACCTTGCCGAGAGTTTTGCCGACGGCGTTTCCCGCATTTTTGGCTGGAGCCGTTTGTCGTCCGGCTTGGTCATGGTTTCGGGCCTCGCGCTCGATGACGTGCTCGCGCCGGTCAGGAAGGCGCGCGAGCAGGGCATCACGCGAGGTGTGTTCCTGAGCATCTTCTTCCTGCTCGCCGTCTCCGGGCTCCTCTATGCACTCGCGCGCTCGGCACAGGTGATGCGCCGGCTGGCCGTGCGCGAGGCACGCACCAGGAATCTGGTGGACAACATGGCCGAGGGCATCATGGTGGTCGATGATGCGATGCGCATCGTCGCTTCCAACCCGGCCCTGTGTGAGATCAGCGGTCACACCGAGGAGGTGCTCCACGGCGCAAGCCCTGCGATGCTGTGCGGCGAGACGACAGCGGCTGACGATCTGCTGGCCCTGCTGGACGTGGAGGGCGAGGACATGCGAGGTGGCGACTTCGTCGGCATGAGACCTGACGGCGCCCGCTACATTGCTCATGCACGCGTGACGCGGATGAGCAGCGACGAAGGCGGACGCCACAAGCGGCTGGTGCTGGTTGCCGACGTCACCGAATCCCGGCGCGAGGCGGATGACATCTGGCGACGTGCCAACTTCGACATGCTGACCGGCCTGCCCAATCGCGCCCTCCTGCTCGATCGGCTGGAGCGCATGATCCTGCACGCCCGGCGCGAAGGCTCGGAAGTCATCGCATTGTTCGTCGATCTCGATCTGTTCAAGCCGATCAACGATCGTTTTGGCCATGCTTTCGGTGACCGCTTGCTGTGCCAGGTCGCGCGGCGCCTGGAACAGCTGTTTCGCAGCGAGGATACCGTGGGGCGTCTGGGCGGCGACGAGTTCGTCGTGCTGATCCCTGCCAGCCCGGCGCGCGATCTCGCGGGGCAGTCTGCCCAGAAGCTCGTAGACCGCCTGTCCGAGCCTTTCGAGATCGACGGCGAAGTGGTGAGCATCTCGGCCAGTGTCGGTGTGGCCTTCTATCCGCGCGATGCCGAGACACCAGCCGACCTCATTGCCGAGGCCGACGCCGCGATGTACCGCGCCAAGCACGCGGGGCGTGCCACCTGGCGCGCCTGAGCCGTTCAGTCATCCGCCCTGGCGAGAACGATGCGGCTGCACTGCACGGCGACGAGTTGCAGACGGTTTCCGGCGCCGGCGTAGAACAGGGACGCCAGTGCGCGCCCATCCTGCCAGGGCTCGTGCATGGCAAGCGACCCACGCAGCCCCTCGAAGGCGACGGCGTCCGGATCGATGGCGTGGAAATCCACCAGGCGGAGCGCACCTGCGGCATCGTGCAGCGTCTCAAAACGCAGTGCTGCGGCGAGGTCCGGTGACGCATCGCTGAGGCCGGCTGCAAAGCGCGCGCTCTCGGCCTGACCCGGTGCGGGCCAGAGAAACTCCGGCGTGACGATCTCGAAGCGGGTGATGGCGGCCGGTGCGCCTGCTGCCGGCTGCAGCAGCCGGAGCACGAGACGCGTGTGGTCGCTGTCCTTCAGCTCGCTGCAGATCAGTTCGAGTTCATGATCGGCTTCCGTGCCGGGGCCGATGGCCGCAGTGACGATCTCGGCCGCGTACGCGCCGGCGGGTGCAAGCAGGGCGATGGCGATGCAGGTGCAAGCGATGGCGCGTGCCCGCTTGCATGCAGCCGGCGTCGGGGTGTGTGCGGTGTCCATCTGCGCGGCGTTCGGTGGGGGCGGGTGGCCGTCATTATGCCGTGCCCTGCCGCCGCTGGTTCTGCGTCTGCTCGAGCAGGCTTGAATTGCGCCATTCCATGGGCTTAAGTTGGAGCGGGACGGACGACCGGAGAGGGGACATGTCGATCACGCGTGAAGTGCTCACCCGCATGGGGGCCAGTGCGGCGAACGCCGACAAGTACCTCGATAGTCTCAATGCCGCGATGGCGGTGCATGGCATCGACTCCAGCCTGCGGGTCGCCCATTTCCTTGCCCAGCTCATGCATGAGTCGGGGATGCTGAAGACCACGGTCGAGAACATGAACTACTCGGCCGAGCGCTTGCAGGCGGTGTTCCCGCGTTACTTTCCCACTGCTGCGGAGGCCGCAGCGCATGGCAACCAGCCCGAGCGCATCGGGAATCGTGTCTATGGCGGGCGCATGGGCAATGGTGCCGAGGCGACGGGCGACGGCTACCGCTACCGCGGTCGTGGCCTGATCCAGCTCACGGGCAAGAGCAACTATCGCGCGTTCTCGGCCTGGATCGGCGATGACGTCGTCGCCATGCCCGAGCGTGTGGCCACCCAGTATGCAGTCCAGTCCGCAGTGTATTTCTGGGAGCGGAACGGTCTCAATGCGCTTGCCGATGTCGATGACCTGAGTACGATCACGCGACGCGTCAACGGCGGCCTGAATGGCTTTGCCCACCGCCGCGAATTGCTCGAGAAGGCCAGGCGCGCGCTTGCCGAGCTTGCCGCGCGCGGGGCGGTCGAGCTGCATGCGGGCCCGGTGTTCAAGGCAACGCACAAGGTGGTGCCCGCTGCCCTGAACCTGCGTACTGCACCGCGTGCCGCGGACAATACACGCATGGCGACGCTGGCGCAGGGCTGCCTGGTCGAAGTGCTGGGCGCGGCGGATGCCGATGTCTGGGTGCGCGTGCGGATCCTGCTCGATGGTGCGCTGCGCGAAGGCTTCGTTGCTGCGCGCTTCCTCGAGCCCCTGGTGCGCGGCCGTGCGCGCACCGCCGTGGCCTCCGAGGCGGCTGCGGCGAGCCTGCCGGCTGCACACATGCAGCAGGGACGTGCCGATATCACGCGCGCGCGTGACGGTGGGCGCGCCTACCCGCTCGGCGAGGAGGGACGACCGGCGCGCGGCGGACGCACGACGCAGGCGCGTGCGGCGGCGCTGGATGCCATTGTCGATTATCTGGACGTCGCTGCGCCCGCCCATCGGCGTTATCAGCCCCAAGGCGGGGCGACCTATTGCAACATCTATGCGACCGATTTTGCCTACCTTTGCGGGGCCTACCTGCCGCGGGTGTGGTGGTCCGGCCCGGCCCTGCGCCGCATTGCCGCGGGTGAGACGGTGGCGGTCAGCTACGGGCAGACTGTGCGCGAACTCAACGCCAACGCGCTGTTCGACTGGCTGGAAGACCATGGCACCGCTTTCGGCTGGGTGCGCGAGGTCGATCCGACCCTGCTCCAGGCCGCCGCCAATGCAGGTGAGGTGTGCCTGATCGTCGCCCAGCGCCGCGACCTCAACAGCCCGGGCCACATTACCGTCGTCGTCCCCGAGCGCGACGGCGCTGTTGCCCGCCGCAACGCCCGCGGCGAAGTCGTGCAGCCGCTCGAATCCCAGGCTGGGACACGCAACGTGCTGCGGGCGCCTGCTGCCAATGCATGGTGGTTGCATGCGCGCTTTCGCGCCCATGCTTTCTGGCGTCATCCTTGAACCAGGCGCCATCCTCCGGCCTGACCCCAACCCTCATCCGGGAGCATCCCCATGGCCAGACGCAAGGCTGCCCGCGCCGCCCGTACCCTGCTCAAGCTGCCGCTGTCGACGCCCGCTTCGGCGTTGGCCGACGCCCGCCCGCCATCGCTTCTCAGCCTGCCAGGCAGCCGTGCCGATGGCAGCGATGCGCTTGCGCTCGTGCCTGGCCTCGAGGTTACCGAAGTGCTGGAACTGGCTGCTGCCAGCCGTAGCGAGGAGGCGCCCGTTGTCCATGGCCTGGACGAGGATGCCGGCCTGCTCGCCCTGGAGGCGGAGGATGGCACGACCATCTTCATTCGCGCCGATGCGCTTGCAGAACAGCTCGCGCGTACCCGGCCCGAACTCGTCGATGCGGATGGCGCGGTCGACTTCGCCGGTTTCCGCGACACCCAGGACAGCACCCGCGGTGCGCTGGGCTGGGTATGGCGGCGGGTGAGCCGGCTGCACCTGCCCGAGGATGCAGTGGGCAAGGCGGCCAAGGACAAGCTGCTCGATCTTGCTGGCGGCAAGGTCGAGGACTGGGCGGCAGCCTGGGCCTCGCGCAAGGGCGCGACGGCACTGATGGCGATGATCGAGGACCGGCTGGCAGGCGAACCCGGTCTGTACGCCTGGGATGGCGGCGCGCTCGCCCGCGAGGATCTGTGCCGGGCGGGCGACGCGCGCCTGGACAGGGCGGCCAGGGCGGGCGCCTTGCTTGTCTTCATCCACGGTACCGGTTCGCACATCCTGGGCGGCTTCGGCGATCTGCGCGGCAGTTCAGCGTGGGCGGTGCTCAAGGAGCGCTTCGGCGATCGCATCTTCGGCTACGAGCACCGGACCTTCTCCCAGAGCCCGATCGACAATGCGCTGGCGCTGGTGGAGACCTTGCCAGCCGGGAGCACGATCAGCCTGGTGACGCATTCACGCGGCGGTCTGGTCGGTGACCTGCTGTGCCTGGACGGTAGCGATGGTGCGCTGGATGCGCTGATCGACGACTACCGCAGCAACATGCCCGCGCTGGCGGCGCTGCGGGGCAGTGCCAAGGCGGACGCCGAGGCCGACACCGAAGCCTATGCCGCCGGCGAGCGCGCCAAGCTGCGTCGCCTTGCCGCCCTGCTGGTCGAGCGCGCCATCACGGTCGAGCGCTATGTGCGCGTGGCCGCGCCCGCGCGCGGCACCGCGCTGCTGTCCGACAACCTCGACGTGTTCCTGTCCGGGCTGCTCAACCTGGTGCGGCGCGCCGGATCGTGGGGTGTGGGCGCGGCGGTCGGCGTGCTGGCACCGGCCGCGGCGGCCAAGGCCAAGGCGGTGGCCGATCGTGGCCTGCAGTTTCTCGCTCGCGTGGTGCTCGAGATTGCCGACAAGCGCCTGCAGCCGCAGGTGGTGCCGGGCATCGAGGCGATGCTGCCCGAAGCGCCGATGGGCATGCTGCTTGGCCGCGCCCGCATCGCTGCGACCGTGAAGGTGGGCGTCATCGCGGGTGATATCGAGGGGGGCGGTGTATTGCAGCGTATCGGCGTGATGTTCGTCGATTGGGCGCTGTTCGACCGCGCGCGCAACGACCTGGTGGTGGACACCGACTCGATGTACGGCGGCCTGGTGGCGCGTGCGGCTACTGCCGACAGTGGCGCCGAGACGCTGGCGGACGGTCCGGTCGCGGCCAGCCTGCCGGCACACCGTGCGATCTTCGTGCAAGGGCCGGAGGTCAATCACTTCCGCTATTTCCGCGACGAGGTTCAGCGCGACGGCGTGCCCTTGCCGGCCGCGCTCGCCGCCTGGCTGCGCGCAGACGCGTTGGCGGACAAGGACCCGGCGCTGGCGGCCTGGGCGCCACTGGCGCTGCCGGTGATCGACCCTGCGCTCGCCACCCGCGCCAGCCGTGGCGAGCCCGAGCCGGCCGCCAACACCGTGCCGGTGCTGTTCTTCCTGCCCGGCATCATGGGCTCGCACCTGGCTGCGGATGGGCGGCGGATCTGGCTCGACCCGATCGAACTGGCGCGCGGCAGGCTGGTGCGCATCGCCATCGACAGCAGCAAGGCGGTGAGTCCGGCCGGCCTGGTCGGCATGGCCTACGGTCGGCTCGCCGGCTACCTCGAGTCCGGCCACCGCGTGATCCGCCACGACTACGACTGGCGCCAGCCGATCGCCGAGCTCGGCAAGGCGCTCGCCGGGCGCCTGCGCCAGGCCTTGCAGGACCACCCCGACCAGCCGTTGCGCATCCTGGCGCACAGCATGGGCGGGCTGGTGGCGCGCGCGGCGTTCGCGGCCGACCCCGGCCTGTGGGCCGAGATCGTCGCCCGTCCCGGCCAGGGTGTGCGCCTGCTCATGCTCGGCACGCCCAACCAGGGCTCGCACCTGCTGGTCGAGACCCTGCTAGGCCAGTCCGACACCATTCGCATGCTCGCCCGCCTGGACCTGCGCCAGGGCCTGCAGGCCGTGCTCGACATCGTCGCCGGCTTCCCCGGTGCCGTGCATCTGCTGCCTGCGCCCGGCTTTGTCGACAGCGGCGGCGTGGCGCCCAAGGACTACTACCGCGCCGAGACCTGGGCTGAGCTCGGCGCGATCAATGATGACTTCTGGTTCGGCCGTCGCCTTGCCGGCAAGCCGACCCAGCGCGTGCTCGACGAGGCACGCGCGTTCTGGAATGCAGTCGCCGATACCGGCTGGGTCGCGCAGGCGCCCGAACGCATCGCTTACGTGTTCGGCAACGCGGACAACACGCCCTGCGGCCTGGTCCTGCTCGACGAGGGCAGCCGGCCCTTCGTGCGCATGCGCGGCACGCCCCATGGCGACGGTTCGGTGACCTGGGCCTCGGGGCGGCTTGCCGGCCTGCCGGACGAGCGCTGCTGGCACATGGCCGCCGACCACATGGGGCTGACCAGCACGGCGGATCATTTTGCCGACATCGAGGCCCTGCTCACGCGCGGGACACCGCTGCGCCTGGGCCGGCTGCCGCTCAGCCGCAGCGAGACGGCGCGCGTCCCCGTGCGTGACTACCGCGCCGGGCCACCGCCCGCCTGGCCGACCGAGGCCGAGCTCGCCAGCCGTGCGCTCGGCGGCCGTGTTCCGGCGCTGCCGCAGCGGCGACGCAGCGTGCTGCGCGTGGGTGTGCGCGCGATGGATCTGCGCTTCGTACAGATCCCGCTGCTGTGCGGGCATTACCGTGGTGACCCGATCGCGGGCGCCGAGGCCGTCATCGACCGCTGGCTGGTCGATGGTGCCCTCAGCCACCGCCAGCGCCTGGGCATCCATTCCGGCGAGCTGGGCGATGCGACCGTGGTTCTGATGCCGCGCAGCGCCGAGGAGCGCCTGCGCGGCACCAGCCGTGGCGCGGTGGTGGTCGGCCTGGGCGAGATGGGGGCGCTCGGTGCCGAGGGGGTGACCGAGGCCGTGCGGGCCGGCGCGCTGCGCTACCTGCTGCATGCGTCCGACCGCTACGGCGAGGACCATTGCGATGGCCGCGGCCGTCAGCCCGATACTGCGATTCCGCTGCGCCTCGCAAGCCTGTTGGTCGGCAGCAACTCCGCGGCCAGCCTGGACGTCGGCGAGGCGGTGAAGGCGGTGGTGCGCGGCGTGCTGCTCGCCAATCGCGACTACGCCCAGTGCGCCAAGGCGCGCAGAGGGCCGGTCGGGCGCATTGTCGAACTGGAGTTGATCGAGCTCTATCGTGATGCCGCCATCTCTGCGGCCCATGCGGTGAGCGCGCTCGACAAGAGCCTCGCCGCCGAACTCGAGCGCCTGGGCGCCCGCCTCGACCTGTCCGAGCCGCTGCGCCATGGCGAAGGCGTGCGCCAGCGCCTGAGCGTGACCCCCTTCGGCGACTACTGGCCGCGCCTTGCGGTCACCGATGCCGACGGCGAGACCGCAGCATTGATCGATGCGCCCACGCCGCTGATCCGCCATGCCCGGCGCTTCCGCTTTACCTTCATGGGCGAGAAGGCGCGTGCAGAAGTTGTCGTGCAAGCGCGCCAGCCCGGTCTCATCGAACGCCTGGCCGACGAAGCACTGACCGGGCCTGCGTCCACCCGCTACCGCGGCGGTGAGGGCAGCTTCGGCCACACCCTGTTCCAGCTGCTGGTGCCGGTGGAGTTCAAGGCGGCAGCGCGCAAGGCGCGCAACCTGATCCTGGTGGTCGACGAAAGCACTGCCAACCTGCCCTGGGAACTGCTGGAGGATGACGGCGAGCCGCTGGTGAGCCGCAGCCGCATGGTGCGCCAGTTCATGACCCGCAGCTACCGGCACAATGTCGTGCGTACCGACGCCATGACGGCCTGCGTCATCGCCAACCCGAGTACCGAGGGATACCACGTGCAGTTCGGCGGGCCGGGCTGGAAGCCTCGCGTGGATGCCGACGGCACGCCGCGCCCCGACCGCCTGCCCAGTCTGGAGGGCGCTGCGCGCGAGGGTGAGGCCGTGGTGCGCATCCTTGAGGGTGCCGGCTATACGGTGAGCCATGCGCCGCCGGACGCGCTGGCCGGCGATGTGTATGCCCGTCTCTTTGCGCGCCCCAGCCGCGTGCTGGTGATTGCTGCGCATGGCATCCACGCCTGCCGTGCCGCTGACGGCAGCTACCGCAGCGGGGTCGTGCTGTCCGATGGCTTGTTGCTGACCGCAGCCGAGATTGCCCTGATGGAGACGGTACCCGACCTCGTCTTCCTGAGCTGCTGCCACCTCGGCAAGGTCGACGTTGCACAGGGTGCGCACCGTCTGGCTGCCAGCCTAGCGCGCGAGCTCATCGACATGGGCGTGCGCTGTGTGGTCGCAGCCGGCTGGGAGGTGCGCGACGATGCGGCGCAGACCTTTGCCGAGCGCTTCTTCAGCGCGATGGCGATCGAGGGCATGCGCTTCGGCGATGCAGTGTTCGAGGCGCGTGCCGAGGCCTTGCACCGCTATCCGGACTGCAACACCTGGGGCGCCTACCAGGCCTATGGCGATCCCGCCTTCCAGCTCCGGGTGGACCAGCGTGCCGAGCGTGAGGACGGGACCTTGCTGGCGCCCGAGGAGTTGCTCGACTGGCTGGACCAACTCTGGCTGGACGGCCACAGCATCCGCAGCGAGCAGCGCGAATCCGGCTTGCGGGCACTGCAGCGCCGTATCGACCGCCGCCTGGGCCGGCTGCCCGCGCAGTGGGTAGCGCGCCCGGATGTGCAGCAGGCGCTCGGCCGCTTGTATGCCGCCTACGGCGATGTGGGCGGTTTCGACGCGGCCCGAGCGCCCTTGCTGCGTGCAATCGCGGAGGATTCGTCGCGAGGGGCGGTGCCGATCGCGGCGATCGAACTGCTGGCCAATGTCGAGGCCCGGCTGGCCGAGCAGCTCAGCCAGCCGGGCGAGGGGCAGGATCTGGTGCGTGCGCTGGGCCTTGTGGATGACGCCATTGCGCGCATGCGCGCGCTGATCCTGATCGCTTCTGCCGCGCCGGCCGTGGCGGACGCATCCTCGCCGCAGGCTGGGATGCCAGCCAGCCTGCAGCGTCAGGCGATCCTGGGCAGCGCCTGGAAGCGGCGCGCCCTGGTGCAGCTGCGCCAGCTACAGGCCGATGCCGGGTTGGTGGCCGACGGCGGCAAGCCTTCCGCACGCGCTGCGGGCACGGCCGCCTGGGCACGTGTGCGCGATGACCTGTTGCGCGCGCATGAAGCCTACGCGCTCGGCGAGGGCGATCCGGCGCAGGCCGACTGGAACCCCTACCCGTGCATGAACCGCCTGCAATTGGGCTGGCTGCTCGGCGAGTCGATCGACGCTGCCGTGCTCGATGCCTGTCTGGCTGCCGCACGCAAGCGCTTTGCGCGCAGCTTCGATTTCTTCGACGGTGCCGTGGTTGCGGACTGCGCGCTTACGCGCTGGCTCGTCGGCGATGTCGTCGAGGAGGAGGACGCCGCGGCCGCCAGGCTGGTGCAGGCCTACCGCGATGCACTGGGCATGCTTGCGGTGTCGCCGCGGCAGCTCGGTTCGGTGGCGAAGCAGCTTGGCTTGCTGGCCGGTTTCCTCGCGTTGCGCGCAGACGCCGGGGATGACCGGCGTGCAGCGGTGCTCGCAGCGGCGGCGGCGGCATTGGGCGAGGGCCTGTCGTGAGGATCGGCAGAGGAGGCCTGCAACACTGAAAGGCTATCGAAAGCACGTCTTCGTATCGTCCGCTCCACTTGGGGCGAGGCGGTTCTGCTCCGGGATAGACGAATCGATAATCGGAGGAGATCGCCGTGATGCTCAAGAAGACCCTTTTTGCCGCCGCTACCGCGGTGTTTGCCACCCTTGCCGCCGGCGTCGCCCACGCCGAGCCGGCCAAGCCCGAGTGCATCGCCCCGGCCAAGCCGGGTGGTGGCTTCGACCTCACCTGCAAGCTGGCACAGAGCGGCCTGCAGGACGGCGGCCTCCTGAAGGCGCCGATGCGCGTCACCTACATGCCGGGCGGCATCGGCGCCGTGGCCTACAACACCGTGATCGCCAACCGCCCCGCCGAAGCCGGTACCATCGTCGCCTTCTCGGGCGGTTCCTTCCTGAACCTGGCGATCGGCAAGTTCGGCAAGTACAACGAGAACGACGTGAAGTGGCTGGCTGCGGTGGGTGCCGACTACGGCGCCATCATCGTGCGCGCCGACGCGCCCTTCCAGAGCCTGAAGGATCTGATCGAGGCCACCCGCGCCAACCCGGGCAAGGTGGTGTATGGCGCTGGCGGTTCGGTCGGCAGCCAGGACTGGATGAAGTCGGCGCTGATCGCGCGCGAGGCCGGCGTCAATCACAAGAACATGCGCTACGTGGCCTTCGAAGGCGGTGGCGAGGCGATGGCCGCGCTCATGGGCGGCCATGTCCAGGCCTACTCCGGCGACGCCTCCGAGGTGCTCGGCCACCTCAAGGGCGGTCGCATCAAGGTGCTCGCCATCCTGGCGCCCGAGCGCCTGAAGGGTGAGCTGGCCGACATTCCGACCGCGATGGAGCAAGGCTACAACGTCGACTGGACGATCACGCGCGGCTTCTACGTTGGCCCCAAGGTGGCCGATGCCGACTACCAGTGGTGGCTGCAGGCCTTCGACACCATGATGGCCACGCCCGAGTTCGACAAGCTGCGCGAGGAGCGCGGGCTCTTTCCCTACCACCTGACGGGTGACGCCCTGACGGCCTACGTGCAGAAGGAAGTGGCGCGCTATCGCGAGCTCGCCGCCGAGTTCGGCCTGACGGCGCAGTAAGCCTCGCCGCTCGGGCAAGGGCGCGGGCACGACCCGCCCGCGCCGCGTGCAGGCTCCGGCTGGCGCGCTGCCCCCACTCCTGTCCCCTCCGCGCCTTGCCGGGCGCGGCCCTCACCTGAAGGGAGATCGCCATGAGCGAACGCATCTTCGGCGGCGTGCTGGTGCTCATCAGCCTCGTCGGCCTCTTCATCGCGCGCGGTTTCGAAGCGCCGTTTTCCTATGAGCCGGTCGGGCCGAAGGCCTTTCCGATGATCGTGCTGGCGCTGCTCGGCCTGTTCGCGCTGGCGCTGGTCTTCGGCAAGACCGAGAAGACCGCCTGGGCGCCGGGTCCGGTGATGCAGCGCATCGGCCTGCTGTTCCTGGTCGTGCTCGGCTATGCGCTGCTGTTCGACCGTCTCGGGTTCGTGATCGCCACCGCGCTGGTGACGCTGCCGGTCGCGCGCCTGTTCGGCGCGAGCTGGAAGCAGGCGCTGGTGAGTGGCGTCGGCCTCGGCATCGGCCTGTTCTATTTCTTTGACCGCCTGCTCGACGTCGCGCTGCCGACCGGGCTGTGGCTCAACGCGATCACGGGGTAAATCATGGAAACCTTGACGCTTCTCGCCCAGGGCTTTGCCGTCGCAGCGACGCCCGAAAACCTGATGATCGCGCTGATCGGCTGTTTCCTCGGCACCGTCGTCGGCCTGCTACCCGGCCTGGGCCCGATCAACGGCGTGGCCATCCTGCTGCCGATCGCCTTCGCCATGAAGCTGCCACCGGAGTCGGCGCTGATCCTGCTGTGCGCGGTGTATGCCGGCTGCGAATACGGCGGCCGCATCTCGGCGATCTTGCTCAACGTGCCGGGTGATGCCGGCGCGGTGATGACCACGCTCGACGGCTATCCGCTGGCCAAGAAGGGCCTCGCCGGGCCGGCGCTGTCGATGTCGGCGGTGGCGTCCTTCACCGGCGCCATGGTCGCCACCCTGGGCATCGTCGCCTTCGCGCCGCTGCTCGCCGAATGGGCGATCGCCTTCGGCCCGGCGGAATACTTCGTGCTGATGGTGCTGGCGCTGTCCTGCCTGGGCGGCCTGGTGGGCGATTCCCTGCCCAAGGCGATGATCGCCTGCCTGATCGGCCTGCTGCTATCGACGGTGGGCATCGACTCGAACAGCGGCGTGTATCGCTTCACCTTCGACATGCTGCACCTGGCCGACGGCATTCCCTTCATCGTCATCGTCATCGGCCTGTTCGCCGTCAGCGAGATCCTGCTGATGCTGCAGAGCCTGCATGCCAACCCCGAGCCGATCGCGCTGTCGGGGCGGCTGATGTTCAACCTGAAGGAGTTCATGCTCGCCAAGTGGACGATGCTGCGCTCGGCGGTCGCCGGCTTCTTCATCGGCGTGCTGCCCGGCGCCGGCGCCACCATCGCCTCGGCGATGTGCTACGCCAGCGAGTGCCGCATGGCGGGCAAGGATCACCAGTTCGGCGAGGGCGACATGCGCGGCGTGGCCGCGCCGGAGGCGGCCAACAACGCCTCGGCCAACGGTTCGCTGGTGCCGATGCTGACCCTGGGCGTGCCCGGTTCTGGCACCACCGCGGTGATGATGGGCGCGCTCACGCTGTACAACATCACCCCCGGCCCGACCCTGTTCCAGGACCAGCCGGTGATCGTGTGGGGCCTGATCGCTTCGCTCTTCATCGCCAACGTCATGCTGCTGGTGATGAACATCCCGCTCATCCGCGTGTTCGTCAAGTTCCTGTCGATCCCGGTGTGGTTGCTGGTGCCGGGCGTGGCGGCAATCTCGATGGTCGGCGTGTATGCGGTGCATGGCAACACCTTCGACCTCATCGTCGGCGTGCTGGTCGGTGCGCTGGGCTATGCGCTGCGCGTCATGAACTTCCCGATCGCGCCCTTCATCCTCGGCTTCGTGCTCGGCGACATGATGGAGCAGAACCTGCGCCGCGCGCTGTCGATCAGCAACGGCGAGATCGGCGTGCTGTTCTCCAGCCCGATCGCCATCGGCCTGTGGGTGGCGGCCATCGCCATGCTGGTGGGCCCGCGTGTCGCACGCATGCTCGACAGCCGCCGCGCGGTGGCCCAGGCATGAGTTGAAGACTCACCTCCACGGATTCCGTCCTCTGCGTTGCGACGGAATCCGGCTTGCGGTGGCCCCGTCCCGGGTCGCCGCCTTTGATGGGCGCCTGCGGGCGCCCGTTTTTTTGCGGCAAGGCCCGAGGACTCGACGGCTCACCTTGAACCTCTTCTGCTCGACGGTGAGGTTGAGGTCGCCGGCGTGGCTGAGCGGTGTCTTCCCTACCGATCCCGTTGACTGTGCGTCGCCGCTTGATCGCCATCTCGGGCGTCTTCCGGGAGATCTGCTCGAAGCATCTGCCGGTGATGGCCGAATCGCGACACTTTCGCTGTCCTGCCGCCCTTGCGCACAGCAATAGAGGCGGAACTCTGGCGAGTTCCGCCTCCATCAGGGTAGCTGCGCGCCTGCCAGCGATTCGACTTTACGTGTTTGCCGCGGACTGGGATCCAGGACTGATCACCCGTGGCCGCCCGCCCTGGTCGAGGGCGACGAAGACGAAGCTGGCGTCGGTGACCTTGACCTGTTCCTCGCCGTCGCGCGAGCGGCGCCAGGCCTCGACCTCGATCGTCATCGAGCTGCGGCCGACGCGCACGATCTCGGCGTGGAGGCTGACCTCGTCGCCGATGAACACCGGGCGCAGGAAGGTGATGCGGTCCACCGACACCGTGGCGCAGCGGCTGCGCGCGCGGCGGGTGGCGACGTTGCCGGCGGCGAGGTCCATCTGCGCCATCAGCCAGCCGCCGAAGATGTCGCCGGCGGGGTTGGCGTCGGCGGGCATGGCGATGGTGCGGATTGCGGGTTCGCCGCGCGGCATGGCGGTCGAGTCGTTCATGGTGAGGTTCCGGTGGGGGTGGGGGAAGCGCTGCCCGCGGCTCGCCGGGGGCGGCGGCGTGCCCGCCCCCGGGTGAGCGGCGTCAGCTGACGTGACGGCATTTCGACGCTGGCGTGCGCGTATCCATGTTGCGCCCGCGGTTCAGGTGGTCGTCGATCTCGGCCGCGCAGCCCAGCATGCGGGCGTGCAGGAACAGGGTGAACGCGGCGTCTTCCAGGCGCGCTTCGTCGATGCGGCCCTCGCGCCACGGCTGCCAGGTCAGGCGCAGCAGCAGGGCGGCGATCACCGCGTCGATGTTCACGCAATACACCGTGCGCGACACCCCGGCCTCGTGCAGCGCCTGCACCAGGGCGTGGTAGAAGTCGTGGAACACGTTGGCCTCGCCGCGCGCGGTCATCAGCTCGTGGATGAAGGCTTCGCGCGGATCGATGTTGACCGGCCGGTCCTTGAACACCGGGTGGTTCACGCCCGGGATCTTGCGGATGTCCTCGCTGCCGGTCTGCTTGCGTTCGGCCTTGTAGCGCGCGTAGTCCTCGGCGCAGTGGCGGGCCAGCGCGGCGACGTCGATGCCGTGGGCGGCCGTCGGGTCGTCGAGGCCGCTGTCGCGAAACTGCTCGATCAGGAACTGCACGCCCTCGAAGCCGTTGCCACCGTGGGCGTAGCCGGTGTGGGTGAGGAAGCCGACGACCGCCTTGTTGAGCTGCACACGCTGCGGCGTTTCCGGGCCGTCGGCCGAGACCGCACCCTTGGCGCCCTGGGCGGAGATGGTGCCGGGGCCGTTGCTGAGCAGGATGCCGACCAGGGTCTGGTAGGCGAACAGGTCGGCCAGCCGTGGCACGCGGCCGAGCAGGGCCTGGCAGGCGAGCGCGGTGAGCGAACCGCTACCGAGCATCTCGGCCTCGTCGATGCCGCAGAAGCGGCCGGCCTCGTGCTGCTCGGCCGGGGCCGAGGCGCCGATCAGGGTGCCGACCAGCTGCATCCACCATGGCAGGCTCTCGGCGGTCAGGCGCGAGACGCGCTTGCGCATCAGCGGTCCCCACGCGAGCGTGGTGGTGCTCGCGGCGAGCACGGCATCGGCACTCAGGGGCACGCCGGTGTGCTGCAACAGGCGCACGGGCAACGAGCGCGCGTCGCGTGCCGCCAGCCCGGCGAGCATCGCCTCGGCGCGGGCGTCGGGCGCCGGGGCGCGGACCAGCGCGACCAGATCGGCGTCGTCGGCGAGGGTGCGGCAGTCGAAGTCCTCGTCGAGCGCGTCGCGCAGGCCGGCGGCATGCAGGCGCTCGATCAGCGCTGCGACGATCGTGCGTGCGCGCTCGGCGCGGCGTGGGCCGACGATCGCCATTGCGGCGGCGAGCACGGCGTTGGGCGCATTGCCGGCGGCGCGCGCGGCCTCGGCGGCGGCGAGTGCGGGGTCGCCATGGAGGTTGAGGTGGGCGCCGACCGCCACCGCGATCAGCTTGCGGTCGTTGTCGCCACCGGCCTCGCGCAGCAGCGCCAGGCCGAGGTTGGCCTCGAGCGGCCGGCGGGCGGCCTCGAGCACGCTCACCCCGTGCAGGCTGGAGACCTGGGTCGCGGGGTCCATCTGCGAGGCGCCCGAGGCGTCCTTCATCGTTTCGCGCGGGAACACCGCGCCGACCTGTTCGGCCAGTCGGGCGATCTGGCTGCGGTAGGGCTCGATCGCCGGCACCACCGGCAGGTCGAGCTGCGGTGGCAGCGCGATGCCGAGATTGGCGCCGAACCAGGGCTTGAGCTCCATCGTGCCTTCCGGCTCGAAATCCGGCAGGGTGGCGTTGGCACGCATCACCGCGGTGAGCGCGGCGGGAATGTGGGCGATGTTGGTGACCACCGCGCCCTTCGCCGAGAACACCGGGTTATCGGGTGTGTACAGGCCATCGACACCGAACTTGTCCATGAACCAGCGTTCCTTGGCGGCGGCATCGTCCTCGCCGCCGGCCATCGCGCCGGCGTGGCCGACCGCACGGGTCAGCCGCGACTTCCAGCGCCCGACCACGCAGGCCACCACCGGCTTGGTGAACTCGGCGTCGCGCTCGTAGTAGCCGCCGGGCTCGCAATACAGCACCGCAGCCTTGCTGCGCGCGTCGTTGGCGAGGGCGAAGGCGAACTCCGGCGCGGCGTAATGGATGTAGACGTCCTTGCCGCTGGAGACCAGCGTGGTCGTGCCCCAGCCCGCCATGCGCAGGTACTGGGCGATGGTGGTGGTGAAGCCGCCCGAGTTCGACAGTACCGCGATCGAGCCGCGGCGCAGCGTGTCGGACGGGTTGTCGCCACCGAGGGCGCCGCCGATGCGCACCTGGTTCCACGAGTCGGCCACGCCCAGGCAGTTGGCGCCGAAGATGTCGATGCCGTGCTGCTGGCCCATGGCGCGGATCTCGCGTGCGTCATGCACCGAGATCTTCTCGGTGATGATGAAGACCTTCTTCAGCTCCGGATTCACCCGGATCAGCTCGGCCACGCCGTCGCGCGCCGCCGACGGCGGCAGATAGACCACGCCGCAATTGAAGCGGTGGCCATCGTCCAGCCCCTCGCGCACGCTGTTGTACACCGGGACGTTGCCGAGGGGGGTCTCCAGCACCTGGCCGCGGCGGCCCGGCGAGGTGCCGAACACCACGTTGCCGCCCGACCACGCATGGCCGACCGGCGTGACCTCGCTGGATTCGCCGCCGAGGATGTTGAGCACGCACACGCGGTCGTGCCGGGTCGCGATGTGGGCCAGCGAACTGATCCCCACGTAATACTTGAAATCACCAACGCCTTGTTGGTACATGGCTGTCTCCTTGGAATCGGGGTGTCGGGGCTCAGGCGGCCGTGGCCGCGGGGGCGAGCCCCAGGCGCGCGGCGACGGCGTCGCGGCCGCCGGCCTTCATCCATTCATTGGCTTCGCGGGCGTAGTCGACCACCTCGCTCATCGCCGAATCGAAGCCGAACAGGCGGTAGGGCAGGCCGAGCGCCTCGCAGGTGTCGCGCAGCACGCCCATGCCGCGCACCAGGTTCGGTCCGCCGCGGCCGGCGACGACGTAGAGCGGCGTCGGGCCATGGCTGCCGAAGTGCTCGCGCAGCGCGTCGGCCATGGCGCGGAAGGTCTCGTGGATGTCGGTGTTGTTGGACTTGCCGCCGATGATGAAGAGCACGTTGGCCTGACGCAGCCAGTGCTTGAAGCAGATCGACGCCACCGATTTCATCTTCTCGTAGGGCGGGTTGCCGCCGAAGTCGGACGAGATGATGGCGTCGTCGCCGAGCATCTCGGTGACCAGCGAGTTGGCGCCGCCGCCGAAGGTGGGGGCGAGGATGGTGCCGCCGGCGTTGATCACGTAGACGTCGCTCTGGCCCTGGTGGGTGCGCAGCTGGTTGATCTCCTGCTCGAAGTCGGAATAGTCCACTGCGAACAGGTGGGCGGGCAGGTTGAGCCGGTGCCAGCGCGGATCGTCGCGGTCGAAGCCGCACTTGAAGTCGCAGGCCACCGGGGTGAGCCGGCCGCGGCGGTCGGGGCGCATGCGGATCGGGTTGAGCTCGAGGGTGGTCATGCCGAAGTCGTGGTACAGCTCCCACAGCCGCGGCAGGTGCTGCACCAGCGGCGAGATGATCTGCTTGGGCGCGCCGATGTCGGCGAGCGCGTTGGCGACGACGAAGGCCTTCAGGCCGGTGAGCGGGTCGAAGGGCACGCGCGCGACCTGCGACTTGTCGAGTTCCTCGATGTCGACGCCGCCGCGGTGGGTCAGGGTCATGGTCGGAGCGCGGAACTCGGTCGAGTCGGTGATCGAGAAATAGACCTCGTGCTCGGCCGGCACCGCGCCTTCGAAGGTGACGCCGTTGGCCTTCGCCACCTGGTGGCCGTGGCGGTGCTCGACGAAGTACAGGCGCTCCTTCTCGGCCAGCGCGGTGCGCAGGTCCTTGGCACGCCCGATGAGGCCGGCCTTGCCCTTCTTGCCGACACCGCCCTTGAACAGCGGCTTGACGAAGACCGAGCCGTGACGCTCGATGAGCGCCTTGATCTGCTCCTCGCTGGCGTCCGGGCCCAGGACTTCCGCGCTGGGGAAGTCGGCGAACTGCAGCAGGCGGGCGCCGTACAGCATTCCCGTGATGTTCATGTCGGGTTCTCCCGTGTGCGGTTGTCGAGGGTCAGAAGCGGTGGCGCATGCCGGCCATCATCACCCGGTGGTTGTCGCCGGCCTCCGGCGTGATGTTGCCTATTGCATAGTTGGCACCGCTCTCGTTGGAGAGCTGCGAGTAGCCGGCGTAGAGCGTGGTGCGCTTGGAGAGGGCGTGCAGGTAGTAGGCCGACCAGCCGCTGGCGTCCTCGCCGGCAGCGCCGTCCGATTCGTCGCGGTCGGCGTAGCTGAGCGCGACCGTGTTCGCCGGGTTCACACGGATCTCCGCGCTCACGGCCCAGGTGCGGGCCTTGCCGTTGCCGACGGTGCCGCTCTCCTTGTCCTGCGACCAGGCGAAGTACGGCTTCACGATGCCGAAGTCGTAAGCCAGGCCGACGCCGCTGGTGCGCACCTTGCCGCCGCTGGCGTCGCGCTGCACGCTCTGCGTGGTGAGCGCGCCGGAGAAGGCGCCGTTGCCGTAGAGCAGGCTGAGGCCGTGGCCGTCGCCTTCCTTGCGCGCGGTGGACGTGGTGGCGACCTTCTCGCCCAGCCAGTAGCCGGCATCGAGCTCGAAGCCGGCAAGCTTGGGCGAGCGGTACTTCACCATGTTGTCGAAGCGCACCTCGTAGGCCGGCTTTACGGCGCCGGTCTTGCGCAGCAGCAGGCCGGCGCTGCGATCGGCGTTGCCGGTGGCGTCGAAGGGGTCGAGGGCGACGAAGGCGGGCGAATACTGGCGGCCCAGGGTCAGGCGGCCGAGGCTGCTCTCGAGGCCGACCAAGGACTGGCGGCCGAACAGGCGTCCGCCCTGCTCGGCGAGGCCGGTCGAGGGGTCGAAGCCGCTCTCGAGCACGAACACGGCCTTGATGCCGTTGCCGAGGTCCTCGTTGCCACGAAAGCCGAGGCGCGAGCCGTTGAGCTCGCCGTGGTGGACGCCCTCGTAGCGCTGGTCGCCCGATCGCTCATGGCTGAGGTTGAGGTCGATGAGGCCGTAGATGGTGACGTTGGACTGGGCGAGCGCGAGCGACGGGGTGGCGACGGCGGCGGCCAGCAGGACCGACTTGGAAAGGCGTTGCATGGAAGTCTCCTCGATCTTGTGAGTGGGCGCGCCAGACACGTTGGCGCGGCCCGCATTGCAGCGCCGTCGCCTTTCGATCGCCTTTCACTGCTGCCGGTCCGTGAGGAGGATGGACCGATGACTGCGCCCGTTGCAGGGCTGTCGTCGACAATTCAGGGTGCCGGGGCGGCCCCGAGCGGCAGCTCCACTTCCACGCACAGGCCGTGCCCGCCCTCGCCGACGCGCAGCGTGATGCGGCCATCGTGGGCGAGCGCGATCTCGCGCACGATGGCCAGCCCTAGGCCGCTGCCGTCGCTGTCGCCCTGGCCGAGGATGCGGTAGAAGCGCTGGAACACGCGTTCGCGCTCGGCCTCGGGAATGCCCGGCCCCTGGTCGCATACGCTCACCACTGCCTCGCCGTCGAAGGCGGCGACAGCGACGGTGACCGCCGAGTCGGGCGGGCTGTAGCGGATCGCGTTGTCGACCAGGTTGGAGACCATCTCGCGCAGCATTGGCGCGTTGCCCTCGATCATCAGCGCGTGGCCGATGCCTTCGTAGGCGAGGTCGATGCTGCGCTTGAGGGCGAGCGGGGCGAGCTCCATCGCTACGTCCTTGACCAGGCCGGCGAGGTCGAGCGGCGCGCGCTCGTCGATGAGGCCGTTGGCCGCCTCGGCGCGCGACAGGGTGAGCATCTGGTTGGCCAGCCTGCGCGCGGCGCGGGTGCTGCGCAACAGACTGGCGAAGGTGTTGAGCATCTCTTCCGGGTCGGTCTGGCGCAGGCCGTACTCGGCCTGGGTGGTGAGGACCGCGAGCGGGGTGCGGATCTGGTGCGCGGCGTCGGCAAGGAAGCGTCGGCGTGCGGCCAGCATGGCCGACAGGCGCTGCATGTGGTGGTTGATGGCGTCGATCAGAGGCGCGACCTCGCTCGGCACGCCGTCGGCCCGCACCGGGGTGAGGTCTTCCTCGTCGCGGTTGCGGATGTGGTCGCGCAGCGCCACCAGCGGGCGAAACGCCGTGCCGAGGGCGAGCAGCACCAGCACCGCCCCGACGGCGACCAGGGCCGACTGGCGTTGCAGGCTGGCGATGAACAGTTCGCGGGCGAGGGTCTCGCGCGCGCCGGTGGTTTCGGCAAACACGATCAGTACGGCGTCGCCGCCTTCCAGCGCGGGGTCGTACAGGCGCTTGTACATGGCGGCCATGCGCACCGTCTCGCCGCGGTAGGCGAGATCGAAGATCCTTACCATGCCCTCGCCGGCGGGCAGCGTGGGCGGGCGTAGATCGGCATAGCCGGTGACGAGCACGCCCGCGGCGTCGAACACGGCGTGGAAGATACGCTCGGCGGCGCTGTCCTCGAAGCCTTCGAAGGCAGCGTAAGGAATGTCGACCTGGATCTCGCCCTCGAGCGAGTGGGTGCGCTCGCCGATCGCTCGCACCGAGGCGGTCAGCGTGCGGTCGTAGGCTTGGTTGACTGCGTCGAGTGCGCCGCGGTAGCTCAACCAGGCACTGACGATCAGCATGAGCCCGAGCGGGGGCAGCAGCCAGCCGAGGACGCGACGGCGCAGGCTACCACCGTGGCGGCGCGCCGCGGCCGGTTCGACGGCTGCGGCCGCAGCCTCGCCGTCACCCTGGGCGGCGGCGCCATCCGCGCGTCCGCCCTGCTCGGCCCTGGGGGCTGCGCGCATATCAGGGCGCCGGCCGTTCGGCGAGCAGGTAGCCGAGCCCGCGCAAGGTGTTGATGACGACGTCGGCGCCTTCGAGCTTCTTGCGCAGGCGCGAGACGTAGATCTCGATGGCCTCCACGCGGGCGTCGGCGTCGAACTCGAATACCTTCTGGAACAGGGCCTCGCGCGCCACCGGGCGGCCGACGCGCGAAAGCAGCACCTCGAGCACCGCCAGCTCGCGCGGCGTCAGCGCCAGCATCTGGCCGTCCACCGTCGCCATGCGGTTGGTGGTGTCGAACTCGAGCCGGCCCAGGCGCACCCGCGGCACCTGGTTGCCAGCGCGGCGCAGCAGGGCCTTGATGCGGGCCTCGAGCTCGGCGAGTTCGAAGGGTTTCGTCAGATAATCGTCGGCACCGAGATTGAGGCCTTCGACGCGTTCTTCGGTGCTGCCGCGGGCAGTCAGCACCAGCACCGGGGTGGGAGTGCTGCCTTCGGCACGGCTCTCGCGGGTGCGCAGCCGGCGCAGCACGTCCAGGCCGTCGAGACCCGGCAGGGAGAGGTCCAGGATCACCACGTCGTAGCGCTCGCTGCGCAGGGCCTGGTCGGCATGGTCGCCACGCCCAAGCACCTCGAGCACGAAGCCGCTCTGGCGCAGCGAGCGCGCGACCCACTCGGCGAGTTCGGCGTGGTCTTCGACCAGCAGCAGGCGCATTGGCGTTCCGGTGAAAGTGAATCGAAAGGCGTGTCGGCGATTATCGGGGCAAAGGCGGATGGCGTCCAAGCCGCCGACTTGCAGGGAGATCGGGATATGAGAACAGTGCGGATGAGGACCGGCGACGGCGCCGTGATGGCGATGGTCCGAGCTTGCCGTGGGGCGTTGTGCGGGCTGCGCGTGGCGGTTTTCGGGCTGGCCATGCTGTGTGCGGGCAGCGCCCTCGCCCGGCAGGCGCCCGATGCGCGCGAGGCGGCGGTGCGTGAAGGCGTGGTGGTCGTGTATGCGGCGGCTGACCAGGATGTGGTGCAACCCATCCTCGACGACTTCGAGGCCTTGCACCCAGGGATCCGCGTCGAATACCACGACCTGAGCTCGAACGAGCTCTACCAGCGGGTGGTGGATGAGCGTGCAGCCGGTACGCTAGGTGCAGACGTGGTGTGGAGTTCGGCCATGGACCTGCAGGTGAAGCTGGTCAACGATGGCTATGCCCAGCCCCACCGCTCGCCCGAGACCGCCGCGCTGCCGCGCTGGGCGGTATGGAAGGACGAGGCTTTCGGCACTACCTATGAGCCGGCGGCGATCGTCTACAACAAGCGCCTGCTGACTGAGGCCGAGGTACCTGACACCCATGCCGAGCTGATCCGTCTGCTCGGGGAGCAGCCTTCACGACTGCTTGGGCGCTTGGCCAGCTATGATCCCGAGCGCTCCGGCCTGGGCCTGCTGCTGCATACCCAGGATGCACAAGCCAACCCGATCGTGTTCTGGCAGCTGGCGCGCCGGATGGGCGAGCTGGGGCTGGAGCAGCACAGCTCGAGCCGCGACATGCTCGACCGTCTCGCCGCAGGCCAGCTGGTGCTGGCCTACAACGTGCTCGGTTCCTATGCGCACAAGCGCGCACGCAGCGAGGCGGTGCTCGGCGTGGTGTGGCCGCAGGACTATACCCTGGTGCTGAGCCGGGTTGCCTTCATCGCCCGCGATGCCCGCCATCCGGCCGCGGCGCGGCTGTGGCTGGACCACTTGCTGTCGCCGCGCGGACAGGCTTTGCTCGCCGAGCACCTCGGCCTGCTGCCGGTACGTGCCGATGCCGGCACGGCGGGTGCCGACAGTGCGGCTGCCCTGCTGCATGAGAACCTGCGCCATGCTTTCCGCCCGATCCGCATCGGCTCGGGACTGCTCACCTACCAGGACCAGGCCAAGCGCCAGGCCTTCCTGCGCCAATGGGACGCTGCCACACGGCCGTCCGTCGAACCCTAGATGTCGTCCTCAACACAGAAGAACAGCGGCGCTTCGTGGCGCTATGTCCTGGCCACGCTTGTGCTCGCGGCCGTCGCCGGCTGGCTGGCCGAGCGCTTCCACCTGCCGCTGCCGTGGATGATCGGTCCGCTGTTTGCCGTCGCCGCCGTGCGCATGGCCGACATCGAGCTGCGCCCGCTGCCCGGTGGTCGGCAGAGCGGGCAATGGGCGATCGGTGCCGCACTCGGCCTGTACTTCAGTCCCGAGGTCGTGGCGCAGCTGAGCCTGCATGCAGCGCTGGTGGTGGCTGCAGCAGTCGGTTCGCTGGTGCTCGGTGTCCTTTGTGCGCTGATCATGCGTCGCCTGGGTGGCGTCGATACGCCAACCGCCTTCTTCGCGGCGCTACCCGGCGGTGCCTCCGAGATGGCCAATCTCGCTGACCGCTACGGCGGCGCGGTGGATCGCATTGCCGCGGCACATGCTATTCGAGTAATGATGGTGGTGTCGCTACTACCCTTCGCGCTCACCTTTGGTGGAGTGCACGGCAGTGATCTCTACGTGCCGCTCGCCCAGGCCGTGGATGCCCGGCATTTCCCGCAGCTGGTGGTGGCGAGCCTGCTTGGCGTGGCGATGTTCAAGCTGTTGCGCATTGCCAACGCCTGGGTGCTTGGTCCGCTGCTCGGCGTGGCAGTGGCAACGCTCGCTGGGGTCCCGCTCTCCGCCCTGCCCGTCTGGGTGGTCAATGGCGGACAGCTGCTGATCGGTTGCGCGCTGGGCTGCCGCTTCTCGCGTGCGTTCTTTCGTGCTGCGCCACGCTTCATGGCGGTGGCTGGGCTGACTGCGGTAATGTCGATCGTGTTTGCCGGCGCTTTCGCCGCTTTGCTCGCACTGGCTTCGGGGGTGCCGCTGCCGACCTTGATACTGGCGACTGCGCCGGGCGGGGTATCGGAGATGTGCATCACTGCCAAGGTGCTGCAGCTCGGCGTGCCGCTGGTCACCGTCTGCCACGTGCTGCGCGTGGTGGTGCTGACCGTGGGTGCGCAGTGGAGCTTCGGGGCGTTCCGGCGGATGGTGGAGACCTGAGCAAGGCAGTCGACCTGGGCCGGGCTGGATCAAGCTGTGGTGTCAGCGCACAGGACGACTGCATGCCGGCCCGACTGCTTGGCGGCATACATGGCCATGTCGGCGCGACGGCGCAGGCTGTCGAGATCGGTGCCGTGGTCGGGACAGATGGCGACCCCGACGCTGCAGGACATGGGCAGCGCACCGGCGCTGGTATGCACGGGCTGCGAAATTGCGGCGAGCAGCTTGTTGCCGACCTGAAGCGCATCGCCAGCGTCGAGGATGCTGGTGAGCAGCACGATGAACTCGTCGCCGCCGTAGCGCGCCACGGTGTCGCAGGAGCGCAACTGCGTGCTCATGCGGTCGCTGGTGGCGCACAGGACCTGGTCGCCAGCTTCATGGCCGTAGCGGTCGTTGATGTCCTTGAAGTGGTCGAGATCGATCAGGATCACGGCGAAGCGTGTGCCATGGCGTTGCCAGCCGTGGAGGGCGCTGGCGAAGCGGTCAGCGAGCAGGTAGCGGTTGGGGAGTCCGGTGAGCACGTCGTGCGTCGCGAGGTAGGCGGAATGTGCGTGCTCGATGCCTGCCTGCTTCAGCGCGCGATAGTGGCGCAGCAGCAGCGAGGAGGCTGCGAGCGCGGCGACCAGCAGCAGGGTAAGGATGGCGACCGTCTGGGGAGTAAGTACATCCTGCAAGTGGGGTTGCCGGGTGAACTGGAGGCCGATCGTCTGGCCTGCCGTCTCGATCCGTTCATGATGTTCCAGCATGGCGAGCAGGCGGCGGTCCAGTGCCGTTCCGGCATCCATTTCCTGCCGCAGCAGAGTGTCTTCCATACCCTCACTGCCGATCAGCACGGCCTGGATACCGAGCTGTCTGCCCAGTGCCGCGCGCTCGTCGGAAGGCAGGAGGGCGGCGCTCTTGATCACCAGCATGGATGCCATCGTGCTGCCGAAGAAGTTGGGGGCGCCTGTGCGGCGGTCGTCCGTGCTGCGTTCGACGACCTGAAGCAGGATGTAGCCGGTGTCGCCCTCATAGAAGTCGAACATCGGTGAAGCCACTGCATGCCCTTTGACGTGCGCGCGGGCGAGCGTGCTGGCGAGGTGGTCCACCGTCTCAAGGCGCAAGCCGAAAATAGGCAGTGTGTCGGGCAGTGGCGGATGGATGAACAGGATCGGCCAGTAGTCCGCCCCGGGCGGCAGCGTGGCCGGCGTACGACCCGTCAGCTCGGCGAAGGTCTTCAGGGCGAATTCGCCACGCCAGTTGCGGCGCAGGCCTTCGGCCAGCCTGGGGGTGTCGTGCGGTGGGATCCTGCGTGCGATCTCGACCTGGTAGATGTGGTCGTGGGCGGCGGTGACAGCGGCCGCATAGCGTTCGGTCGCAGCGTAGTCGTCGCGGTCCACCGCGAGCAGGAAGGCCGATAGCCCTGACAGAACGGCCTCATTGGCGTGAAGCCTGTGCTGGACGCCGTTAGCCAAGGTGCCCGCGGCCTGGTGGAACTGGCGCTCCACGCGCTGCAGCTCGGTCATGATCAGCAGCGAGCCGGCGACTGCGAGCAGTGTCAGCCATGCGAGCAACAGCAGGATGAGTTTTGATCGTCGGGGTCGATGCGGCATGGCGGCTCCTGTCCGTGCAGTATCGACAGATGGATGCGCCGTGTAAATTTGACCAAAGTCGTAGAGCGCTTGGACGCTTGCCAGCCTTCGACGGGATGAGCGCTCACAGGCGCTAATCCGTGGCGGCCCGCAGGCGATCGAGGCGCAGGCGCTGGCGTTCGTCGAACAGGCGGCGCGCGGGTTTTCAATCGGTGTTCGTCGTGCTTTGGCTAGGTGCCGAGGGCGCGTGTGCGCGAGAATGCATAGCCTCAATCCGCGTGCGCGATGATGCGGAATCTTTCTTCCGCGCAGCGCTCTGATCTGCCAAGACGCGACGCAGGCGCATACTGCGCATTCACTTCAGGACAAGTTCATGCACAAGGATCCTCGTTTCTCCGGTGTATTCCTCAATGTTGGCGGTGGCAGTGCCACGCCGCCATCGCTGTGGCAGAAGATCGTCGGCGGTGTGGCGGCGCTCGGGGTGTTCGTGCTGGCGCTGACCTTCTCGGTGGCCTTGTTCGCCGTGGTGATCACCGTTGGCGTGGTCGTATGGGCTTACTTCTGGTGGAAGACGCGCGCGCTGCGCAAGGCCATGCGTGAGCAGATGGATGCGCGCATGGCCGAGGCCGGCATGCGTGCGGGCGAGTCCGGCGGGGCGCAGGCCGCGCGTGGCCTGATCATCGAGGGCGAGGTGATTCGCGAGGTCAAGATCGAGGACGGCGCGGGCCAGGACGAGCGCGGACGCTGAGCAGGCCGCCCGCCCTCACTTCAACTCGCCGCCGCCGCCGGCCCGCGGTGCCTCGATGGTCTGCAGCCGCGCTTCCTTGCCGTCGATGCTGCGGATATGCACATCCATCTGATTGAAGGCGATTTCGATGCCGTGCTCCTTGAACAGGCGGTCGATCTCGCGGTTGATCTCGTCGATGGCGGCGTTGCGGTCGCCCAGCTCGCGTACATGCACGCGCAGTTCATGGTCGAGCGTGCTGGGGCCGAAGCTGAGGAAGAACACCAGCGGCTTGGGCTCCTTTAGTACGCGCGTGTTGTCCTCGGCGATCCGTAGCAGCAGCTTGCGGGTGAGCTCGAGGTCCGAGCCGTAGGCCACGCCCACCTTGACCGTGATGCGGGTGACGGTGTCGGTCAGTGACCAGTTGGTGAGCTGGCCGGTGATGAAGGCCTTGTTGGGGACGATCATTTCCTTGCGGTCGAAGTCGGTGATCGTGGTGGCGCGGATCTGGATGCGGGTGACCGTGCCCGACACGTTGCCGATGGTGACCGTGTCGCCGATGCGCACCGGGCGCTCGAACAGGATGATGAGGCCGGATACGAAGTTGGCGAAGATCTCCTGCAGGCCGAAGCCCAGACCCACCGACAGCGCCGCCACCAGCCACTGCAGCTTGTCCCAGCTCACCCCCAGCGAGCCGAGCGTGGCGACGATGCCCACCGCCATGATCACGTAGGACAGCAGTGTGGTAGTCGCGTAGGCGCTGCCTTGCGCCAGCTGCAGCCGTGACAGCACCAGCACCTCGAGCAGGCCAGGCAGGTTGCGCGCGAGCAGGAAGGCGATGCTGCCGATGACCAGCGCGGCGATGAGGTCGCGCAGGCTGATCGGGGTGACGCTTGCGGTGTCGCCGCTGCCGCTGGCGTATTCGTACAGGGTGATGTTGTCGAGGTAGGCGAACACCGTGATGAGGTCCGCCCATACCCAGTACAGGCTCAGTAGCAGCCCGGCGAGCAGGCCCAGATGCAGCAGGCGCAGCGATTGCTGGCTGATGCGATCGATGTCGAAGCGAGGTGGCTCGATGCCGTCGTCGGTGTCGGCGCCGGGCAGGCCTTCGCGCTCGGCGGCTTCGCGGCGCGCGACCGCCTGCTGGTGGTCGAGGCGGCGGGCGGCGACGCCGAGGGCGCGGATCACGGTGGCTTCGACCAGGCGCCAGAGGATGAGCACGAACAGGGTGTCGATCAGCCGCCCGGTGAGCTTGAGCGCGGTGTAGTAGTAGCCCATGAGCAGGGCCGCGATGAGGGCGAGCGGCATCAGTCCGAGGGCGACGCCGATGGTGACGCGCAGGGGCGAGGGCCGGTCCTGTTGCGAGCGGTGGATCAGCAGGCGCGCCATCAGCCAGGCCATGGTGGCGTAGCCGGCGAGCAGGATCAGGATGCCGAGCACGTCGTTGGCGAGCGCCTCGGGCTGGCGTTCGGCCATGGCGACCACCGCCACCACCGCGAGCACGACCAGGCCGAGGTGGCGCATGTGGCGGTGCAGCTCGCGCACGCGCTCGAGCGGCCAGCGGAAGTGGCGCTCGGCGACGCCAGCGGGCGCGAGCACGCGATACGCGGTGTAGAACACCAGCCAGGCCTGGGCCATCTGCAGCAGGGCGGCGCCCAGGCTGGCGTTCTGGCCGCGGGCGTCCATCTGCAGGGCGAGCCCGGCGAGGGCGAGCAGCAGGCTCACCGGCAGTGCGAGCAGGATGTTGAACAGGATCGCGAGCGGCGTGTGCAGCTGGCTGTCGCGGCGCACGTAGCCGATGTCTGCATGCAGACCGTCCAGCCGGGCGCGCAGCCAGCGCCGCCGCGACAACAGCCACAGGGTCAGCAGCAGCACCGGCAGGAACAGCAGCGGACGAGCCTTGAGACCTGCCCACAGTTCCGTGCTCGCCGACTGCCACGGGATGGCGGCCAGCTGCGCCTGCAGCGCGGCAGGAACGGCCATGACCCAGGCGGCATCGAGCGGGCGGTTGCTGGGGATCCAGAACATCTGCTCGTCCAGCGTGCTGCGCAGGCGGTCTGCCGTGGCCTGCAGCTGCCGTTCGCTGAGCTGCAGTGTGATCGATTCGTTGAGGACGGCGCTGAGTTCGCGGTTGAGCCGTTCGAGTAGCTCCGCGCGTGCCGTCAGCAGCCCGAGCAGCTGGCTGCGCATGGTCTCGTCGGCCTGCTCAGGCGGCAGTTCGGCGAGTAGGCGTTCGGCATGGGCGGCGGGGGTGCCGAGCTGTTCGCGTTGCTTGCTGACCTCGAACTGGTAGAGGCGGATGTCGGCGATCTGCTCGGCGAGCTGCTTGTCCACGCGCGGCTGCGGTAGCGCGCGCTTCTGCTCGAGCAGGATGCGCGACAGCAGCAGGCTGCCCTGCAGTACGTTGATCTGCTCGTCGATGATGGTGCCGGCGCGGTTGAGGCTGTCGAGCTGCTGGCGGGTTGCCAGATTGCGCTGGGTGAGCGTGTTGAGGTGCTCGGTGGCACGCAGCAGGTATTCGGACACGCGCTGGTTGGCAGCGATCTCGCGCGCGATCAGGCCGCCGGTGTCGGGTGTCTGGGCCTGCTCGCGCCTGAGCGCCTCCACGGTTTCCACTGCGTCGGCGCTGCGCCGTGCGTTGATCGCGGATTGCAGTGCGTGGGTCTCGGCGCCGAGGCGGCGAAGGTGCTCGGCAGCGAGCTCACGCCGTGCCTGGCCGAGGTCCTGCAGTACGCTGCTACCCGAGAGTTCGAGCTGGCGCAGGCGGTTTTGTGCGTCGAGCGCATGCCATTCGGCCGCGAGCGCGTCGCGCCGCTCGGTGGTCAGCGAGCGGGCCTCGCGGCCCGGGCCCGGCTCGCGGTTGGCGGACAGGGCGGCCTCGATGGCGGTCATGCGTGTCTGGTTGGTGCTGATCTCGGTCTGGGCGCGCTCCGGGCCAGTGCGGGCACTCAGCAAGAGTGCGTCGGCCTCATCGAGACTGCGCTGCCATTGGCTGAGTTCGGCATTGCGCTCGGCCAGGCGTTGTTCGAGCACGCCGGCGGACAGCTCCGGGCCGAGGGCTGCAGCCTGGTCAGGCTCCGCCTTGGCCTGCAACGCATCCAGTTGAGTCCGTGCAGTGGAAATCTGCCGGGGGGCTGCGGCCAGGCGCTCGTTCAGCGTGCTGAGCTGCTGGCGGTAATCCTCCGCGGCGGCGAGCCGCGACAAGGCCTGGTCCAGGGCTTGCTGAGCCGCCTGGCGCTCGGATTCGGGCAGCTGGCGCTCCGCCAGTGCAGCGGCGCGAGCCTGCAATTCCTTGGCCGCCGGCGGCAGGGGCGGTTCTGCCGCTGCCCGCAATACGAGCAGCGGCAGGAGCAGGAGGACGAGAAGGCGGACCAGGTGCGGGAACGAGGGCATGCGCGTGAGGAGCGATCTGGGCAAGACCGGAGTGTACCCTGCTGCGTGGCGAGCGCAGTGTTCCTCCAGCATGGGTGGGTGTGGGTCGGCGCGACGGCAGCGCCCCGGAACTCTTTCCGATCGTGACCCCACTCACCGAGAGCACTCGATCAACCTGCCGCCAATCGCCGCCATGCCATCACCTGTTCGCCTGATCCTGCCTCTGCTGGTGCTTCTGATTGCCGCGCTGGCGTGGCTGAAACCGCTCGATCAGATTGCCGAGGCCCACGCCGAGGCGGGGCTCAAGCGTGCGGTGGCGAGTTTCGCCGCGGCGCGCGCCTTGAATGCGGTGATCTCGGTGGTGCAGGGCACCGAAGTCAGCGGGGGCGTGGTGGTCGGTGTCAAGCTCGCGCCCGGCCAGGTGCTGGACCCGGTGAATGACCTGATCGAGCAGTTCTCCACCCTGATGTTGGCAGCGAGCATCGCGTTTGGCGCACAGTTGCTGTTGATGCAGATCGGTGCTGGCTGGCTGGTGGCCGCGGCCCTCACCGTGGTCGCGGTGGCCTGGGCCGTGTGTTGCCTGCGCGGGCCGCCGCCGGCCTGGCTGTCGCGGGTGCTGGTGGCCTTGCTGCTGGTGCGCTTCATCGTGCCGGTGGCGGCGCTGACGAGCGAGTATGCCTTCCAGGCCTTCATGGCTGACGAGTACCGCGTGCACCAGCAGGGCATCGAGCAGGCGGCCGACTCCTTCGGCGCGCTGCCGGTGGCCGAGGAGGCGGCCAAGTTGCGCTGGTGGGAGGTGCGCGAGCGGATCGACGCGCTCAAGGCAGCAGCCGAGCGCATCGTCGATCACACCATCCGCATCGCGGTGGTGTTCCTGCTGCAGACGCTGGTGCTGCCTGTGCTGGTGATGTGGGGGATGCTGCAGGCCGGGCGGCTGCTGTTGTCGCCGCGGGGGCAAGGCGCCTAGCGCGGGCGCGGGCGGCCGCGCCCGGTGCTTGAGTCTGCGTCCTGCGCAGACTATGGTGTGTGCCCCAAGAGAGACGGAAAACAACAACAATGGATGAGCAGTTCCAACGCATGAAGGTGCTCGGCGCCGGCATCTTCAGCCTGATGCTTGCGCTCGGCGTAGCACGTTTCGCCTATACGCCCCTGCTGCCGCTGATGCAGGCACAGGCCGGCCTCGGGCTTGCCGAGGGCGGCTGGCTGGCGGCGATCAACTACCTGGGCTATCTGAGCGGTGCATTGCTCGCGGCATCGATCAGCAATCTGGTGCTCAAGGACCGCCTGTACCGTATCGGCATGGTGATGGCGGTGCTGACCACGGTGATGATGGGGCTGACGACCGATTTCTGGGTATGGGCCGCGTCGCGCTACCTGGCTGGGCTGTCGAGCGCGGCGTCGATGCTGCTCGGTACCGGGCTGATCCTGAACTGGCTGATCCGCCACAACCACCGCAGCGAGCTCGGTATCCACTTCGCCGGCATCGGCCTGGGCATCGCGGGTTGTTCGCTGGCGGTGGCGCTGATGAGCCAGTGGCTCGACTGGCGTGCGCAGTGGTTCGTCTTCACGGTGATCGCCTGCGGGCTGCTGGTGCCGGCGCTGTCCTGGCTACCGGCGCCTGATACCAGCGGGGTGACGCGGAGCGGCGCACCCATGCACGACGACCCGCCCAGCCCGCTGTTCATGCGCATCTTCATGGCGTCCTATTTCTGCGCCGGGATTGGCTTCGTGGTCAGCGCGACCTTCATCGTCGCCATCGTCAACCGCCTGCCGGGGCTGGAAGGCCAGGGTAGCTGGAGCTTTCTTGCCATCGGCCTGGCAGCGATGCCGGCCTGTATCGTGTGGGATTTCGTCGCCCGTCGCACAGGCGCCCTCAATGCGCTGATCCTTGCCGCCGTGCTGCAGATCGTCGGCATCCTGCTGCCGGTGGTGGTGGGCGGCATGGTGGGGGCGATCGCAGGCGCGCTGCTCTTCGGCGGCACCTTCGTCGGCATGGTGAGCCTGGTGCTGACCATGGCCGGACGCTACTACCCCACGCGGCCAGCGAAGATGATGGGCAAGATGACCATCTCCTACGGCGTCGCGCAGATCCTCGGCCCGGCGGTCACCGGCTGGCTGGGCGCCACCTTCGGCAGCTATGCGGGTGGCCTGTACTTTGCCGCCGCCATGATGGTGGTGGGCACCATCCTGCTGTTGATGCTGAAGGCGGTGGAGCGCCGCGACCGCGAGGGTGCGCAGGCCTGAGCCGCGGCAGGGGCCAACCCGGGTTGCGAGGCGCCGCCGCCTGATCCATCGGGGGCCGCACAAATTTCCCCTCCATGGCCGTGAAGTGCGAAAATGCGCGCGCAGCGCGTGCTATTTTTTCGCGTCTGCTGCGCGCACGGTCCTCACGTTCCTACAGGGGCGATGAGGGGCCGGCCATCGTTCGTCACCACAAGATCAAGGTCCAGGGGGAAACAATGTCTGCAGGGAATTCGAAGATCATCTACACGCTCACCGACGAGGCGCCGCTGCTGGCGACGTGCGCGTTCCTTCCGATCGTCCGCACCTTCACCGCACCCGCAGGCGTCGAGGTGGAGAAGGCCGACATCTCGGTTTCGGCGCGTGTGCTTGCCGAGTTTCCCGAGTACCTGAGCGAAGATCAGCGCGTGCCCAACACGCTCGCCGAGCTGGGCAAGAAGACCCTCGAGCCCGACGCCAACATCATCAAGCTGCCCAACATCAGTGCCTCGGTGGCGCAGCTCAAGGCCTGCATCAAGGAGCTCCAGGAAAAGGGCTACAAGATCCCCGACTTCCCTGAGGATCCGAAGACGGACGAGGAAAAGGACATCCGCGCGCGCTATGGCCGCTGCCTCGGTTCTGCGGTCAACCCGGTGCTGCGCGAAGGTAACTCCGACCGCCGCGCACCGGCCGCGGTCAAGAACTTCGCCAAGAAGAACCCGCACTCGATGGGTGAGTGGAAGCAGTGGTCGCAGACCCACGTCTCGCACATGCACCACGGCGACTTCTACCACGGCGAGAAGTCGATGACGCTCGACCGCGCACGCTCGGTCAAGATGGAGCTGATCACCAAGTCGGGCAAGACCGTGGTGCTCAAGCCCAGGACCGACCTGCTCGAAGGCGAGATCATCGACTCGATGTTCATGAGCAAGAAGGCGCTGTGCGAGTTCTACGAGAAGGAGCTTGACGACTGCCGCGAGGCCGGCATCCTGTTCTCGCTGCACGTGAAGGCGACGATGATGAAGGTCTCGCACCCGATCGTCTTCGGTCACTGCGTCAAGATCTACTACAAGGACGCCTTCGCCAAGCACGGCAAGCTGTTCGAAGAGCTGGGCATCAACGTCAACAACGGCATGGTCGACCTCTACGAGAAGATCAAGACCCTGCCCGAATCCAAGCGCGACGAGATCATCCGCGACCTGCATGCCTGCCAGGAGCATCGTCCGGCGCTGGCCATGGTCGATTCGGCCAAGGGCATCACCAACTTCCATTCGCCCAACGACATCATCGTTGACGCGTCGATGCCGGCGATGATCCGTCAGGGCGGCAAGATGTGGGGTGCGGACGGCAAGCAGTACGACGCCAAGGCGGTCATGCCGGAATCGACCTTCGCCCGCATCTACCAGGAGATGATCAACTTCTGCAAGTGGCACGGCAACTTCGACCCGCGCACGATGGGCACGGTGCCGAACGTCGGCCTGATGGCGCAGAAGGCCGAGGAGTATGGCTCGCACGACCGCACCTTCGAGATCGTCGAAGACGGTGTGGCCAACATCACCGATCTCGACACCGGCGAGGTGCTGCTGTCGCAGAACGTCGAAGAGGGCGATATCTGGCGCATGTGCCAGGTCAAGGATGCGCCGATCCGCGACTGGGTCAAGCTCGCCGTCACGCGCGCGCGCAACTCCGGCATGCCGGCCATCTTCTGGCTCGACCCCTATCGTCCGCACGAGAACGAGCTCATCAAGAAGGTGCGCACCTACCTCAAGGAGCACGACACCACAGGCCTCGACATCCAGATCATGAGCCAGGTGCGTGCGATGCGTTACACGCTCGAGCGCGTGATCCGCGGCCTCGACACCATCTCGGTGACCGGCAACATCCTGCGCGACTACCTCACCGACCTGTTCCCGATCATGGAACTGGGCACCAGCGCCAAGATGCTGTCGATCGTTCCGCTGATGGCCGGTGGCGGCATGTACGAGACCGGCGCCGGCGGTTCGGCACCCAAGCACGTGCAGCAACTGGTGCAGGAGAACCATCTGCGCTGGGATTCGCTGGGCGAGTTCCTTGCCCTGGCGGTGTCGCTCGAGGACCTCGGCATCAAGACCGGCAACGACAAGGCCAAGCTGCTCGCCAAGACCCTGGACGAAGCGACCGGCCGCCTGCTCGACGAGAACAAGTCGCCCTCGCCCAAGACCGGCCAGCTCGACAACCGCGGTAGCCAGTTCTACCTGGCCAAGTTCTGGGCCGAGCGCCTGGCTACGCAGACCGAGGACGCAGAACTGGCGGCGAAGTTCGCGCCCCTCGCCAAGGACCTGGCCGACAACGAGGCGAAGATCATCGCCGAACTGGCCGAAGTTCAGGGCAAGCCCGCTGACATCGGTGGCTACTACAAGGCCGACCCCGAGAAGTGCAAGGCAGTGATGCGTCCGAGCGCCACGCTCAACAGCATCCTGCGTGCCGCAGGGGCCTGATGCAGGCGCCGGCCTGACCGGCGTGCAGCAATGAGACGCGTGGGCGAGCCGCCGAGCGGTTCGCCCACGCGTTTTTTCTTGGTTTCGATATCTTTCCGGTCATGAACGGGATCTTCTTCGGCATCGTCCTCATTGCCTTCGTCGCCGCCGCCTGGCGGCAGTTCAGCCACGTCCCGGTCGACGGCGTGCAGTCGCCGATGGAGGTGCTGTCCGCAGGCATGATCTCGTCCGCCAGCGGCGCGGTGGAACTCGCGCTCGGCCTGGTGGGGGTAATGACGCTGTTCCTTGGCCTGATGAAGGTGGCTGAGGCTGGCGGGCTGCTGGTGATCATCGCGCGCCTGATCCGGCCCTTGATGACCCGGCTGTTCCCCGAGGTACCGCCCAACCATCCGGCGATGGGGGCGATGATCCTCAACCTGTCGGCCAATGCGCTTGGCCTGGGCAATGCCGCCACGCCTTTCGGCATCCGTGCCATGCAGGAGCTCGACAAGCTCAATACCCGGCCCGGTACGGCGACCAACTCGATGGCGCTGTTCCTTGCCATCAACACTTCCAGCATCACGCTGCTGCCCACCGGCGTCATCGCCATCCGCGCTGCGGCCGGCTCGGCCGATCCCGCTGCCATCCTGCCGACGACGTTGTTCGCGACCGTGTGCGCCACCATTGCCGCCATCACCGCGGCACTGATCTACAAGCGCTTCTCGGCCCTTGGCCCGGTCGATCCGGCCGCCGCTGCGATGGAGCGGCCCTGGGTGGCCGACGATCCGGCGCGTGAGGCGGTGGACGACCCCGGCGCTTACCCCTTGTGGGTGTCCGTCCTCGCCCTGGGCGCCATCATCGCGCTCATTCCCGCGACCATCGTTTGGGGGCGCGTGATCTCGCCGTGGATCATCCCCGGGCTGATGATGGGCTTCCTGCTTTTTGGCGTGTTGCGCGGGGTGCGCATCTACGAGGTCTTCGTCGACGGCGCCAAGGACGGTTTCCAGGTGGCGCTGCGCATCATTCCCTACCTGGTTGCGATCCTGGTCGCGGTCGGCATGTTCCGCGCCAGCGGGGCGATGGACGTGATGGTGAACCTGCTCGGCGGGCTCACCTCCCGCGTCGGCCTGCCGCCGGAGGCACTACCGATGGCCTTGCTGCGCCCGCTGTCCGGTTCGGGCGCCTACGGCGTGATGGCCTCGATCATCAACGACCCGGCGATCGGGCCCGACAGTTACGTCGGTTACCTCGTCACCACGCTGCAGGGCTCGACCGAGACCACCTTCTACGTGCTGGCGGTGTATTTCGGCGCGGTGCAGATCCGCCGCATCCGCCACACCCTGGCGGCGGCGCTGACCGCGGACGTGGTCGCGGTGGCAGCCGCGGTAGCGATCTGCTCCTACCTGTTCCTGTAGTTCCGTCGTGCCGGCTTGTGTTCCAAAAAATGTTGATTTCTTGATGATGTGACAAAATCGCGAGGCGCTTTGGCGCTTGGATGCTAGCTTTTGGGGCTCGCGCGCAGCATCACGAATATGGAGCTTGAACGTTTTGAGCGGTAAGTTTCGCATCGGTTTGATGGCTCCCCTGAGTGGCGTGGTCAGTCTTTATGGCCCGGAGATCGTCGCCGCGGCGACGATTGCCTGCGCCGAGGTCAATGAGCAGGGCGGGATTCTCGGGTGCGCGCTCGAGTTGATCGTCGAGGATGATGGCAGCTTGCCGGCGACGGCGATGTCGGCGGCTGAACGCCTGATCGATGAGCACGGTTGTGTTGCCCTCATCGGCAATCTGCTGTCCAACGCCCGTATCGACGTGGCCTACCGCGTAGCCGAGCCACGACGGGTACCGCTGCTCAACTTCTCCTTCTACGAGGGCAGCATCCGCTCGCCCTACTTCTTCCACTTTGCCGCGCTGCCCAATCAGCAGATCGACAGAATGATCCCCTTCGCGGCCCGGCATCATGGCCTGAAGGTGTTTTTTGCCGGCAACAATTACGAGTGGCCAAGGGGCTCGATCGACGCGGCCAAGCGCGCACTGACCGAGCTCGAGGGCGATGTGGTGGGCGAGGCGTATCTTCCGCTCGGTGTCGTAGCCGACCAGGTTGAGGCCTTGATGGCACAGCTCGCCCGCTCCGGTGCGGATGTGTTCGTACCGTACTTTGCCGGGGTGGACCAGATTGCGGTGCTCACGCGCTTCACCGAGCTCGGACTCAAGCCACGGATGGCCGTCATCACGGGGCATTTCGACGAGCTGATGGCCAGCCAGCTGCCGCCCGAGGTGAGGGCGGGCGTGTATGTGAGCAATACCTATTTCATGTCGGTCGACACCCCGCTCAATCGCAGCTATCTCCAGCGCCTGCAGCAGCAGCAGGGAGTGAGCGGGATCTGGCCCGATGGAAACGGTGTTCTGACCCATTTCGGCGAGGCGGCCTACCTGTGCGTGCACGCTTTCGCCACTGCGGCTCGTGCCGCGGGTGGCGTCAGTAACCCGGCGCTGATCGGTGCGCTGCGCCGAGTCGAGGTAAGTGGTCCGCAGGGCGAAGTCCGGATGGATCCCGTGACCCAGCATGCAAGCGTCAATGTCCATCTGGCACGCTGCACCCGCGACGGGGTGTTCGAGATCGTCGAGCACTTCGGTTGCATCGAGCCGCGCATCCCTGCGCGCTATCAGGCCGAGATCGACCAGGAGCGGGGCCTCGAGCTGCCAAGCCCGGCGCTGACGGCCCGGCTCGCTGCGGAGATCGGCGCCAGCCGGCAGCCCCTCGAGTCGGCCCAGCGCATCCTGTCGGTGGCCGACATGGCGATCATCACGACCGATGGCGAAGGCGTGATCAGCCAGTGCAACCTCAGCGCGGAGGCGATGTTTGGCTACGAGGCTGGCGAGCTCGTCGGCCTGTCGGTTCATCACCTCGTACCCCCGCATTTTCGTGAGCGCCATACGGCCTTGGTCAAGGCCTTCATCGACAGTGAGGAAACCGAGCGCCGCATGGGTCGGCGCAACGAGATCACCGGCTATCGCAAGGATGGCAGCTTCTTTCCGCTCGAAGCCTCGATCGCGAAGTTCCATGACGGTCGGGGTTGGTTGCTGGTGGTCACCCTGCGTGACATCACCGAGCGCAAGGAGGCCGAGGCTACCCTGACCTGGCAGGCAACCCACGATACGCTGACAGGACTGCCGAACCGCGCGCTGATCCGGGACCGTCTCACCAATGCGCTGCAACGCTCGCGGCGCAGCGGCCTGATCGTGGCTTTGCTCTTCATTGATCTGGATGGCTTCAAGTTGATCAACGGTGCGCATGGCCACGCAGCCGGTGACGAGTTGCTGAAGACGGTCGCGAGGCGCCTGATCGAACAGATTCGGCCCGGGGACACAGTTGCGCGTCTGGGCAGCGATGAGTTCGTGGTGCTGTGCGAGCAGGTCGAGCAACCGACCAGCATGTCGGTGCTGGCCGAACGCATCAACGACGCCTTGCGCTTGGCGATCGAGGTCGACGGCAACGCCCTGTACGTCACTGCCAGCATCGGCATCGCGGTTGGTAACGGCACCACCCACGCCCCGGACGACCTCCTGCGTCATGCCGATACGGCCATGCATGCAGTGAAGGCCCGCAGCGGGGACGGCTGGCAGTTCTTCAGCGAGGGGCTGGAGGAGAAGGCGCGTCAGCGGCTCATGATCAGTACCGGTTTGCGCCTGGCGATCGAGCGCAACGAGTTGTCCCTGCGCTACCAGCCCATCGTGGCGGCGGAAACGGCCAGGATTGTGGGCGCAGAGCTCCTGCTGCGCTGGCACCCGCCGACGGGCGAAGTGTCGCCGGCCATCTTCATTCCCATTGCCGAACTGAGTGGTGCGATCGTGCCGATCGGTGAGTGGGTGTTGAGGCAGGCCTGCCGCTGCGAGGCAAGCTGGCGTCAGCGCTGGGGCGAGCAGGCGCCGTATGTTTCGGTGAACCTGTCGGCACGCCAACTGGGTGAGGAGAATCTGCCGGAGGTGTTCGCGGCCATCCTGCGCGACACGGGGGCGGACCCTTCGCGGTTGCTGCTTGAGATCACAGAGACCGCGCTGATGGCCGACGTCGAGGCGAATCTGCGCGTATTGCGGCGCCTGGCCGAGTTCGGCCTGCGCGTGGCCGTCGACGACTTCGGCACGGGCTACTCGTCGCTGTCGCAGCTGACACGGCTCCCGGTAGATGTGCTGAAGATTGACCGCGCCTTCGTGGACGGTCTAGAACGGAGCGAGGAAAACCGCGCCGTGATCCGCGCGGTGGCCGGCCTTGGCGCAGCGCTGGGCTTGAAGCTTGTCGCCGAAGGCGTCGAGAACGATGCACAGCGCCAGGAGTTGTGCGCCTGCGGTTGTGAAATGCTGCAGGGCTACCATTTCTACCGCCCTCTCATCGAGGCCGATTTCGCGCGTCACTTCCAGGCTCAGCAGGCTGATGGGGGGGAGGCAAACGCGCCGTCGCTCTACTACCTCATCTATGTGAGCCGCGCACAGGTGGAGGTCGGAACGGATACGCTCAAGGCGTTGCGGCAGGTGATGCAGCGCCGCAATCGTCTCGAGGGGCTGTCCGGTTGCCTGCTCTACATGAACGGTGAGTTCATGCAGATGATTGAGGGTCAGCGCGAGGCGGTCGAAGCGCTCATGCGCAGGATTCGACAGGATCCGCTGCACCGTGACATCCGCGTCGTCGTCGAGGGCTCGGCGGCCCGTCGCGTGTTTGTCGACTGGGGTATGGTCGTGCATGACCTCGAGTCACTGCCCGGTTGCTCGCTTGCCGGCGAGGACGACAAGGCCGCATCACCGCTCACCTTCTCCAGGGTCGCGGACGACGCGCGCCTGTGTTACGTGCTCATCACGGCGCATGCAAGTGGCGGCGCGCCGAGGCGTTAAGCGAATTGTCGTGGTCTGCCCGAGCGGGCCATAGTGTGACGGGCTCGTCGATCGGGAGCGAAATTCGATCGACGGGGTCTGACTCGCTCGATTCAAACGCTGGAGACCTGTTTCATGACCGCACTCATCATCGGCCTGGTGCTGTTTCTCTGTACGCATTCGGCGCGCATCGTTGCCGAGGACAACCGCGCCCAGTACATCGCACACTACGGCGCCGCAAAGTGGAAGCTGGCCTACTCGATCGTCTCGGTGATTGGCCTGGTGCTGATTGTCTGGGGCTATGCGCAGACGCGCTACGACCCGGTGTACCTGTGGTTCCCGCCGGTGTGGACGCGCCATCTGGCAGCCCTGCTGCTGCTGCCGGCCTTCATCCTGCTGGTGGCGACCTACCTGCCGGGCACGCGCATGAAGTCGGCGCTCGGCCACCCGATGAGCGCGGGGGTGAAGCTGTGGGCGCTGGCGCATCTGATTTCGAACGGTACGCTGGCAGACGTGCTGCTGTTCGGCAGTTTCCTGGTGTGGTCGATCGCCGCGTTCGCCAGTGCGCGCAAGCGTGATCGCGCACATGGCGTGGTACGCGCGGATGGCGCGCTCGGCCGCGACGCGCTCGCCGTGCTGATCGGCGCCGGGGTCTGGTTCGTGTTTGCACGCTACCTGCACGCCTGGCTGTTCGGGGTGGCGCCCTTCGGCTGAGCTTGCCGGCTGCGGGGCTGGCGTCTAGGCTGCAGCAACAGCCTGGAGGCCGTCGCCATGCGCAGATTCCTCTTGTCCGTCCTGGTCGGGGCGTGCATATCCTCCGCCGTCCTGGCGCAGGCCCGCCCGCCCATTCCTGCCGTCGTGCTCACGCACATGAACGACCTGGACCGCCGCTGCACTGCAGCCGGCGGGCGTGCCGGCAGCGGGCGTTATGTCGTTGCACAGGATTTCACCGGCGACGGCCGCCTCGATTACCTGCTGTCCGAAGGCGATTACGATTGCACCGGCCGCCCCGGCCTGTTCCGCCAGGGGGGTGTGGCGCGGGTCGATATCTTCGTCGTCGACGCGCGCAACAATGCACGCCGGGTCTATTCGGATCAGCTGATTGCCTACCGTGTACTCGCCGGCAAGCCAGCCAAGGTGCAGATTGCGCGCCGTGGTGCGGCCTGTGGGCCGGGCAGCAGCGCCAGTACGCAGTGCGCTGCCCAGCTGGCCTGGAATGGCCATGGTTTTGGCGAGGCGGTTGCCGTCAGCGATGCCAGCGAGGGCAAGGCTGCGGCGCCTCGGCCAGCCACGGCGGCGGTAGCTGCAGCGCCGGCAGGGAGTACGGCTGCTGCTGGTCCGGCCCCGCCACCGCTGGTGGTCCAGCCCGAGGCGCGGCCGCGTTTTCTGGCCGATTGCCGCCGCTTCTATGTGTCGCTCAGCGCGGATGCGGCGCGCTGGGCAGACGAACAATGCGCAGCCGACTGGGAAAAGATCGGCGCGAGTGCGGCGGCAACCGATGCCCTGCTGGCGGCCTTGCCGGCGGCAGCGGGCGAGGCGGTGCCTGTCGCCGCCCTGCGCCAACGTCTCGGCGGTGTGCGCTGGGCAGCGAAGGCGAGTTCGCGCGAATTGTCGGCGAGCGGCAAGCTGGGCAGGTTCGAGGTGTCGGTCAGCGGTTCGCCCGCGGCCAGGACAGTGGCCATGAACTGGATGGCAGTCGGCGCTGAGCCACCCTATGACATCGTCGGTGCGATGCGTGCGCGTGGTGTGCAGCTGACCGAGATCGCCTGCGAGGAGTTCGGCAGCGGAGAGTGGCAGCGCGTTTTTTCCGGCGTGGCACCAGGGCGCGCACCGTTCAGGCTCGAGGTGGCGCAGCGCGTTGCGCCGACGGCAAATGCCAACTCGTACTATGGCGCTACCATCGATCTCTCGGGACAGGCTCCGCGGGCGGGGGCGGCCCAGGCGTGCCGCAATCCGAGCAATCTCTTGATGTAGGGCGCGGCAGGCCGGTGCTGCGTCCGGCACGACCAGGAGGTGGGCGCCATGTATGTCGGACCATCGCAGCATGCGCACGCCTGGCGGGCGTTCTTTACCGCACGCAGCTGGGAGCCGCAGCTGTTTGCCGATCTTGTCGAGCGTGACGAGATCGGCGCTGCGTTCTTCGAGATCGAGACCCAGATCAACGGCCTGTATCGCTCGCTGCAGATGTCGCAGGCGCTGGCCCAGCGCTTCGGCTTGTCCGTGGACGAAGACCGCCGGGGCGAGGTCGAGCTGAAGGCGCGCTGGCTGTCAATGTGCCCGATCGTGGCGGGTTGCTGCCAGGCTGGGACGCGATCATCACCTACAACTTCGACGACCTGATGGGCGAGGCGCTCGATGAGGCCGGACTCGCGCGTGCGGCCTACGCAATGCGCGCAGATGAGCTCGCTGGCGACCCGAACACGCTGGCGCGAGAGCAGGGCCAGCACGCCTTGCATCAGGGCATCTACCATGTGCATGGCTACACGCCGCGGAGGCTTTTCCGGATCACCCATGTGCGCTTCGTGTTTTCCACCAGCCAGTACGAGTGCACGTATGGCGGCAGCCGCGCCGGTATTGTCGGCGAGGTGTTCGCACGCTGGCTCGCCAACCCCGTGCATCATGCGCTGTACGTCGGTTGCTCGTTTGCGGACGAGGAGATGAACCGGCTGCTGCGCGATGCCGCGAAGGTCTTGCCTGGGCGTTACCACTACGCGCTACTGAAGTGGCCAGGGTCCTGTCGCCATTCCGAGGCGAGCGCGATGGAGCTTGCGCTGGCCTCGGCGCCCTATCTCTCGATGGGGGTGCGCCCGCTCTGGTTTGACGATTTTGGCGAGATTGCGGGCCTGATTCGCCGGCTGGCCTGAGCGTGGTGTGGCCGTTCGTCGCCTAGCCGCTGTTGGCCACGCGCACCGGCACCTGCCGGCATTCGCTGGCGATGGGTTTGTGGCTGCGGCCATCGAGCAGCACGCTCTTCCACGGCAGGTCGATCCACACCAGGCCACTGGCGGGGTCCTCGAAGCGCGGCAGGCCGGAGTGCGACAGGTCGCGCTCGAGCAGGTACTGATTGCCGTTCCAGCCGAGCTGGATGCGGTTGTTGATGCGCTCCTGCATGTCGCGCCGAACCTGCACGCGCACGCCGTGCTCGCAGCCGTAGTCGCCACTGGCAAGCGCGAAGTCGAGCTGTCCGTTGCGGTGCGCCGGGCCCGCGTCCGGCAGCTGGGCGACCGGGGATGGGCGTACGGAGCTGAAGCAGGCCGACAGCAGGAGAGGTAGGGTAGCGATGGCGATCGTGGACAGGCGGATCATGAGAAAAACTCTGAATGAAACGGTGCAAGTGATTGTAGATCAACAATAAAACGCATTGTTCACCGTTACAGCTCAGTCCTGTGCGTGTCTGCACGCGGCGTATGTGTCGCTTACACGCGCAGTAGCACCGTTTTCAGCGGCGGCTTGTCGTCAAGGCTGGGGAAGTCGTCTTCGGGGGTGATCCATTCGGCCTCGCGCAGCGGCCTGCCGGCCTTGCGCGCACTGCGTTCGAGCTGGTCGAGCCAGGCCTCGCGATCGACCTGGGCAACGTTGTTGCAGCACACCAGGGTGCCGCCTTCGGCGGTGGCGAGCAGCGCGGGCTTGAACAGGGCGGCGTAGTCGTTGATGAGGTCGACGACGCCGAACGGGCTCTTGGCGTAGCGCGGCGGATCGAGGAAGACGATGTCGAAGCGGTGTGGCTCGAGGGCGGGGAACGGCGGCAGGTGCTTGCCGCGCACCATCCGGGGCTGACCGATGCCGGCGTACTGGCGCAGGGCGGCGAAGGCGTCGCACTTGATGAAGCGCGGGCGAGTCGCCAGCGTGTTGAGGGGGGCGTTGTCCTTGCCGACGGCAAGGCTGGATTCGGCGAAATCCACGTTGATCACATGGCGTGCGCCGGCCTTGGCGGCGGCGATGCCGACCCCGCAGGTGTAGGCGAACATGTTGAGCAAGGACTTGCCCGGCGCTTCCTGCATGATGCGCCGGCGTGCGGCGCGCAGGTCGAGGAACAGCCAGGGGTCCTGGCCGGCGTGGCGGGCCTGGAAGCGGTAGCGCACGCCGAGTTCGGAGAACTCGCAGGGTGTTTCGGCGACCGCCTGCTGTTCGGGCGGCAGCGGGTTGGCAATGCGCGAATGCTTGCCGCTGCGATCGTTCCAGATCAGCGGCAGGCCGGGCAGGGCGGTGGCGTAGAAGGCCTGCAGTTCGGCGAGGCTGTCGAGGCTGAGCGGGTGGTGAAAGGTCTGCACCAGCAGCATCGGTCCGTAGCGGTCGACGGTGAGGCCGGGCTCGCCTTCGACCGTGCCGTGGAACAGGCGGTAGGCGTCGGTGTGTTCGGCGGCGAGGCGCTCGATCAGGGGCGCGCGGGCGGCGAGCGCGGTGGCGAGCAGGTCGGTGAGGGTCGAGGACATGGGGCGCTCCGGCGCTGGGCGCGCCAGTATGCCCCAGGGCGAGGCTTCAGCGATCGACTTCGAACTCGAACAGACCGGTGATCTCGGGCAGTTGCAGGCGCAGGCGCCAGCGCCCGGGTTCGGGCAGTGCCGCCTTGGCGACATAGCTGCCGGGGCCGGCGAGCGTGTGCTGCAGCGGGATGGGCGCGCGGTCGTGGTCGGGCATGTCGAGGCTGAGGTCGAACGCCAGCGTGGCGGGTGCAGGCTGAGCAGTGGGGCCGATGAGGTCGAAGCTGAAGCTCACCTGACGCTCGGCGTCGAGCGTCATGCGGCCGCGCACTTCCCAGATGTTCGCCGTGCCGTGGAACACCAGACCGCCGCGCTCGGCGCCGGGCGCCGGGGGGATCGGCCCCACGGCGTTGAGGCGGGCCTCGTCGCGCACCGTGAACACCATGGCGACGAAGGCCACGATCAGCAGCAGGAAAAGCCCGCCGACAATGAGCGCAACCAGGCGCGCCTGGCGCGCTGCGGGTGCGCCCGCGCTGCGGGAGGGGGGTGTCGAGGATGAGGCCATGCCGGGCTTCCTGGTCTGGGACGAGGCCGGTAGTGTGCCGCAAGCGGCGCTGCGGATGCTACGACCCTGGGCGCAGTCCTGCGCCGAGGCGGTCGATCATGGCGCGCAGGGCGCGGATCTGGACGCCGTTACGCGTCGCGTAGTGCTCGTCGGTGTAGCCCCACCAGTCCCAGCAGCCGTTCGGGTTACGCCAGGGGATGGACACTGCCTGCGGGAACAGCACGACCAGGCGGTTGGCGTCGGCCCAGCGGTCGTAGCCGGTGTTCTTCACGAAGGTGGTGCCGTTATAGAGCCCGCCGCCCGGCGGGCGCTTGAGAGGCAGGTAACTCTGGCCCTGCTTGCAGCCGTGCAGTGCGATGTGGAGGCGGCAGCGCTCGCCCGCTTCGCACACCTGGGGGACATACACCCAGCCTGTCTTGTCCATGCCTGAGCCCCACAGGAAGTCGAACAGGCCGCCCTTGGGCACATAGCCACTTTGGTCGAACTCGACGAAACGGCCGGCCGCCGGCGTGCCCGCCGGGGCGGGCGGGACAGCGTCGGGATAGATCCAGCCGAGGATTGCGCCTGCGGCGTCGAAATCGCACTTGCCGATATAGGGTTCATCGGTGGTCGCGCAGGCGGCGCCGAAGTCGATGGTGGGCATCGTATGCCCGGCGCCGTCCAGGGCGATGGCTTTCAGGCTGTCCGGCGGCAGGCCGAAGGCGCCGTAGTAGTCGTGGAGCTGGCGTGCGATCGGTGTGGGTACCAGCCGGTCTTCGCCGCCGACGACCGTGGCAACGCGTTGGCGGGCGATGTTGGCAGGGTCGTCGATCAAGCCCTTTGCGAAGAAGCCCTGGGTGGCCGTCACCAGCGCCTGAACGGCCGCGCTGTGCTCGGTGACCTTGCAGCCGAGCATCGGTTCGCCGGTGCATGAGCACAGCGTGGTGGCGGTGATGACGTCGTTCTGGGCGCAGTAGTACGGGCCCCCGGCGACGATGCCTGCGCCCTTGATGATCGACGAGTGCGCGACCTGCAACTGCGCAGACATGAAGCCGCCGGAGGAGATGCCCGACACCGAGGTCTCGCGGATGTCGATGTTGAGCGCGGGAAGTGGCCCGGGCGGCGAGGCCGCTGCGGGGTTGGAGAGAACTGTGGCGAGGGCGAGCAGGCCGGATGCGAGCGCTTTCGATAGCGATGTCATGACGGATCTCCCGTTGTTGGCCGCCGGGCGGGAAACACCACGGCTGCGAATCGATGACAGTGGCAAGAACTGTGCCGAATGGTGCGCTGCGCAACACGATTTGCCAAGTGAAATGATCCAATGCAGGCGCGGGGGCGTCGACAGGGCGTGCAAGCCGGCGCCGATTCGCTAGACTGTCGGGTATTACCTTTACACGCCTGAACGGGACGCACCATGAGCGCACGGCGGCTGATCGCGCTGATTTCGCAGAAAGGAGGCTCAGGCAAGACTACGGTCAGCCTGCAACTGGCGGCAGGCCTCGGCTTGCAGGGCTACCGGGTCGCGCTTGCCGACCTCGACCCACAGGAGAGCGCATCGCGCTGGGCGGAGCTTGCCCCGGCGGACGCGCCGATTGCGAGCGAGGTGCTGCAGCTCAAGGGCTCTGCTGTCGACATGGCCGAGGCCCTGCGTCCGGTGGCGAGGCGGGTCGATGTGGTCGTGATGGATTGCCCGCCGTCGATCGAACACCCACATACCATGAGTGCGCTGGAGCTATGTGATGTGGCCCTGGTGCCGGTGGTGCCAAGCCCGACCGATCTGTGGGCAACGCGCGGCATCGAACGCCTGATCCTCGATCGCCAGCGCAGCCGCCCTGCCCTCTGCGGCGTGCTGCTGCCCAACCGCGTCATGCGTACGGCGCTCGCCGGCGATGTGCTCGAGGTGTTGCAGGATTTCAAGCTGCCGGTGCTGGACGCGGCCTTGTCGCAGCGTAGTGCGTATGCCTTGAGTGCGGTGCGCGGTACCTCCGTCTATGGCTTGGGCCGTGCCGCAGCGGCGGCACAGGAAGAAGTCGATCGATTGGTCTCGGCCGTCGTCCGGCTGATCGAGGGGTGAGCATGACTGCAGCGACGACGCGTAAACGACGTGCGAGCGCCGGCCCGGCGAAGGTGCCGGTGCAGCCTGCGGCCAGCGAGGTGACCAGCGGGGTGGCCGGCGAGATGGACGACGGTATCGACACGCTGGGAGCGCAGGAGGCCGAGCGCAAGGATCGCCACGAGAAAGTGGAGCGCGACTCCTTTTCGATGCCGGCGAGCGAGCACCGCCGCATCAAGGCCTTGCGCGAGGCGCTGGGCAAGGCCGGCGTGCTGGTGAGCAAGTCGGAGATCCTGCGCGCGGGGCTCGCCCTGCTGGCCGAGCGCGACACCGCGGGTGTCGCGCAGGTGATCGCCGCGCTGCCCAAGGTCGCCAAGGGCAAGCGCAGCAAGAAGCACTGACCCTGCGCTCGGCGCCGCTCAGCGCTTTTTCTTGTTGGTCTTGCGTTTGGCGGTGGCTTCCTTGCGTCCGCCGGCCTTCTTGGCCGCGGTCTTCTTGCGCTTGGACTCATCCTTCTTCTTCTCTGCGGCCTTGGCCTTCTTGCCGGTGCCGAGCGGCGCCAGTGCGCGCAGCAGTGCCCTTACCGCGTCCGTACCCTGAGCGGCGAGGGCGCCGATCGCGGCGCGGACGAGCTCAGACTTGCCGGGCCGCTTGCCGCTGTCGGCCAGGTCTGCGCGCAGCACCTTGAGGCGCTTGCAGTCGTTCTCGCCGATCACGAAGGTTTCGCGTTGCGGCTTGTCGGCTGCGACCGGCTCAGCGGGCGCCTGCGCGCTGGCAGCCGGTGCTGCGGGGGGCTCTGCACCGGCCGCCGCATTGGCAACCGGCGTACTGTTGGCGGCGGTGGTGTCGGCAGTGCCGTTCTGAGCTCCCGCAGGTGCTGCGACCGGCTCCGGTGCAGCGGTGGAACTGGCTTCCTGCACGTCGGCTACAGGTGGCTGCGTGGTCGCGGCCGCTTCTGTCTGGGCCGGCTCGGGCAGGCGCTTCTCGAGCGCGGAGTCTTCATGCTGGAGGGCGGCACGCAATGCGTTCTGGGTCTTGGTGTTCATGTCGTCGGCTTTCCCTGTAAAGGTAATACTTTATTATTTTGTCTCGATCGACGCCACTCGGCAATGGGATGCATCCCTTTGCGTGGGGTTCGAGCGTGGCCTTGCAACGGGCGGGATGTTGCAGCGCCGCGTTGATGCTATCTTCCGCCCTTTGGACATGGGCACCGGGCAGGCCGCCGGTTGCCGCCATCGACATCTTCAGATCCCAGGAAGCGACCATGCTGCAGAAACTCCCCGCCTTCGCCGGCGTCAAGGGCCCCGTTGTCGTGATTGTCATGGATGGCTATGGCATCCCCAGGCACGATGTGGGCAGTGCGATCGACGCCGCGCGCAAGCCGACGCTCGACCGCCTGTTCGCCGAGTATCCGAACATCACCCTGCGTGCGCACGGTACGGCGGTCGGCATGCCGTCGGACGAGGACATGGGTAACTCCGAGGTGGGCCACAACGCCATTGGTGCCGGCCAAGTGTATTCCCAGGGCGCGGCGCTGGTCGCCAACGCGATCGCCAGCGGCGCGATCTGGGAGGGCAAGGCGTGGCAGGAGGTGGTGGCCGCAGCCAGGGCAGGCACTGCGGGCAAGGCGGGCGTGCTGCATTTCATCGGCCTGTTCTCGGATGGCAATGTGCACAGCCACATCGACCACCTGCGGGCGATGGTGGTGCAGGCCAAGGCCGATGGCGTGCGCACGGTGCGCATCCACGCCCTGCTCGACGGCCGCGACGTGCCCGAAACCAGCGCGCTGGACTACGTCGAACCCTTCGAGGCCTTCCTGGCCGGGATCAGCAGCGACGGCTTCGACGCCCGCATCGCCTCGGGCGGCGGCCGCCAGTACATCACCATGGACCGCTACGACGCCAACTGGCCGATGGTCGAGCGCGGCTGGCGGACCCACGTGCTGGGCGAAGGGCCGAAGTTCGCCAGTGCGGCCGAGGCGGTCAAGGCCTTGCGCGACAAGCACCCCGGCACCATCGACCAGGACCTGCCCGAGTTCGTCATCGCCGAATTCGACGGTGACGGTTGCGGTCAGCCGATCGGCACCATCGAGGATGGCGATGCCGTGGTCCTGTTCAATTTCCGTGGCGACCGCGCAATCGAGATCACGCGCGCATTCGTCGAGAACGACTTCGACGCCTTTGATCGCGTGCGCGTGCCCAAGGTGACCTACGCCGGCATGCTGCAGTACGACGGCGACCTGCAACTGCCCAAGCGTTTCCTGGTCGCCCCGCCGGCGATCACCGATACCTCCAGCGAGTGGTTCAGCAAGATGGGCCTGGCGCAGTTCGCGTGCTCGGAAACGCAGAAGTTCGGCCACGTCACCTATTTCTGGAACGGCAACCGCTCCGGGCGTTTCGATGGTGAGACCTGGGAGGAGGTGCCGAGCGACGTCGTACCCTTCGAGCAGCGGCCGTGGATGAAGGCGGCCGAGATCACCGATGCCATGATCGCTGCGCTCCAGTCCGGCAAGTATGCGGTGATGCGCTGCAATTACGCTAATGGCGACATGGTCGGCCACACGGGCAATTTCCGCGCCGCGACGATGTCGATCGAGGCGGTCGACCTGGCGCTGGCGCGCCTGCTGCCGGCGATCGACGCTGCCGGCGGGGTGGCGCTGATCACCGCCGACCACGGCAACGCCGACGAGATGTTCGAGCTCGACAAGAAGACCAAGGAGCCGGCGCGCAACGCCGATGGCAGCTACAAGGCCAAGACCGCGCACACCCTCAACCCGGTGCCGCTGATCCTGTACGACAACGTCAGCGGCGGCAGGCTGGGCCTGAAGCAGGCCGATGGCGCCGGTCTGTCGAACATCGCCGCCACCGTGGCCAACCTGCTTGGGCTGGACAAGCACCCGAAGTGGGACGACAGCCTGCTCGTGGTGAAGTGAGCGCCCGGGCGGTGTGCGCTGTGCGCCCCTGAGCGAGGCGCACAGCGCATCGGATCCGGTCGCAGCGCATGGGGCGGCGGGGCAAGCCCTGCCCCATGCGCGTCAGGCGGATCAGAACGCGTTGAACGGGTAGTCGATGAAGACCCGCACTTCGCGGCCGCTGACGTTGTAGTCGGCGGCATCGCTCGACACGCGCAGCGCCGAGGTGCGCAGGCGGATGTTCAGGTCCTTGGCGGCGCCGTTCTGCACGGTGTACGAGATCTGGTTGAAGAACTCGTGCTCCTTGCCGCGGGTGGTGACGTCGGTGTCGATGTCGCTGCCACGCACGTAGGCGACGCGGTACTTGAGGCCGGGCATGCCGTACTGGCCGAAATCGACCGCGTAGGCGAGTTGCCAGGATTTTTCGTCCTTGCCGTTGAAGTCCGACCAGTAGGAGTTCGCCAGCCAGATCGAGGCCCCGCCGTTACCGGTGCCGCCGGCCTTCTGGTACCAGCCGTAGTCGAAGCCGACGTCGCCGCTGCTGCGCTGGTAGGCGAGCGTGAAGGCGTGCGGGCCGGTCTCGTAGGTTGCGGCCAGGCTCCAAATGCGGTTCTTGTCGCCGGACACGTCGTACTTGGTGCGATAGCCGTTGAGGTCGAAGCTCAGCGTGTTGCTGGCGATCGGCAGCGCGTAGTTCAGGTTCACGTACTGGCGCTTGAAGCTGTTGTCGCGCACCACGTTGTCGACGTCGGAGAAATACAGCGCCGCGCTCAGCGCGTCGTTGAACTGGTAGCTGCCACCGATCACGTCGATGCCTTTCAGCCCACCGCTGTCGCGGCCTTCATCGCTCTTGCGCGACTGCGCATGGAAGCGGCCGGCGACCAGTTCGAGGCCGTCGATCTCGCTCGAGGTGAGCAGGGTGCCGGTGTAGCTCTCCGGCAGAAGGCGCGAGTCGTCGTGGTTCAGCACCGGCAGCGAGGGGCGCAGGTCGCCGTAGGCCAGCACGGTGTTGGACACACGCAGCTTGAGCGACGCACCGCCCTTGGCCAGGTCGCTTGCGGGCTTGCCCGTGCTGTCTTCCTGCTTGAAGAAGTCGATGCCACCCGCGCCGGCGCGGCGGCGGGTGCTGTCCAGGCGCAGGCCGTAGGCCGCGAAGGCGTCCACGCCCACGCCCACGGTGCCCTGGGTGAAACCCGACTCGAAGTTGGCGATCACGCCCTGCCCCCATTCGCGCTTGTCCTGGTTGCCGTCGCGGTAGTCGCGGTTGATGAAGGCGTTGCGCAGCAGCACGTTGAGCGTGCTGTCTTCCACGAAACCCTTGGCATCGGCTTGCCCGGCGGCGAAAGCGGGGGTCGCGCTCGCCAGTCCGAGGGCGATGAATGCTGCCCAGTGTCTTGCCATTGTTGTTTTCCTCGAGGCTGGATGTGTCCGATGGACGGCCCGTTGCTGCGTGGTGCACCCGGACCGGGGCGCGGATTGTCCCATTAACTTGGCCCGGGTGCAGCCGGGTTCATCAGTCGTCGTTCGGGCAGAAGGCAGCACTCGCGATGGGGAGACTGCGCTCGATTGTCGAGTATTTTTACAGTCGGGTTTGCCAGAGCCCCCGGTTATTTTGTCAAGCACATGAATATTAAAGAAAAATTAAATCTGGCCTGGTTGATGCTTGACTTTGATCGGGTACTCGGATAACGGAGATCGTCATGGGCACGCGCAAAACCACCAAGCCACACCTGATCGCGCTGGCAATCGCCGGCTTCTCGGTCGGGATGATGTCCGCGCCGCTTGCGGAGGCAGCTATCGTCACGCAATGGGAGGTGACGGTTGATGCAAAGTTCGATGCGAGTTCCATCGTCTGGCGCTTCGGTGATGCCGGGACGACGGTTACCGACCATCAGCTGCGCTGGGGCGACCCAAGCCCTTCCACAGGGCCGCAGAGCGGTGTCGATATTACCAACAGTCCGGCTGTCACCTCTGTGGACACCAACGGTGCCGCCGTGGGCAACATCTTCCTGTCGCACTTGAACAACCCGATCGTGGCCGGTAGCCCGCGCCCGGAGCGCTTCGCAATCGCGTCGACGCTGACCTTGACGCCCCTGGTGCCTGCAGGGCCGGGATTGCCGTCGGTGACGCAGACCTTCAATGTCTACTTCGAGGAAACGCCCAATGGCGCCAACCCCTGTGCAGACGGTGGGGCGAACGGCGTCGGGGTCAACCTGAACGGCTGCGGCGACATCTTCGTGCTCGACCGTGACGCGCTGAACTTCATGTTCACTTATGACACCGGCGACGGCATCGATCAGCAGTACTTCATCAGCTTCTTCGAGCTGACGAGCGGTCTCAATCCGCTGCCGCAGACGGCCTGTGACTATGTGTTCAACGCTCAGAGCTTGCCCACCGGCAGTCCGTGCCTGGGCTTCGTGACGCCGGAGGATGCGACGACGCGGGTCCAGTTCGCAGCGATGATCACGACCGCGCCGGTGCAGATCCCCGAACCGGGCTCTCTGGCCTTGGCCGGGCTCAGCCTCAGCCTGCTTGGCTTGTTGCGTCGCCGGTGGGTTTAAGGGGTTTGGCTTGAGCCGTGTCTTGTCAGGGGATGAGGGCTTGCGCAGGTTCTGAACTGGCGCTCTGCGCCGTGTGACGCGGGGGCTCCCGGGCCGACAAGCGAATCGGGGGGCAATCATGCCCCCCGATTCGTTACGTCAGAACGACGCCGACACCGACAACCAGAGCCGGCGTGGTTCGTAGATGTTGTTGTAGATGTTGCTGTACGTTTGGCCGCCGACCGTGGTGCAGGCCGCGTTGCCGCAGAAGTCGTAGGGCCCTTTGTACTTGTTGAAGTCCTTGTCGAGCAGGTTGTAGACCACTGCGTTCAGTTTCACGTTGGGCGTGAGCGCATAGGCACCACCGAGGTTGAAGACGGTGAAGCCCTCGAAGTCGCCGAGGAAGCTCTTGTCGACCGGCTGTGCGTTGCCGCCCTGGTGAGGCTCATGGAAGTTTGCCGGACGGAAGCGCTTGCTGCGGTGTTCGGCGGCGAGGAAGGCGTTGAGCTTGGGCGTAGCCTGCCAGTCCAGTTTCGCATTCAGGCTGTGGCGCGGTACTCCGAACAGGGGGTCGCCCTTGTTGATGCCGAACACATTCGAGGTGGTGACCTCGCTGTCGATGAAGGTGTAGTTGCCCGACAGGGTCAGCGCCTGGGTCAACAGCCAGCGCGCGCTGAACTCGACCCCCTGGATGCGCGCTTCGCCCACGTTGGCGGTGACGTTCGCGCCGGCACCCGTGGGGCGCTCGATCTTGTTTTTCAGGTCGGTGTGGAACACCGTCATCTGGGCCGTAAGCGGGCCGGCATCGTAGAGCGCTGCGAGCTCGTAGTTGGTGCTCTTTTCCGGCTGCAGGTTGGGGTTGCCGAACAGCGGGTCCTGGCCCTGGTTGCCATATCCGACGATGCCATCGTGCAACTGTTCGAGGAAGGGAGCACGGTAGCCACGCCCCACGCCGCCCTTGAGCGTCCAGCTGTCGTTCGCCTTCCAGGTGAGGTAGGCCCGCGGTGTGGTCTGGCCACCAAACACGTCGTGGCGGTCGTGGCGCAGGCCGAGCGTAAGTGCGAGGTCGTCACGCAGGGACCATTCGTCCTCGGCGAAGATGCCCCATTGGGTGTTCTTGAACGTTGTCTGGGGAATGCCGTCGGTCAGGCGGGCGTCCATGTACTGGGCGCCGACGGACAGCAGATGATTGCCCAGGCCGGTGACGAGTTTGGTGTCGAAGACGGTGGTTTCGGACTCCAGCGTGCGCGGCGTGTTGCGCCGGCCCGAGGCGGCCGATGCAGCGGCGTTCGGAATCCGGCGGCCGGTGGTCTCGGTGGTGTTGCGGGTGATGGAGGTCTCGATGAGGCCGATGTCGAGTCGGCCCGTATGCCCCAGGTAAAGCTGTTCGCGGTTGAATCCGAGCTTCGGCGCATATCCGTCGCCAGGGCGGATGCTACCCATCTGGCCACGGTCGTTGTTGAGGGATTGACGGGTGACGTCGAATCCGAAGTAGAGCTCGTGTGCGCTGTTCGGGCTGAGGATCAGCTTGCCGCCGGCTGTGTTGACCGTGGCACGCACCGGGTTCTGGCCCATGGTGCGCTGACGGTCGGATGAGGTGTCCTGCCCCGGGAAGCGGATATCCGAGGCCTCACGCTCGAACTTGCGGCCGTATAGCTGCATCGACAGCATGTCGGCCTTGAGCGGGCCGGACAGGTAAGCCTCCAGTCCGTACTTGTCACCGAAGGCAGAGTCGCCCTGCAGCGTGGCGTCGACACTGACACTGCCAGCCCAGTCGTTGCCCGGCTTGCGGGTGATGATATTGACCACGCCGCCGAGGGCGTCGGCACCGTAGAGCGTGGACATCGGGCCGCGGATCACTTCGATTCGTTCGATCGCTGCGACCGGCGGGAAGAAGACGCTGGCCGAGTCAACAAAGGCGTTCGGTGCGACCGTGCCGGGGACGTTCTGGCGCCGGCCATCGATCAGGATGAGGGTGTATTCGGCGGGCAGTCCGCGCAGGCTGATGCTGCGATTCCCGGTCTTGTTGCTGCGCGCATCCAGGCCATCGACGTCGACGCCCTCGATCCCGCGCAGGGCGTCGGCAAGGTTCGTGATCTGACGCTGTTCGAGTTCGGCCCGCGTCACGACAGTGATGCTCGCGGGCGCATCCTTGATGTCCTGCTCATAGCCGCCCGCCGTGACGACCATGGTGTCCAGGCGGGTGGCTTCGTTGGCGTGGGCCGGTGCAAGACCGGCAGCGAGCGTCAAGGGGATGAGGCTGGCGAGCAGCCGATGCGGGGGGCGAGGGCTGCGGCGAGGGGCGCGCATGGACATTGGGAAGACTCCGAGGCTTGGCTGAAAAGCTGTTGAGGCCTTGGCTGGCTTCCCGGTTGATGTGGCACTTGGGTGCGACGATCGGGTGGCTGGCTACCGACGTGTATGTTGCGGAGTATAACAATGAGAATGGTTGGCATTACTGGTGTTTATGGGGCGCGTTGCATTCCTGCAACTACATGCATGCCAGGCATGAGGCGGTATGGCCACTCCCGGTGTTCGTCAGCGTTCAGTCGCCGTGCCCACGCGCGCAGCTGCCCGCCTCGCGACCGAGCATTGCCAGCTTGCGCTCGCTGCCCCAGCGGTATTCGCCCGTTTCGCCGCTGTCGCGGATGACGCGATGGCAGGGGATCAGGTAGCCGATGGTGTTGGCCGCCAGCGCCGTGCCGACTGCGCGTGCGGCGCGTGGCATGCCGATTTCGTGTGCGAGCTGCCCGTAGGACAGGATGTGGCCGGGTTCGATGCGGATGAGCGCTTCCCAGACCTTGATCTGGAAGTTCGTGCCGCGCAGCACCACATGCACGCGGCCGCGGCTTGGCGCTTGTGGGAAGATCTCGTGCATCAGGCGCCTGGCGGCCTCGTCGTCTCGGTGCAGGCTGGCGGCTGGCCATTGGGCCCGCAGTCCGGCAAGCAGGGCTGCGTCGTCGGTCGTGCGGAAGGCGAAGTGGCATACGCCGCGTGGTGTCCACGCCACCAGCGCGGCGCCGAAGGGCGTAGGGGCGATGCCGTGGCCGATGTCGATGCCGCGTGCGGCGGTCTTGATCTCGCCCGGAGTCATGGCCTCGCAGCTCACCATCAGGTCGTGCAGCCGGCTCGGACTGCCCAGCCCGGCCTCGGCGCTGACGGACAGGATGTCCAGCGCTTGGCGCAGGCGTGTGCGTGCGTATTCCTTGGTGAGGTGCTGCAGGAAGCGTTTGGGCGAGATGCCTGCCCATTCGGTGAACACGCGTTGCAGGTGCGCGGGGCTGAGATGTACGGCGGCGGCGACTTCGTCCAGCCCGGGCTGATCGCTGACGCGGGCGCGGAGGTAGGCGATCGCCCGCGCCACGGTGTCGTAATGGCGTGCGTGGTGGTCGAGTGCATCCATGGTGTCCTCCCGGTGGGTGGCTGCCAGGCGCGCAGCGCGCCTGGCCCGGCTGGCCCCGAGTATGGCGACGCGCCTGGCAGGTGCAACCCGATTCTTGCGGAGCGGACACCGGCAGGCCGGGAGCGTGTGCGGCGCTCAGGCCCCCCACAGCGCCTCGCCACCCGCATCGCGATAGCTGAGATAGGCGCGCAGGTCGAACTCGTGCTGGTGGTAGTCGGGCTCCATGTGCTGGCAGAGCTGGTAGAAGGCCTTGTCGTGCTCGCGCACGCGCAGGTGGGCCAGCTCATGGACCACGATCATGCGCAGGAAGGCCTCCGGCGTGGCGCGGAACAGCGTGGCGACGCGGATCTCGCGCTTGGCCTGCAGGCGTGCACCCTGCACGCGCGAGATGGCGGTGTGGGTGCCGAGCGCGCCGTGGATGACGTGCAGGCTGTTGTCGAAGCGCACCTTGCCGAGCGGTGGCGCGCTGCGCAGGTGCTCGGCCTTGAGCGCCTGCACGTAGTCGTAGAGCGCATTGTCCGAGCGCACGGTGTGGGCGTCGGGGTAGCGCTTGCGCATGGCGTCGGCGAAGCGCCCCTGCTCGATCAGGGCCGTCACCTGATGCACGAGTGCGGGCGGGTAGCCGGCGAGGTAGGCGGGTGCGCGGCGGTTGTGATGAGTGGCCATGGGGGATGGGCGGGTGGATCGATCCCGTGTCACGGGCAGACTCAGAACGGTACCGGACTTTCGAACTGCAGTGGTACCCGGGTGCGCGGATGGATGAAGGCGATGCGGGTGGCGTGCAGGTGCATGCGCACGAAGCGTGCGACGCTGGCGGGCGGCGCGTAGAGCGGATCGCCCAGGATGGGGTGGCCGAGGGCGAGCAGATGGACGCGCAACTGGTGGGCGCGGCCGGTCACTGGCTTGAGCGCCACGCGCGTGCATGCCTCGGCGCCCTCCCCCATGCGTGCCAGCACCCGGTAGCGGGTAAGCGCGCGCCGGCCGTGCAGGTGGTCGACGATCTGGCGCGGACGGTTGGCGGCGTCCTCGCCGAGCGGTAGGTCGATCTCGCCCTCATCCAGTGCGAGGTGCCCGTGCACCACCCCCACGTACTGCTTGCCCACGGTACGTTGCTCGAAGGCGAGGCTCATCCGGCGCAGCATTTCCAGCCCGCGTGCAAACAGCACCAGCCCCGAGGTGGGGGCGTCCAGGCGATGCACGATCAGCGCGTCCGCGTGAAGTGCCTGGATGCGGGCGGCCAGGCAGTCCTGGCGGTCCGCGCCACGGGCGGGGACGGAGAGCAGGCCGGCAGGTTTGTCGACGACGAGGAGGTCATCGTCGAGGTGGAGGACGGTGGGCATGGCGACCGGGCTCATCGCAGGACGGGGGATTGCATGGTGAAGCAGGCGACCCGGCGCGGAAAGCGCGCGGCTGGCGCTCCTCCCATGGGCGAGGCACGCCGCGGCCTGCTGTAGGAGCGGCGCAAGCCGCGAGCCTTCCGAAGGCGTTCGCGCACTTCTCCTTCAAACTCATGATCACTCTCATGCGATAGTCCCGGGGAGCGCTCCAGGACGGCTGCGCGATGATCCGAAACCGGTGGCGTGATCAACTACATGCGATAGTGCGCTTTGTCACACAGCCAGATTCTCTGGCCACAGGAAGTAGGGGCCGAACTTCTGGCTGATGCGGAACTCGCCACCCGCTGCCTTGCCTTCTGCGGTTATGTAGGTCTTGCCGTCACGTAGCTCCAGCAGGCCGCGGGCGACCAGGCGCTCGGTCAGCTCAGGTGTCTTCAGGTTAAGCGCCTTGGCGAGCTTGGAGGTGGTCAGCTTGCTGGTGCTTGCGGACGTGTCGCCCGTGGTCTCTGCTGCAGCCGGAAGCCGAGGCGGGTGGGCATTTCGAGTGTCTTGAAGACGTCCTGAAGTACTGCGATGTGGCGCTCGTTCTGCTCGAGCGGTGATGGGATGCCGCGCGGCTTGCCCGCAAACCAGATCGAGAATTCGCCTTGCTCGTTGATCGACACGCCTTCGCTGAAGTGCTTGGTCTCGAGCACATAGACTTCGAGCAGGCGGTTGAGAATGAGATGGTCAATCTGGGCGACGCGGCCGTTGTGCTCGATGCGCAGGTCGTGGATGACGATGCGGTTCTTGCTCGCGCCGCTGTAGAAATCGATGTCGTAGGCGGATTCGCGCTCGCCCTTGATGCCGGCGCGGAGAATCTTCAACTCGCGTTCTATCTGTTGCCGGGTCGCTTCTGGAACGCCTGGGGCAGCGAGGTAGGTTTCCAGCGCGGTGAGCTGAGAGTCCTTGGGGTCGGCTTCTTTCAGGATCATGATCGAGTCGAACGTCGCCGTCCTCTAATGCGAGAATGACGAGGGGGTCCAGTTGGGCTAAATGGGAATGCTAAGCGCTTGAGCCGAAAGCCGCCGTGACGGGGGTCGCATTCATGGGGCGAATCAGACGCAGGTTGCTCCGGCGCTCGAGATGGCGATGGACTACTTGCCCGCACTGACGACGAAGTGCACCCCCGCCTGCGGTGTCGGCCCCACCTCGATCACCCTGATCGGCGCAAGGCTCTGCGCATCGAGGACATGCACGGCATTGCTCGCCGGCGCCACGACCACTACGCGACGGCCGTCGGGCGACACCGCCAGGCCGTCGGTGGGCTGATCGCCGATGTGGCGCATTGCGAGCCGCTTGCCGCTGCGAGTGTCGAGCGCGACAACCATGGTGGGCTTGGTTGCGCTTCCCCGGCCCAGCGCGTCGTTCCGGGGCGCGTAAAGAATGTGCGCGTCCGGGGAAAGGGCGACCGGCCAGTGGGCCGAGGAGGTTGCGCCGGCGAAGCCGCCGTGGGTCGGGTTGTAATCGGCCCGGCCGACACGACGAACGGTGAAGGCGGACAGGTCGGCCACGTCGAAGTGGAAGGCGAGCATGGCGAGCAGGCTGTCGTCCCGGGCGAGGTCGAAGTTACCGTATATCAGCCCGGGCAGTTCGCCGATGACCTCGAGTTTCTCTGCATCCAGGATCATCATGCCGTTGCGGTTCGCATCCGGAACGAACAGTCGCCGGTCGTCGGCAGACAGTCTGCCGACCGCATCGAAGATGTGCAGGCTCGGTCCGAACAGGGCCTGGAACTCCGGTGAGATCCCGAGCTGGAAGCCGAACATGTCCGCCTTGCCGCTGTCGACGTCGAAGCGCAGGATGGTGCCCTCCCTGCCGATCACGAACAGCGTGTCACCCCGGCCCGACAGGATCACCGAGCCGATGGTGTAGCGCGACAGTACCGAGACAATCTGCCCTTCGGTCGGGTCGGACAGGCCGGCGGTGCTCAGCTTGGCCTCGTAAGCCGTGCGCAGCAGATCGCGAAAGAGCCACTGGCCGATTACTGTCTGCGTGCGGGTGTCGATCAGCTCGACTGCCGTGCGTTCACGCGTCACCACGGCCACCCGCGTTCCGTCCCGGCTTGCTGTGGTCCCCAGCGGCAGAGGCCCGACTGGGATGCGCGCTACGGTTTCGCCGCTGTCGATGTCGAGCGCGAGTACCGCTGCTGCATTGCGCAGCGCCACGTAGGCGAGGGGCCGCGTCGGTTCGCTTGCAGGGCCTGCTTCAGCGGTTCGCGCCGTGTCCGCTTGGGCGCTGCCGATGCTCAGCAGGGCCATTACGACCAGCGCCAGCGTTCGGGCCGCCGTTTCCCATGGCCTAGGCTGGATGCGGCTGCATGTGCGTCGCGAGAACGATTGAAGCTGGGTTCCAATAGACGGCGTCATCGCTATTCCCTCCCGGTTGCCCGCGGCAGGCGGCAGTGCGACATGCGCCATGCCGCCTCGCCAACGTCATGGTATGGAATCAGGATAGTTCATCCTGCCGCAAACGGGCGTCTGGCGCCGACGAGCTGGCGCTCCCTCAGCCACGCTAGCCCGGCGAGCGCTTTCTCGGTGGCCGGTGTGGGGGCGAACTGGGCCTCGTCGGTGTCGGGCTTGTAGTACTTGCACCGCCAGCCTCTATTGGCCGCGGCCCAGTCGCTTAGGTAGTCGATCGTCGGCTTGGGACGGGCGCTACTTGCCGATGCTGATCTTGACGATCGTTTCCCAATAGCTGACCGGGCCGAAGAAGGCCTCGGTCGCCGGATTGCGGATCAGCTCACGTGCAGTGCCCGACATGTAGCTTGAAATCACACATCAATATTCTGCGCATACAGCGCATTACCCTCGATGAACGCCCTCCGCGGCTCCACGTTATCCCCCATCAGCGTGGTGAAGATCTCGTCGGCGGCGATGGCGTCGTCGATCTGCACGCGCAGCAGGCGGCGCACGGCGGGGTCCATGGTGGTTTCCCACAGCTGCTCGGGGTTCATCTCGCCCAGGCCCTTGTAGCGCTGCTTGCTGATGCCGCGCTCGACGTCGGCGAGCATCCACTTGATGGCGTCGGCGAAGCGGCTGACGGTCTGGCGCTTTTCGCCGCGGCGGATCTCGGCGCCGGGGCCGATGAGGCCGCTGATGGCTTCGGCGGCGTTGCGGATGGCGCGGTAGTCGCCGGAGACCAGGAAGTCGTGCTCGACCCAGCCGAATTTGCGGTTGCCGTGGTGCAGGCGCTCGATGGTGAGACGCCAGGCTTCGGATTCGTCGTGGTACTCGGCGTAGATCTGCAGGCCTTCGGGCAGGTGGGGCTGGATGCGTTCGGCCGAGGCGCGGGCGGCGGCCTCGTCGTCGAGGCTGACCTCGATGTCGTGCGCCAGCATGACCTGCAGCACTTCGGGGTCGATGTAGCTGGCCAGGCGGCGGGTGACGGCTTCGGCGAGCAGGTAGGTGCGTGCCAGGCCACCGAGGGCCTCGTCGCCGATGGCTTCCGCACCTTCACGCGGTACGAGCACCGCGCCGTCGAGGGCGAGGCGCAGCAGGTGGTTCGACAGCTCGTTGTCGTCCTTGATGTACATCTCGCTCTTGCCGTGCTTGATCTTGTACAGCGGCGGCTGGGCGATGTAGATGTGGCCGCGCTCGACCAGCTCGGGCATCTGGCGGTAGAAGAAGGTGAGCAGCAGGGTGCGGATGTGGGCGCCGTCGACGTCGGCGTCGGTCATCAGGATGATGCGGTGGTAGCGCAGCTTCTCGGGCTTGTAGTCGTCCTTGCCGATGCTGGTGCCGAGCGCGGTGATCAGGGTGGCGATCTCCTGGCTCTGCAGCAGCTTGTCGAAGCGCGCCTTTTCGACGTTGAGGATCTTGCCCTTGAGCGGCAGGATGGCCTGGAACTTGCGATCGCGGCCTTGCTTGGCCGAACCGCCTGCGGAGTCGCCCTCGACGAGGTAGAGCTCGCACAGCGCGGGGTCCTTCTCCTGGCAATCGGCGAGCTTGCCGGGCAGGCCGACGCCGTCGAGCACGCCCTTGCGGCGCGTCATCTCGCGCGCCTTGCGGGCGGCGTCGCGCGCGCGCGCGGCCTCGACGATCTTGTTGCAGATGGTCTTGGCGTCGATCGGGTTTTCGAGCAGGAAGTCGCCGAGCTTGCTGGCGACGACTTCTTCCACCGCCGGGCGGGCTTCCGACGACACCAGCTTCATCTTGGTCTGGCTGGCGAACTTGGGGTCGGGCATCTTGACCGACAGCACGCAGGCCAGGCCTTCGCGCATGTCGTCACCGGTGATGTCGACCTTGGCCTTCTTGGCGATCTCGTTTTCTTCGATGTACTTGTTGATGACGCGCGTCATCGCCGCGCGCAGGCCGGTGAGGTGGGTGCCGCCGTCGGCCTGCGGGATGTTGTTGGTGTAGCACAGCACCTGTTCCTGGTAGCTGTCGTTCCACTGCATGGCGACTTCGACCGAGAGTTCGGCTTCGTGGCCCTGGCCGGTGGGGATGCGGGTGGTGCCGGTGGCGTAGAAGACGTTGGGGTGCAGCACCGTCTTGGCGCGGTTGATGTACTCGACGAAGCCCTTCACGCCGCCGGCGAAGGCGAAGTCCTCTTCCTTGCCGGTGCGCTGGTCGATGAGGCGGATCTTGACGCCGTTGTTGAGGAAGGAGAGCTCGCGCAGGCGCTTGGCGAGGATGTCGTAGTGGTACTCGACGGTGCCGAAGATCTCGTCGTCGGCGAGGTAGTGCACCTTGGTGCCGCGCTTGGTGGTCTCGCCGATGACGCGCGCCGGGCTGACCTCGACGCCGTCGACGAGCTCGATGACGCGGTTCTGCGGCTTGCCGCGCTCGAATTCGAGCAGGTGCCGCTTGCCGTCGCGCGCCACGGTGACGTGCATCCACTTCGACAGCGCGTTGACGCAGGACACGCCCACGCCGTGCAGGCCGCCGGACACCTTGTAGCTGTTCTGGTTGAACTTGCCGCCGGCGTGCAGCACGCACATGACGATCTCGGCCGCGCTGCGCTTGGGTTCGTGCTTGTCGTCCATCTTGACGCCGACCGGGATGCCGCGGCCGTTGTCGGTGACCGAGATCGAGTTGTCGGCGTGGATGGTGATGACGATGTCGTCGCAGTGGCCGGCCAGGGCCTCGTCGATGGAGTTGTCGACGACTTCGAACACCATGTGGTGCAGGCCGGTGCCGTCGGAGGTGTCGCCGATGTACATGCCGGGGCGCTTGCGCACGGCCTCCAGCCCTTCGAGCTGCTGGATGCTGGATTCGTCGTAGTCGTTGCCCGCTTGCGGGGCCGGCATGTTTTGCGGTTCGGACATGGTCATCTCGGTGATTCGTAAAGAACGGGGTGCTGCGGTGGAGCGTGGCGCAAGGTGTTGCGGGTGCCTGTAGGGGCGGCGCGGGCTGCGAGCTTGCTGCGGTGGTCCGTGGGTTGTCTGGGCCTGGCGCACAAAGGCTCGCGGCTGGCGCCGCTCCTACAAGGGGGTCAGATGCGCATCGGCATTACGACGTACTTGAACTTGTCGTTGCCCGGGAGGGTGATCAGGGCGCTGGAGTTGCCGTCGTTGAAGCGCCAGTCCACGGTCTCGGACGAGAGGTTGTTGAGCACGTCGAGCAGGTAGGTGACGTTGAAGCCGATGTCGAGCTTGTCACCCTGGTAGTCGATCTCGAGTTCGTCCATGGCCTCTTCCTGCTCGGCGTTGGTGGAGACGATCTTGAGGATGCCGTCTTCGAGCACCATGCGCACGCCGCGGAACTTCTCGTTGGTGAGGATGGCTGCACGCTGCAGGGCGCCGAGCAGGGGCTGGCGGGCGAAGCTGATGAGCTTGGGGTGGGCCTGCGGGATGACGCGCTCGTAGTCGGGGAACTTGCCGTCGATGAGCTTGGTGACGAGTTCGATGGGGCCGAAGCGGAAGACGGCCTGGTTGCCGGCGAGCACGATTTCGAGCGGGTCGTCGTTGTCGGCGAGCTGGCGGGCGAGTTCGAGCACGGTCTTGCGCGGCAGGATGGCTTCGTAGCGCTGCGCGTGTTCAGAACCGAGCGGCGCGTCGAGGTCGGACGCGGCGTAGGCGAGACGGTGGCCGTCGGTGGCAACCATGCGTAGTTCGCCGCCGTCGGCAATGATGAGCAGGCCGTTGAGGTAGTAGCGGATGTCCTGCTGCGCCATGGCGTACGAGACCTGGGCGAGCTGGCGCTTGAAGGCGCGCTGGCTGATCGACAGGCGCGCGGTGGCGTCGGTGGGCGGGTTGAGGCTGGGGTAGTCGGCGGCGGGCAGGGTCTGCAGCTGGAAGCGGCTGCGCCCGGCCTTTACCGTGAGGCGTTTGTCGTCGAGCGTGAGGCTGATCTCGGCCGAGTCGGGCAGGGCGCGCAGGATGTCCTGCAGCTTGCGTGCGCCGACGGTGATGGCGGCGTCTTCGCCGCCGATGTGGCCGCCGGTGGTGGTGCGGATCTGGATCTCGATGTCGGTGGCGAGCATGGTGAGCTGGTCGCCATGCTTCTCGATCAGCACGTTGGACAGGATCGGCAGCGTGTGGCGCTTTTCGACGATGCCGGCAACCGACTGCAGCGGGGCCAGGAGCGCATCGCGGGTGGTGGTGAGCAGGAGCATGGCGTCAGATCAGGTCGTTGGGTTGATCGGAGGTGTCGGGTGTGTGCTCAGCCCCGCAGGACCTGGGTGAGCACGTGAACGTCGTGGTTGAGCTGAGCGTCGCCGAGGCGAAGCTCGGTGATGGTGCGGCAGGCGTGCAGCACGGTGGTGTGGTCGCGGCCGCCGAAGGCTTCGCCGATGGCCGGCAGCGACATCGGCGTGAGCTCCTTGGCCAGCCACATCGCCACCTGGCGCGGGCGTGCGATCACGCGCGTGCGCTTCTTGGAGTGCATGTCGGCGACCTTGATCTTGTAGTAGTCGGCGACGGTCTTCTGGATGTGCTCGATCGACAACTGACGGTTGTGCGCGTGCAGCAGGTCCTTGAGCGCCTCCTTGGCGACCTCCAGGCCGATCTGGCGGCCGTGGAAGCGGGCGTAGGCGACCACCTTGTTGAGTGCGCCCTCGAGCTCGCGCACGTTCGAGCGCAGGTTCTTGGCGATCAGGAAGGCGACGTCGTCGTCGACCAGCACGCGCAGCGCCTCGGCCTTTTTCTTGAGGATGGCGACGCGCATCTCCAGCTCGGGCGGCTCGATCTGCACGGTCAGACCCCAGTCGAAGCGGGAAATGAGGCGGTCTTCCAGGCCCTGGATGTCCTTGGGGTAGGTGTCGCAGGTGATGACGATCTGCTTGCGCGCTTCGGTGAGGGCGTTGAAGGCGTGGAAGAACTCTTCCTGAGTCCGGTTCTTGTTGTTGAAGAACTGGATGTCGTCGATGATCAGCATGTCGAGCGAGCGGTAGTAGCGCTTGAAGGCGTCGAAGCTCTTCTGCTGATAGGCGCGCACCACGTCGGCGTAGTAGTCCTCGACGTGCACGTAGCGGATGACCGCGCGCGGGTTGTGACGGAACACCGCGTTGCCGATGGCGTGTACGAGGTGGGTCTTGCCGAGGCCGACGCCGCCGTAAACAAACAGCGGGTTGTAGGACGTGCCCGGGTTCTGCGACACCTGCATGGCGGCGGCGCGGGCGAGGTCGTTGGCGCGGCCGGTGACCAGGGTGTCGAAGGTGAAGTCCGGGTTGAGCCGGGTCTTGTCGTAGGCCAGTTCGAGGCCGCTGGCGGGCTCGGTGTCGCGGGTGCCGGTCGCGTTCGCGACGCTGCGGCGGCGCACGGCCGTTGCGGTGTCGGACGCCGTATTGTCGATGGGCGCCGGTTCGGCTGCTGGCGTGCTTGCCGTGGTGTCCGCGCTGGCCTGGCTAGCGCCGGCCGGAGGCGTTGCGACGCTGGGTGCGGGGCTTGTCGACGGGCTGCGCTTGGCCGGGGCGCTGCCTGCCGGCGGGAGCTGGAGTTCGATCTGGACCGGGACCCCCGCATGCTCTTCGCCCAGCTCTTGGATGCGGCGCAGGTAGCGCTCGCGCACCCACTGAAGCACGAAGCGGTTGGGCGCAATCAGCGTCCATGCGCTGCCGTCACCAAGTTCGGCCCGCAGGGTCTTGATCCAGGTGTTGAATTGCTGCTGGGGCAGCTCCTGTTCAAGGCGCAACAGGCAGAAGGACCAGAGATCTTGAGTCACGGAGGCGCGATGGGTAATGGCGAGCTTGCAGTTGAAGACGAAAATACCGGTACCGTACCGCGGGTTTGCGGTGCCGGAAGGCGGCGTGGGCGGGGTGTCGTGCCAGCTTGCGCTCTTGCGGCGGCATTGTTGGGGCCGGGTGCTGAGGCTACCCGGAGGCACGCGAAGAGCTGTATTCTAAACCCGCAAGAGCGACTTATCCACAGGCTGGGTCAAAAATTCTTATTGACAAACATGGGATTATCCATTTAACTCTCGCGTTTGACCTAACACTGGCAGTCCGATCATGAAACGCACTTATCAGCCCTCCGTCGTCCGTCGCAAGCGCACCCACGGCTTCCTGGTCCGCATGAAGACCCGTGGCGGCCGTGCGGTCATCCGCGCACGTCGTGCCAAGGGCCGTCATCGCCTCGCCGTCTGAGGTGACGTTGCCCACGGGCGCTGACCAGGGTTTCCGCAGCGCTCACAGATTGCACAAAACGGATGAGTATTCATCCGTTTTTGCTTTTCGGCGGGCGTTGCGCGGCCGCTTCTATATGCTCCACTACCGGCCCAACGAGCTCGACACGGCCCGCCTCGGCGTGGTGGTCGCCAAGAAGCTGGCCAAGCGTGCGAATGTGCGCAACCTGGTCAAGCGTATTGCGCGCGAAACCTTCAGGCGTCATCGTGAAGGTCTGCCTGCGACGGATCTCGTCGTCAGGCTGCATGCGCCGGTGGCCAAGGCCACCCGTGCGGAACTGAACCTTGACCTGCTCGCTCTGCTGCAAAGGCTGCCCCGGCAATGAAGACCCTGATGATCGCCCTGCTGCGCTTCTACCGCTACGCGATCAGCCCGATGCTGGGGCGCAATTGCCGTTTTCATCCCACTTGTTCCGAGTACGCGATCGAGGCGATCCAGCGTCACGGCGCGCTGCGCGGCGGCTGGCTGGCCGCACGGCGGGTGGGACGCTGTCACCCCTTCAATCCGGGCGGGTATGATCCCGTTCCCTGACCTGAGACAGACCGATTCCGATGGATCAACGCCGCCTACTCCTCTTCCTGGTTTTCTCCTTCGCCCTCGTCATGCTGTGGGATGGCTGGATCAAGCATAACCAGCCCGCACCCACGGTGCAGCAGGCCGCCGCAGGCGTGGCCGCGCCGACGGACGGTTCGGTGCCGACGCCCTCGGCAAACCTCGGTGTCGGGCAGGCGGCTGTGCCTGGCGAGCAGCAGGCTACGGCTGCCGCGGCGGCGGTTGCCCGCACGGTGGTCGAGACCGACTTGCTGCGTGCGCAGGTCTCCGCGCAGGGTGGTGCCATCGTTCGCCTCGAGCTCAAGCAGCATCGCGCGAGCGCGAAGAGCGAAGACAGCTTCGTGCTGCTCGACGATGGCTCGCGCCACCAGTACGCAGCGCAGGCAGGCCTGATCGGTGACGGCCTGCCCAACCATCGCACGATGTTCGAGCTGCCTGCGAGCGAACTGGTGCTCAAGGATGGCGAAGACCGCGTCGAGCTGCGACTGCGCGCGCCCGAGCAGAACGGCGTGCAGGTCACCAAGGTGATGACCTTCCATCGCGGCAGCTACCTGATCGATGTGGCCTACGAGATCGTCAACGAGAGTGGCCAGCCGATCTCGCCGCATGCGTATTTCCAGCTCACCCGCGACGGCAATCCGGCCGAGCAGGTCGAGGCCTTTGGTGTGCATACCTTCACCGGGCCGGCTTTCTACACCGACCTCGGCAAGTTCCAGAAGGTGGACTTCGACGACATCGCCAGCGGCAAGGCCAAGTTGCCGGCGGCCACTGCCGATGGCTGGGTGGCGATGGTGCAGCATTACTTCGTCAGCGCCTGGTTGCCCGAGCAGGGTGTGCAGCGCGAGTACTTCGCGCGTTCGATCGGTGGTGGTCTGTACTCGGCGGGCCTCATCGTACCGGTGGCCAGCATCGAGCCGGGCGCCACGGCGACGATCGGTTCGCGTCTGTATTCCGGGCCGCAGGAGCAGGACAAGCTCGAGAGCATCGCCCCCGGGCTCGACCTGGTGGTGGACTACGGCTGGCTGACGGTGATCGCGGCGCCGCTGTTCTGGGTGCTGTCGTGGTTCCATAGCCTGACCGGCAACTGGGGCTGGGCGATCATCCTGGTCACGGTGGCGATCAAGCTGGTGTTCTTCCCGCTGTCGGCAGCGAGCTACAAGTCGATGGCGAAGATGCGCGTGCTCGGTCCGCGCCTGCAGCGCATGAAGGAGCTGTACGGCAACGACAAGGCCAAGATGCAGCAGGAGATGATGAATCTCTACCGCACCGAGAAGATCAACCCGCTTGGCGGTTGCCTGCCGATCCTGGTTCAGATCCCGGTGTTCATCGCGCTCTACTGGGTGTTGCTGGGCAGCGTCGAGATGCGGCACGCACCCTGGCTGGGCTGGATCACCGATCTGTCGTCGAAGGATCCGTACTTCATCCTGCCGATCATCATGGGCGCGTCCATGCTGGTCCAGATGAAGCTCAACCCGACGCCGCCGGACCCGATCCAGGCTAAGGTGATGATGGCGATGCCGATCATCTTCACCTTCATGTTCATGTGGTTCCCGTCCGGCCTGGTGCTGTACTGGGTTGTGAACAACCTGTTGTCGATCGCCCAGCAGTGGCAGATCACGCGGATGATCGAGAGTGGAAAGGCAGCCGCCAAGAGCGCCTGACACCATCGCCGCGGTCGCGACGGCGCCGGGCTGCGGTGGCATCGGCGTCGTTCGTGTCTCGGGCTCCGGCCTGCTGGGGTTTGCGCAGGCCTTGTGCGGTCGCCAGCCGCAACCCCGGCTGGCGCAGTTTTCCCGCTTTGTCGATGGCGAAGGTCGGCCGATCGACGAGGGTATCCTGCTCTACTTCCCCGCTCCGGCCTCGTTCACTGGCGAGGACGTCCTCGAACTGCAGGGCCATGGTGGCCCGGTGGTCATGCAGCTGCTGCTTGAGCGCTGCCTGGGGCTGGGCGCACGTCTTGCCGAGCCGGGGGAGTTCACCCGCAGGGCCTTCCTCAACGGCAAGCTGGACCTCGCCCAAGCGGAGGGGGTGGCGGACCTGATCGAGGCGTCGACTGCGGCGGCGGCGCGTTCTGCGGTCCGCTCGCTGTCCGGGCGCTTCTCGGAAGAAGTGCATCGTATCGTCGATCGTCTGGTCGATCTGCGCATGCTGGTCGAGGCGACGCTGGATTTTCCCGAGGAAGAGATCGAGTTTCTCGAGCGTGCGCGCGCAATGCCGCGGCTCGAGGGTATTCGTGGCGAGCTCGAAGCGCTGCTCGATCGTGCGGGGCAGGGCGCATTGCTGCGCAGCGGGCTGAATGTCGTGCTCGTCGGTGCACCGAACGTCGGCAAGTCGAGCCTGCTGAACCAGCTCGCGGGTGAGGAGCGTGCGATTGTCACCGACATCGCCGGCACGACCCGTGATGCGCTGCGCGAGACCATTCAGATTGAGGGTATCCCGCTCCACGTCATCGACACTGCAGGCTTGCGTGACACGGCCGATACGGTCGAGCGTCTGGGCATCGAGCGTACCTGGCGGGAGATCGAGCGTGCGGACGTGATCGTGCGTCTTGTCGATGCCAGCGTGTCGGCGACTGGAGACGATGAGCTCGCTGGCCGCTTGCCTGGCGGGGTTGAGCGCATCACGGTGGTCAACAAGATCGACCTGGTGTCGGCGGCTGCTGGCCGTGAAGAGCAGGCGGGGCAGGTCACGGTCCGCGTTTCGGCGCGAACGGGCGAGGGCGTCGATCTGCTGCGCGCCGAGTTGCTTCGGGTCGCGGGCTGGCACGCGCATGGAGAGGATGTCGTGCTCGCGCGCGAGCGGCACCTCCAGGCCTTGCGCATGGCGCTCGGGCACGTGTGCGCGGCGGGTGAGCAGCTCGCAGCGCTCGAGTTGTTTGCGGAAGAGCTGCGCCTTGCGCAGGAACGCCTGGGCGAGATCACGGGCGAGTTCGGCGCAGATGATCTGCTGGGCGAGATCTTCTCGCGCTTCTGTATCGGCAAGTAGGGTTCCCCGGATTGCCCGTCCGCATCGGTACGAGCCGCTGCGGATGTTTCACGTGAAACGTCCCGATGGAAATCGAGTTCCTCTTCCTGGCCCTGGGGCTTGCCGCATTGTTCGCCGGATTCGTGGATTCCGTCGTGGGTGGCGGCGGGCTGATTCAGCTGCCTGCGCTGTTCACGGCGCTGCCCAACGCGGCGCCGGCAACCCTGTTCGGCACCAACAAACTTGCCAGCATCGTCGGTACGACAAGCGCTGCGATCCAGTACGGGCGCCGCGTGAGCATACCCTGGCGGGTCGCGCTGCCTGGCGCTGCCGCCGCGTTGGTCGGGTCATGGTACGGCGCCAAGGCGGTTGCCTACCTGGATCCGGCGATCCTGCGCCCGCTCATCCTCGTGCTGCTCGTCGCCGTAGCCGCCTATACCTTCATCCGCAAGGATCTTGGTGCGGTCTCGGCGGAGCCTGCTCATGGTGCCCGTTCGGCGCTGCTTGCGGCGACGATTGGCGCTGTGATCGGCTTCTACGACGGCTTCTTTGGCCCTGGAACGGGGAGCTTTCTGATCTTTCTGTTCATCCGCTTCCTGGGCATGGATTTTCTGCGGGCATCCGTTACCGCAAAGATTCTCAATGTCGCCACCAATGCAGCGGCGATCTCCTTCTTCGTGGGGAATGTCGAGCTGCTGTGGAAACTGGCCGCAGTGATGGCGGTGTGCAACCTTGCGGGGGCCTTGCTTGGGTCGCGTATGGCCCTGAAGCACGGCGTCGCATTCGTGAGGAAGATGTTCCTGGCCGTGGTCACGGTGCTGATCGCACGCCTGGCCTACGACACCTTCCTGCGCTGAGCCGCGCTGTGTTTCACGTGGAACATGCGTGCCCCCTGAGCCTGCCAGGGGCGGGGTCGGCGAGGGCACGCCAGAGCGCTGGGAATATTTGCAAAAATATTACCTTAGCCCCGCATGATAAAATCCTCAGCTTCAGTCACCTGTACAACAAGACCGAGGACATGAACGGACTGCATCTCATCGCTGACATCTACCGCTGCAGATCTTCTGCTGGATTGCTGACCGAACGCGCCGAGCTTGAGGCCTTGTGCGTGGAAGGCTGCCGTAATGCGGGTCTGACACCGCTGGGCGCCTACTTCTATCAGTTTCTGGACGAGCAGGGCGACGCTGCCGGGGTGACCGGTACCGTCGTGCTCGCGGAGTCGCACCTTGCCATCCATACCTGGCCGGAAACTGGCGATGTGACACTCGACGTTTACGTGTGCAATTTTTCGCGTGACAACAGCGGTCGCGCTCGTCAGGTGTTCGCTGCCGTGATCGATGCGCTCGCGCCTGAGGAAATCGTCAGCCACGAGGTGGTCCGCGGTCGTCTCGAGCAGGGTGTCACCTCGTGAGCGTGCATGTGGAAGGGTGGCCGCCGGAGCTCATTCCTGAGTTTCTGTGCGACGACGCCGGCTATTTTCTGAAGGCAGGCCGGCTGCTCGAGCGAGGCCATTCGGAATGGCAGTCCTACGAAGTCTGGGACACGCCCCGGTTTGGGCGCCTGTTCCGCCTCGATGGCTGCTTCATGACTTCGGAGCGCGATGAGTTCTACTACCACGAGAACCTAATCCATGTGCCGGGGCTCGCTCACGCGGGCTTGCGTCGAGCCCTCGTCATCGGTGGCGGGGACGGCGGCTCGGCAGAAGAATTGCTCAAGTACCCGTCGATCGAGAAGGTTGTGATTGCCGAACTCGACGCCAAGGTGATCGACATCTCCCGTCGCCATCTCCAGGCCGTTCACCACGGCGCCCTGGACGATCCGCGTGTCGATATCCGTATTGGCGACGGCATGAAGTACGTGCTCGAGGACGCGCCTGCAGCCGGCGATCGCTACGACATCGTGGTGCTCGATCTGACGGATCCGGTCGGTCCTGCCGAGGCGCTCTATTCCGAGGCCTTCTTCCGCGCCTGTCGTGAGCTGCTCACGCCCGGCGGTGCCCTGAGCTTGCATATCGGCACGCCGGTCTTCCAGCCGGAGCGGGTGCGCCTGTTGATCGAGCGTCTGCGTGCCGTGTTTGCCTGCGTGCGCCCCTATTTCCTGTACATTCCGCTTTACGGCAGCCTGTGGGGCCTGGCCTGTGCCTCCGATACCCTCGATCCGCTGAGCTTGAGCGAGGAAGAGGTCGAGCGCGTGATTGCCACGCGCGGCATCAGGCGGCTCCAGCATCTGAACGGGGCTGTCTATCGGGCCCAGTTTGCCCTGCCCAATCACCTGCGCGCCTTGCTGGCCTGAGCCATGGGGCGCGTGTCCCGCGTCCACTCCCGTATTCCAGATCGTGACCTCTCCGTCCGGAAACCAGCGCCCTTCGCGCTCCTCCGCGCCGGGCGCGCGCAATCGCAGATCGCCTCAAGACGCTTCCGCCGCCGTTCGGACCACCCTTGCCGATGACAGCCTTGCCATGGCCTTGGCGCGTGCAGCCGAGCTTGTTGGCGCAGTGCTTGGTGGCGGCAACCTTACCGAAGCGTTCGAGCACATGCTTGCCACCCATCCGGGGTGGCCGGATGCAACCCGGGGGGCGGTGCGCGACCTGGCCTGGTCCACGCTGCGTGATTTTCGTCGTAGCGGCGTCGTGCTCGATCGTCTCCTGCACACGCCGCCTGCGCCGGCCATCCATGGCCTGCTGCTGGTTGCGCTCACACGTCTGCGCCAGCGGCCCGAACAGGCGCACACCGTCGTGGATCAGGCGGTCCAGGCCGCACTCGAGTTGATGCCCGGGCTCAAGAACATGGTCAACGGCGTGTTGCGCAACGCCCTCCGTCAGCGTGATCAGTGGGCGGCCTGGACCGAGGCCGACGAGGAGGCCCGGCTCGGCTTTCCGCGCTGGTGGATCGCCCGCCTGCGTGCCTCGGCCGGTGAGGGTTGGGAGGCGGCGCTTGCAGCCGGCAACCAGCGTCCGCCCATGGCCATCCGTGTGAATACGCGCAGGACGACGATCGACGCTGCGCTGGCAGGGCTCGAGGGCGCCGGGCTGGTCGTACGCCGGCTCGATAACGATGCGCTGCTGCTCGATCGCCCCGTGCCCGTAGGCCGCCTGCCCGGGTTCTCCGACGGCCTGCTTTCGGTGCAGGATGCGGGCGCACAGTGGGCGGCACGGCTGCTTGCGCCGCTTGCGGGCGAGCGGGTGCTGGATGCCTGCGCGGCCCCCGGCGGAAAGACGGCGCATCTGCTGGAGTGCGCTGACGTCGAGCTGCTCGCGCTCGAGCTCGACTCGCTGCGTGCCCAGCGTGTCGACAGCAATCTGGCGCGGCTGGGCCTGACTGCCCGCGTACAGGTTGCCGATTGCCGGCGTGTCGAGCGCTGGTGGGATGGACGCCCCTTCGATCGTATCCTGGCCGATGTGCCGTGCTCCGCGTCCGGCGTTGCGCGCAGGCATCCCGACATCAAGTGGCTGCGCCGGGAGACCGACATCGCGCAGTTCGCGGCACAGCAAGCGGAGATCCTCGATGCGCTTTGGCAGACGCTGGCCCCGGGTGGCACAATGCTCTACGTCACCTGCTCGGTTTTCGATGAAGAGAACGCCGGGCAGATCGCCCGTTTCTGCGCCCTGCATGCCGATGCCGAACGTGTCCCGGTTTGCGGGGAGCCCGACCTGAAGCTGTTGCCCAATGCCGAACATGACGGCTTCTACTACGCGCTCCTTCGCAAGCAGGCCTGAACGCCTGCTGCGTACGATCGTATTTACCCTGCTTAGCGTCATCGTCGTGTTCGCGCATGCGGACTCGAGCGAGATCCGCAACGCAGAGATCGTGCGTGGCGATTCGGGCTATGTCCTCAATGCCGATATCGACATCGAGCTCAACCCTCGACTCGTCGATGCCGTTTCGCGTGGCGTGTCGCTGTACTTCACCACTCAGCTGCTCATCGAGCGCCCGCGCTGGTACTGGCTCAATCAGGTCGTGGTCGATCGCAGTCTGGACTACCGGCTGCACTACCACGCCATTACGCGCAGCTACCGGTTGTCGATCGGCAGCTTCCACCAGAGCTTCGACAGCCTCGAGGCGGCGGTGATGACCATGCAGCGTGTGCGCAACTGGCAGGTCGCCGACTTCGACACCCTCGAGGCGGGGCAGTCTCACCAAGCCTCACTGCGTTTTCGACTCGACACCAGCCAGCTGCCCAAGCCCTTCCAGGTGACCGCGATCGGCAGCCGTGACTGGAGCCTGGGCACCGACTGGTTGCGCTGGACCTTCCTGCCCGGAGCGCCGGGGTTCCAATGAAGCGCGCCTATCTCGTCATCGTTGCCGCCCTTGCCGGAATCTCCTTGTTCCTGCTGGCCTCGGCGAGCGCGAATACGGAGCTCTTTGCAGGCAGCTATCCGTTCCTGCTTGCGCTCAACGGCGCGGTGGTCGTTGCGATGGCTGCCCTCGTTGGCATTCAGCTGCGCCAGCTGTGGCGCGAGTACCGCCGCCGGGAGTTCGGCTCGCGGCTCAAGATGCGCCTGGTGCTGATGTTCGCGCTCATGGGCGTGGTGCCCGGCGTGCTCGTGTATGGCGTATCCTTGCAGTTCGTCGTACGCAGCATCGAGTCGTGGTTCGACGTACGCGTGGATTCGGCGCTGGAGGGTGGCATTGCGCTGGGCCAGAGCGCCTTCGACTACCTCGTCAGCCAGGTGCGCGACAAGGCTGACGACATGGTCCTCGAACTCGAGGTTGCCAGCGCAGGAGCAGGGTCGGCCGCCTTGCTCAACCGCCTGCGCGAGCAGAGCGGCATCAGCAGCGCAACCATCATCAGCGCCAATGGCCAGGTGGTGGCGACGGCGGCCGACCAGAGTCATGGCCTCATCCCAGACCTGCCGTCGGTCGCCGAACTGCGCCAGGCTCGCCAGTCGCGCCATTTCCAGAGTGTCGACAGTCGCCCCGACGGACGTCTGGTGATTCGCGTCGTCACCCCCATCCCGCTGCGCACGCTGGCGGGCGAGCCCAATCTGCTGATGCTCCTTCAACCGGTGCCGGAGTCATTCGGGCGCAGCGCCGAGGCTGTCCAGGAGGCCTATCGTGACTATCAGCAGCTCACCCTCGGGCGCAGCGGGCTCAAGCGCATCTACACCATCACGCTCAGCCTCACGCTGCTGCTCGCGCTGCTGACCGCACTCGCGGTCGCCTTCTTCATCGCCCGCCGGCTGGCGGCGCCTCTGCTCATCCTGGCCGAGGGCACACAGGCGGTGGCACAAGGCGACTTCAGCCCGCGCCAGGCCCTGCCTGCCAACGACGAACTGGGCGTGCTGACGCAGTCCTTCAACCGCATGACGCGGCAACTGCAGGACGCACGCGGCGCGGCCGAGCGCAGCCGTGCCGAGGTCGAAGCCGCCCGCGCTTACCTCGAGAGCGTGCTGGCCCACCTGTCCACCGGTGTGCTTGCCTTCTCGGTGGACGGCCAGCTGCGTGCGGCCAACCATGGTGCGCTGCAGATCCTGGCCGACGACCTTGCCGGGTTCGAGGATCTCGCGCTTGAGGACTGGCCTCGCCTCGACCTCTTCCGTGACACCTTGGTCGAGGGCTTCGCCAACAACGAGGGCGACTGGCAGACCCAGATAGACCTGCCGGTGAAGGACAGCTCGCCGCTCAGCCTGCTGATCCACGGCTCGCGTCTGCCTGCGGTCGGCGGCGGCGGGTTGGTCGTCGTCTTCGACGACATCTCCAGCCTGGTTGCGGCGCAACGTACCGCCGCTTGGGCCGAGGTGGCGCGCCGACTCGCGCATGAGATCAAGAACCCGCTGACGCCGATCCAGCTCTCCGCCGAGCGCCTTGCCTTCAAGCTGGCGGACCGCCTGGACGACAGCGGGCGAGAGATGCTCGAGCGCGCAACGACGACCATCGTCAACCAGGTCGAGGCGATGAAGAACCTGGTCAATGCCTTCCGCGACTATGCACGCCTGCCTGCGCCGAAGCTGGCGGCGGTCGATCTGAATGCGCTGATCCGGGAGGTGCTGCACCTGTACGAAAGCTCCGCCGTGCGTGTGCGCACCGAACTCGCCACCGGTCTGCCGCCGGTCATGGGTGACAGCACCCAGCTAAGGCAGGTGATCCACAATATGCTGCAGAATGCGCAGGACGCGGTGACGGGCGTTGATGATGGCGAGGTGCGTGTGCTGACGCGCCGTGACGGCGAACGGGTTGTGCTGCTGTTCCGTGACAGCGGGCCCGGCTTTCCGGCTGAAGTGCTCGCCCGCGCCTTCGAGCCCTACTTCACGACCAAGTCGCGTGGCACCGGACTGGGTCTGGCGATCGTGAAGAAGATCGTCGATGAGCATGGCGGCGACGTGCGCCTGAGCAACCTCGAGGGCGGCGGTGCAGAGGTCCGCATCCGCTTGCGCCTGGCTGAAAACAAACAAGCTTGACGAAGACAATGGCAAAGATACTCATCGTTGACGACGAAATCGGAATCCGCGAACTGCTCTCCGAAATCCTGCGCGACGAAGGCCACGACATCCTGCTCGCCGAGAATGCCGCCGCTGCGCGTGCGGCGCGCAATGCGTTGCGGCCCGACATGGTGCTGCTGGACATCTGGATGCCGGACACCGATGGCATCACCCTGCTCAAGGAGTGGGCGGCCAACGGCCAGCTCAACATGCCGGTGGTGATGATGTCCGGCCATGGCACGATCGATACGGCGGTCGAGGCGACACGTATCGGTGCGATCGACTACCTCGAAAAGCCGATCGCACTGCAGAAGCTGCTTGCTGCGGTCAAGCGTGGGCTGCAACGGCCGCAAGCCCCGGGGGCGCCCGCTCCCTTGACCCTGTCGGCGTTCACGCGCTCGGTGCCGCTGCGCGAGCTCAAGCGCCGGGTCGAGCAGATATCCGGTAGTTCGCGCGTGCTGTTGCTGCGCGTCGGCAGCGGCAGCCTTGCCGAACTCGTTGCCCGCAGCGTGCAGCCGGGCAATGCCCCCTGGCTGGACCTGGGCGCTGTCAGCGCGCCGCTCGACCTGAGCCAGCTGCAGGCTACCCAGGGCGGCGTCCTGTTCGTGTCCGAGCTTGCCCGTCTGTCGCGTGCGCAGCAGAAGAATCTCGCCTTTGCCCTCGACCGCCTCGAGCGCTATGACTTGCGCCTCGTGGTCGCCACCGAGCGCAATCTGGAAGGGCTTGTCGCCGAAGGTTGGGAGGAGGGCTTGCTGAGCCGCTTGTTCGAGGTCAGCCTGGCACCGCCCTCGCTGGCCGAGGTGCGCGACGACCTGCCGGAGCTGGCCAGCCAGCTGCTGCTGCACCTGATCGAGGGCGGCGATGTGCCCTTGCGGCGCTTGTCCACGGCAGCCCTGAACCAGCTGCGCAATCTGCCCTGGCCAGGGGGATATGCCGAGTTGCGCGCCGCGGTGAAGTCGCTCGCGCTCGGTACGCTGGAGGAGGAGATCGGCGCGGGCGAGGTCCGCCGCCTGCTTCCGCCCGATCTCTCCACCGGTGGCTGCGGGGTACCGCTCGACCAGCCCTTGCGCGAGGCGCGCGAAGCATTCGAGCGTCTCTACTTCGAGCACCACCTGCGCCTCGAGGGGGGCAACATGACGCGGCTTGCCGAAAAGACCGGGCTCGAGCGCACGCACCTCTACCGCAAGTTGAAGCAGCTCGGCTTGCAGGCTGGGCGGCGCCACGAAGAGGGCTGAGTAGCCGGTATCGCTATTATTGCTGCAGTGCAACAAAATCTTGGACCCTGCGCCGCGGGCGGCGTAGAATCCACAGCCTACATTCGTGTGCGGAAGTCAGCGTGAAGATCATCATTCTCGGCGCCGGCCAGGTCGGTGCGTCGGTCGCCGAAAACCTGGTGTCGGAAGCGAACGACATCACGCTCGTCGACACCAGCGAGGAGTACCTGGCTGCGCTGCGCGAACGGCTCGAAGTCCGTACCGTGTGCGGCAACGCGGCATCGCCGCGCGTGCTGCGCGAGGCCGGGGCGGACGACGCCGACCTGTTGATCGCGGTGACCCAGTCCGACCAGACCAACCTGTGCGCCTGCCGTATCGCCAAGACGCTGTACAACCTGCCGACCCGCATCGCACGCCTGCGCTCGACCGACTACGTCGACCATCCCGAACTGCTCGAGGACCACAATTTCGCGGTCGACTTCTCGATCTGCCCCGAGCAGGTGGTCACTGACTACATCAAGCGCCTCATCGCTTTTCCGGAAGCGCTGCAGGTGCTCGAGTTCGCCAACGGGGTGGTGAGCCTGATCTGCGTGCGCGCCTTCGAGGGCGGGCCGCTGGTGGGGCATCCGCTCAAGGCGCTGCGTTTTCACCTGCCCAACGTAGAGGTGCGCATCGCCGCCATCTACCGTAATGGCGAGCCCATCATCCCCAAGGGCGATACCGTGATCCTGCCCGGTGACGAGGTCTTCTGCCTGGCCGCGACCGTGCACATCCGCAAGGTCATGGGCGAACTGCGGCGTTCGGACCGGCCGATGCGGCGCATCATGATCGCGGGCGGCGGCAACATCGGTTTCCGTCTGGCGCAGTCCATCGAGGAGAACTACCACGTCAAGATCCTCGAACTGAACCGGGTTCGTGCAGAGATGCTGGCCTCGCACCTGTCCCACGCCCTGGTGCTGCGCGGCGATTCGACTGACGAGAAGCTGCTCGAGAACGAGGGCATCGACGAGACCGACCTGTTCGTCGCGCTGACCAACGACGAGGAAGACAACATCATGTCGGCCTCGCTCGCCAAGCGCATGGGCGCGCGCCGCACGCTGGCGCTGATCAACCGCAAGAGCTATGTCGACCTCGTGCAGGGCGGGCCGATCGACATCGCCATCTCGCCGGCCCACACCTCGATCGGTACCTTGCTGGCGCATGTGCGCAGGGGCGATGTCGTGGCCGTGCATAGCCTGCGCCGCGGTGCTGCCGAGGCGCTCGAGATCATCGCCCACGGCAACCGCAAGGATTCCAAGGTCGTCGGCCGCATGATCGAGGAAGTCCCCCTTCCAAAGGGGGCGACCATCGGCGCGCTCGTGCGTGACGTGAAGAACGACGAAGGGCGCATCCTGCGCAGCGAGGTCATCATGCCCCACCACGACACGGTGATCGAAGAAAATGACCACGTCATTGTCTTCTGTACCAGCAAGAACCTCGTGCGCAAGGTCGAGAAGCTGTTCCAGGTCAGCTTCACCTTCCTGTGACCCAGGGAACCGCCTGAATGCGCGCTTACCACCCCGCGCTCAATGCGCTCGGCCTGATCATCATGATCTTCGGCCTGCTCATGGGCTTTCCGCTCACCGTGTCCGCGGTGCTGGAGGATGGCGCCACCCTGGCCTACGACCAGGGCATTTTCGTCACCTTCGTCTCGGGCCTGCTGCTGTGGGCTGCCACGCGCTCGCGGCGCCGCGACCTGCGCGTGCATGACGGCTTCCTGCTCGTAGCCGCGAGCTGGGTGGTGCTGCCGGTGTTCGGTGCCCTGCCGCTGGTTGCCTACATCCCCGAACTGCGCTTCACCGACGGTTACTTCGAGGCGGTGTCCGGGCTCACCGCAACCGGCGCGACCGTGCTCAGCGGCATCGACGATCTACCCATCTCGATCAACCTGTGGCGTACCTTCATGCACTGGATCGGCGGCATGGGCGTCATCGTGCTGGTGGTGGCCATCCTGCCGCTGCTCGGCATCGGTGGCCGCCAGCTCTACAAGGCCGAAGTGCCTACACCGATGAAGGACGCCAGCCTGACGCCGCGCATCGCCGAGACCGCGAAGGGCCTGTGGATCACCTACGTGCTGCTCACCGTCGCCTGCGGCTTCGCGCTGTGGTGGGCGGGGCTGGAGGGCTGGGACGCGGTGATCCATGCTTTTTCGATTGCGGGCCTGGGCGGTTTCTCGAGCAAGGACGCCTCGATCGGCCACTTCGCCAACCTCAACGTCGAACTCGTCACCATCGTCTTCGCTCTCCTTGCCGGTCTCAACTACGCCACCCACTACCTGGCCCTGGTGCGGCGGACCTACAAGCCCTATCTGCGCGACCCCGAGATTCCCTTCTACTTCGCCGTGCTCGCCGGCAGCATCGTGCTCCTCACCGTGTACCTGATGCAGCATGGTGCGCACGACGATGCAGCCACCGCGCTACGCTATGTCGCCTTCCACGTCGTGTCGATTTCCACCTCGCTCGGCCTGGCGACCTACGACTACACGCTGTGGCCGATGTTCGCCCAGATCTGGATCCTGTTCCTGGGCAGCTTCATCGCCTGCTCGGGCTCGACCGGCGGCGGCATCAAGATGATGCGCGCGATGATCCTCTACAAGCAGGTGTTCCGCGAGATCGTGCGCTCGCTGCATCCGCAGGCGGTGCGTCCGGTCCGCCTCGGTACCAAGCCCGTACCCGAGACCATCCTGCACGCGGTGCTTGGTTTCAGCTTCATGTACATGGTGTCGATCGTCAGCCTGACGCTGATCCTGTCGGCGACCGGTCTCGAACTCATCACCGCCTTCTCCGCGGTGGTGGCCTGCCTCAACAACACCGGCCCTGGCCTTGGTCTGGTGGGCCCGGCGTCCAATTACCAGGGGCTCGAGGACATCCACAAGTGGGTGCTGTCGTTCACCATGATCCTCGGCCGCCTGGAGATCTTCACCTTCCTCGTCGTGCTCACGCCCACCTTCTGGCGGCGCTGAGCCTGCGCCAGGAGCGCCCCGGCTGCACCTGGATTGACGCTCGACAAGCCCCGAGCGGCGCGGGAAAGGCGATAATCACGCCTTCAGCCCCCTTCAGCCAGATTGCCAGCCTCAAAGGACTCGCCGTGAGCCACCTGAAGAACGACACCTTCCTGCGCGCCCTGCTGCGCCAACCCACCGAATACACGCCCGTCTGGCTCATGCGCCAGGCTGGCCGCTATCTGCCCGAGTACTGCGAAACCCGCCGCCGTGCAGGCAACTTCCTGAACCTGTGCAAGAGCCCGGCGATGGCGTGCGAGGTCACCCTGCAGCCGCTGGCGCGCTACGACCTCGACGCCGCCATCCTGTTCTCCGACATCCTCACCGTACCGGATGCCATGGGTCTGGGCCTGTACTTCGCCGAAGGCGAGGGGCCGCGCTTCGAGCGTCCGCTCAAGGACGAGTGGGAGATCCGCAACCTGACTGCGCCCGATCCCCATGTCGAGCTGCAGTACGTGATGGATGCGGTGAGCGAGATCCGCCGCGCGCTCGACGGTAGCGTGCCGCTGATCGGCTTTTCCGGCAGTCCGTGGACGCTGGCCTGCTACATGGTCGAAGGCGGCTCGTCCGACGACTACCGCAAGGTCAAGAGCATGGCCTACAGCCGCCCCGACCTGATGCACCACATCCTGGAGGTGACCGCGCAGGCGGTGGTCAAGTATCTCAACGCCCAGATCGAGGCGGGCGCACAGGCGGTGATGGTGTTCGATTCCTGGGGCGGGGTGCTGTCCGAAGCCGCGTACAAGGAGTTCTCGCTGCGTTACCTGGAGCAGGTCGTCTCCGGACTCATCCGCGAGCGTGACGGCCAGCGTGTGCCCAGCATCGTGTTCACCAAGGGCGGTGGCCTGTGGCTGGAATCGATCGCTGCCATTGGCAGCGACGCGGTGGGTCTCGACTGGACCATGGACATCGGCCGTGCCCGCCGCCTGGTCGGCGACAAGGTCGCGCTCCAGGGCAACCTCGACCCCAACGTGCTGTTCGCGCCCGCCGACGCCGTAGCTGCGGAAACCCGACGCATCCTCGATGCCTACGGCAACCACCCTGGCCATGTCTTCAACCTCGGGCATGGCATTTCGCAATACACCCCGCCCGAGAGCGTCAGCGTGCTGGTCGACACCGTGCATGCCTACAGCCGCGAACTGCGCGCACGCGGCTGAAAGCCGTCATGGGCGGCGACTTGGGTCGTCCAGGTCGCCGCCTGTCAAGCACAATATTGCGTGCAAAGTGCTTGACTTATGCACATCCGCCGGTTCCAGCTTCGCTCTTTGGCGCAGAAACAGCTGCTTGTGACTGCATTCAATAAGTTGTTGAAAATTAACGAGTAAATAATCGCGCAATGTTAAGGCATTGTGACGAAAAGCCTTATGTGGCGCAGGTTTGGGGCTGATTCACCCAGGTTCCCCACAAACTTATCCACAGCTTTTGTGGACAAGCCCAAAGGGTCATTCTGGCCCAGAGACTTGACCTTCGTTTTCTCCATCCGGTCTCATCAAGGTGCTGCAAGCACCTGACACAAAAGCCTTTTTACAAGGTCATCCATCATCCCATGACCATTGTCCGCGTTGCCTTGCCCGTTCCGCTGCCGCAAGTCTTTGATTACGCTGCGGCAGATGCCACTGAAGCGGACGTCGGGCGGTGTGTGAAGGTGCCCTTCGGGCGCGGCGATCGCAACGGTTTGATCGTCGCCCTCGGCAACACGGCCGATGTCGAACCAGCACGCATCAAGACCGTGCATCACATCCAGCGCGAGGTACCGGCACTGCCGGCAGACTGGTTGGCGTTGGTCGATTTCGTTGCACGCTACTATCACGCGCCCCTGGGCGAGGTGGTTGCACTGGCCTTGCCGCCTGGCCTGCGTCGCGCCGACGGTGTGAGCGACGCCGACGAGGACCCCCTGCTCGAGATCGGCGAGGCCGGCCGGCGTGCGCTTGCCGACGCCCGGCGGCCGAGCAAGGCGCTCATGCTGCTGCAGGCGCTCGCTGCCGAACCTGGGCCATGGCGGCGCAGCGTGATCCGTGCCATGGCTGGCGGCGAGGCGGTGGGCGATGTGCTGCGGCGTGGCTGGCTGACTGCAATACAGGATGAGGGCCGTGTTGCCGCGCTTGCCAGCGGCGCGCAACCCGAACTCACTGCCGAACAGGCGCGCGCGATCGAGGCCATCGTCGGCGGCGGGGCAGGCTTTCGGCCCTGGCTGCTGCATGGCGTCACCGGCAGTGGCAAGACCGAGGTGTACCTTAGGCTGGCCGCGCATGCGCTGGCACAAGGTCAGCAGGTGTTGATGCTGGTACCCGAGATCGCGCTGACGCCGCAGCTGGAGCAGCGCGTCGCGCAGCGCTTTGCCGCCGCCAACGTCGTCAGCCTGCACTCCGCGCTTGCCGACGGCGCGCGCTCGCGCGGATTCGTTCAGGCGCTCACCGGCCGCGCCGACATCGTCCTCGGCACCCGACTGGCAGTGTTCGCACCGCTGCCGCGGCTGGGCCTAATCCTGGTCGACGAGGAGCACGATGCGTCCTACAAGCAGCAGGAGGGGGTGCGCTATTCGGCGCGAGACGTCGCCGTGTGGCGCGCGCGCCAGCGCGGCGTGCCGATCGTGCTGGGGTCGGCCACGCCCTCGCTCGAGACCTGGTACCACGCGCGCAGCGAGCGCTATGCGTTGCAGACCCTGAGCCAGCGCGCGGTAGCGGCGACCTTGCCGGCCGTGCACTGCATCGACACGCGGCGTCTGAAGCTCGACGAAGGCCTCAGCCCGGGCCTGCAGGCTGCGATCGGCCAACGCCTGGAGCGTGGCGAGCAAAGCCTGGTGTTCCTCAATCGCCGTGGTTATGCACCGGTGCTGTCGTGCCCGTCTTGCGGCTGGGTGAGCCGCTGTCCGCACTGCTCGGCCAACCTTGTGGTCCATCTTGCCGATCGCCGCCTGCGCTGCCACCACTGTGGCTGCGACGGATCGATCCCGCACGCCTGTCCGAGCTGCGGCAACCAGGACATCCAGCCTTTCGGTCGCGGCACGCAGCGCATCGAGGCGCGCCTTGCCGAACGCTTTCCTCAGGCGCGCGTGCTGCGCGTCGACCGTGATGCCGCACGCACGCGCGCGCAGTGGGAAAAGCTGCTCGATACCATTGCTGCGGGCGAGGCCGACATCCTCGTCGGCACCCAGATGATGGCCAAGGGACACGACTTTCCACGCCTGACTCTGGTCGGCGTGATCGGCGCCGACGCGTCGCTGCATGCGGCCGATTTCCGCGCCCCGGAGCGCTTGTTCCAGCAGCTCATGCAGGTGGGCGGGCGCGCCGGCCGTGGCACTCTGCCCGGAACGGTGCTCATCCAGACCGAGTACCCGGGACACCCGCTCTACCAGCACCTTGGCCGCCATGATTTCGACGCCTTTGCCCGCATGGCGCTTCAGGAGCGGCGCAGTGCGGGCTTTCCGCCGTTTACCCACCAGGCCATGCTGCGCGCCGACGCGCCCGCGCTCGACGATGCCGTGGAGTTCCTGCGCCATGCGCGGCGCCTGGCCGAGGCGCTTGCGCCCGAGGGATTGCGCCTGTACGACCCGGTCCCGATGCGCATGACGCGGCTGGCCCGCCGCGAGCGCGCGCAGCTACTGGTCGAGGCCGACCAGCGCGGCCTGTTGCAGGCTTTTCTGCTGAGCTGGATCGAGATGCTCTACCGCCAGCGTACGGCGCGCGAACTGCGCTGGCAGATCGACGTCGACCCGCTCGAGGTCTGACCGCAACCGCGGCGCCGGGCTTGCGGTGGCTTCGGTCGTGCCCGGGCCCCGAGTGTCCAATTGTCGTCATGGCTCCCCATCGTGGGGCGTATTGCTTCATCATGAGCGGCGATGTCTACTGCGCCTCGGTGCGCCCAAGCTGCCCCGTGGGTCGCAGTGGGGCGACGATGCCTGCAAAAGGAGCGGGTCATGCACATGGGACGAACTTTTCCGCTGCACACTCATGTCCTTGCCCTTGCGCTCGGACTCGTCCTGCTGGTGGGGGGGCTGTTGGCCGTGATCGGCCAGCATCTGGCGCGCGACATGATGGCATCCGTCGCGCAGGACCTTTCGCTACGCATCAACCGTGAGGTTCGTGGCAATCTGCATCTGCTGCTGCGGCCCGCGGACATGGCGCTGCGTCTGCTGCAGGAGGATGAGCTTGCCGAGGCCGGGACGCTGGACGAGCGCCTGCGTCGCTTGCCGGCGATGCGTGCGGTACTGACGGGCTCGACGGCGCTGTCTTCGGTGTATGTCGGCTACGGTGATGGGCAGTTCTTCTTTGTTCGCCGCCTGGCGAGCGATGCCGAACGCGCGCGTTTCGCTGCGCCAGCCGATGCGGCTTTCCTGGTGCAGAGCATCGACCGCGACGGCGGCGTCATGCGCGGGCGCTACCTCTACTTTGACAAGGGGCTCGCATTGCTCGCCGAATCGGAGCGGCCCACGTACCCGCGCGACTTCGATCCACGCTACCGCGCCTGGTTCAGGCATGCGCCGCAGGCCGGCCAGTTGTCGGTCACGCCGCCTTATCTGTTCTTCTCGGATCGTGAGGTGGGTGTAACACTTGCCCGCAGGGTGGCGGGCAAGGACGTGGTGGTTGGCGCCGACATCCGGCTGCACACCCTGGGTGAGGACTTGATGCGGCAGCGGGTCACGCCCGGCACGCGCCTGGCGCTGGTCGATGAGCAAGGGCGTGTCATGGCTCAGGACGATACCAGCCTCATGGTCACACGGTCGGGCCCGGACGATGCGCCCGGCCTGCCCACTCTTGGAGACCTCGCGCACCCGGCCTTCGCGGGCCAGGACAAGCTCGTTGCTGCCGCCCTGGCCGCACCCGAGGGGCATCTGGTGCGCAGCTATGCCGCGGACGGCGAGAATTGGCTGCTCAGTGCAGCCGTGCTGCAGCTGGATGAGAGCGCCGCGCAGCTTATCGTCACCGCCATTCCCGAGCGCGAGCTGATGGCGCTCGCGCATCGGCAACGCGACGCCGCGCTGATGGTGACTGCGCTCGTGCTGTTGATTGCGGTACCGCTGACCTGGGCCCTGGCACGGCAGATAGCCCGTCCGCTGCGTGTCCTGGCAACCGAGGCCGAAGCCATCCGCCGCTTCAACTTCGGCCAGGTCGGGGTGCCGCGTTCGCGTATCCGCGAGGTGGCGGTACTGGGCGACACCATGGACGGGATGCGGCTCACCATTCGTCGCTTCCTGGAACTGAACACGGTGGTGGCGGGCGAGCCCGATTTCGACAGCTTGCTGCCACGCCTGCTCGGTGAGACCTTGTCGGCAACGCGTGCACAGGGCGGCGTGCTCTATCTCGCTGCGGACGGGCACCTCGCGCCGGCCGTGACTCTCGATGGCGAAGGCCGCCCCCTGCCGGAGACCGCGCCGTGGGCGGCGACGGACGCCGAGGCCGGGCAGCCTGGGCTGGCACGTGCGCAAGGGCGGTCGATGGTTGCGGCACGTGCGCTCGGCAGCGTCGGCCCGTTGATGACGGCGGCGCTCGCTGCCAGCGCGCCGCGCGCTGCCGCACTCACCACGCACGACCTGGAGGCGCTCGGCCTGCAGGCGCAGGCCACGGCGCTCGGGGTATCGCACGCAATAGCCGTGCCCTTGCTCAACCGCCAGGATGAACTGGTGGGGGCGATGCTGCTGCTGCTCGATGCACCCGCCGACGATGACCGGCTCGCCTTCATCGGTGCGCTGTCTGGGCTGGCTGCAGTGACGCTGGAGGCGAGGGCGCTGATCGCCGCCCAGAAAGCGCTGTTCGAGGCGCTGGTGCGGATGGTCGCGGGAGCCATTGACGCCAAGAGCCAGCACACGGGCGGCCACTGTGCGAGGGTGCCCGAGCTGGCGCGTCTCCTTGCTCAGGCCGCCTGCGATGCGCGCAGCGGCCCCTACGCTGGTTTCAGCCTCGATGAGGGAGGCTGGGAAACCTTGCGTATCGCCGCCTGGCTGCACGATTGCGGCAAGATCACCACGCCCGAGTATGTGGTCGAGAAGGCGACCAAGCTGCACGCACTCTATGACCGCATCCACGAGGTGCGCATGCGCTTCGAGGTGCTCAAGCGCGAGGCGGAGCTGCGCTGCCTGCAGGACATTCTTGCCGGCGCCGAGGCCGCCGAGCGGCGACGCCGTTGCGATGCGGAACTCGCCGTGCTCGACGAGGAGTTTGCCTTCGTCGCGCGCTGCAACCAGGGTGTCGAGGCGATGGCCGAGGCCGACGTCGCGCGCCTGCATCGCATCGCCGGGCGCGCCTGGACGAGAACGCTCGATGACCGTCTTGGCGTGTCGGGCGAAGAGCTGGCGCGCAAGCTTGCCGAGGGCGAGGTCGCCTTGCCATGCGCCGAACCGGTGCTCGCCGATCGCGCCGAGCACCGCGTCCCGCGTCGCCCCGAGGATCGCTTCGAGGAAGGCAACCCCTGGGGGTTCCGCATGCAAGCGCCGCACTGGCAGCTCGACCTCGGTGAGCTGCACAACCTCGGCGTGCGCTACGGCACGCTTACCGACGAGGAGCGCTACCTGATCAACGCCCACATCATCCGTACCGAGATCATGCTGCGCCAGCTACCCTGGCCGCGGCATCTGGTAGAGGTGCCCGAGGTGGCGGCCTCGCACCACGAGAAGATGGACGGGAGCGGTTACCCCAAGGGCCTGGATGGTACGCAGATGAGCCTGCCGGCGCGCATGATCGCGGTAGCCGACATCTTCGAGGCTCTGACCGCGCGTGACCGGCCCTACAAGGCGGGCAAGACCCTGTCCGAAGCGCTTGCCATCATGGCGCGCATGGCGCGCGAGGGCCATGTCGATCCTGGCCTGTTCGCGCTCTTCCTGCGCTCCGGAAGCCATCTTGTCTATGCACGCCGGTTCATGACCGAGGCGCAGATCGATGCCGTCGATATCGATGCGCTGCTTGCCGGCTTCCCTGCCACATGAGTTGCAGGCGCAGCCCGATCAGACCCGACGCGCGGCCGGCCATAACCAGGCTGCGCCGCGCACGCCGGAGGCATCGCCGTGGCGGGCCGGCAGCAGGCGGGTGGCGATGTGGTCCGAGAACACGTGCGGTATCCACAGCCGCGGGACGTTGTCGTACAGGCGTGCGATGCGGGACAGGCCGCCGCCGAGCACGATCACGTCCGGGTCGAGCAGGTTGATCACCCCGGCCAGCGCGCGCGCCAGGCGCGCCTCGAAGCGCGCCAGTGTCGCCGTGCAGGCCTCATCTCCCGCCTGGGCGTTGCGGGCGATGGCGGCCGCTTCCAATGTCTGGCCGTGGTGGCGCAGGTGGTCCGCCGCCATGCCGGGGCCCGACAGGTAGGTTTCGATGCAGCCGTGGCGACCGCAGTAACAGTCTGGCAGGGGCAGGTCGGTGGTCGTGGGCAGCGGCAGCGGGTTGTGCCCCCACTCACCGGCGACGGCGTTGGCGCCGACGAGCAGGCGACCATCGACCACGATGCCGCCCCCTACGCCGGTGCCCAGGATGGCGGCGAACACCGTGCCGGTGCCGGCCCCCGCACCGTCGGTCGCTTCCGACATCGCCAGGCAGTTGGCGTCGTTGGCGAGGCGGATCTCGCGCCCGAGCAGGGCCTGCAGGTCGTCCTGCAGCGGGCGGCCATTGAGGCAGGTCGAGTTGGCGTTGCGGATCAGGCCGCTAGGGCGCGAGGGCGAGCCGGGGGTGCCGATACCCACCGTGGCCGTGGCGCCCGTTGCGTTTTCGGCCTGGCGTACCAGGTCGGCGATGGCGTGCAGGGTCGCCGCATAGTCGCCCTGCGGGGTGGGGATGCGTTGGCGCCACAGGACCTGGCCATCGTCGGCAAGCGCGACGAGTTCGATCTTGGTGCCGCCGAGGTCTATGCCGATGCGGATCATGGCCTGCGTCCGGTTGCTCCGAGGGCAGGATTATCGCCAATTCCGCAGTCGTCAGCGGCGGCTGCGGCTTCGTGTTGCTCAGTCAGACCCGTCGCCGGCCGCAGACCCGTTGACCATTCATCCAGCGTTCAGGTGCAGGCGCATAATCTCGCTGCCTGATGATGCCGCCGTGCCCCTGCGACGGCAGTACCGACGTCCGCGATCCTTCCAGGAGCCCTCATGAATCCCGAGCAGACCCGTTCCCTCGTCGCCATCTGCCTGATGGCGGCCTTCGCAGATGGTCACCAGAGCGCCGACGAGCGCGAGCACGTGCGCAAGGTGGCCGAGTCGTTGAGCCGTGAGACACAGATCGACTTCATTGCGCTGTACCAGGACGTGCTGCTCGGGCGCGTCGTCCTGGAAGAGGCGGTTGCTGCACTCTCCGAGCCTGGCTTGCGCCAGCTTGCGTTCGAGCTCGCGCTTGGGGTGTGCGAGGCCGACGGTAGCCACGACGCGGACGAGCGCGCCTTCCTCGCGCGCCTGGCAGCGGCGCTGGGCCTGGAGGCTGCTGCTGCGCAGCAAAGTGTCGTGCAGGCGGAGGCGGTGGCCGATGCACCGCTCGAAGGTGTCCTGCCCGGCTACGATGTGGTCCCCAGCGCTACGCCAAGGGTTGCCGCGTCCGTGGTTCCGGATGCGGCCGAACTCGAGCGCATGACGCTCAACGCCGCCATCCTCAACGGCGCGCTCGAACTGCTGCCGCAGTCGATGGCCTCGATGGCGATCATCCCGTTGCAGATCCGCCTCGTGTATCGCATCGGCAAGGCGCATGGCTACGAGCTCGACCGTGGCCACATCCGCGATTTTCTCGCCACCCTCGGCGTGGGCATGACCGGGCAGTACGTCGAGCAGTTCGGCCGCAAGCTGCTCGGCGGTGTCCTTGGCAAGGTGTTTGGCGGCGCAGGCCGTGCCATCGGCAGCCAGGTCGCAGGCTCCGGCTTCTCCTTTGCCACCACCTGGGCCATTGGCAAGGTGGCGCAGCGCTATTACGGCAGCGGCCGGACCCTGGATGCGGAGATGCTCAAGCAGACCTTCGCCAGCCTCTACGACCAGGCCAGGGGGCTGCAGTCGAGTCATGCCCCTGCGATCGCCGAGCAGGCGCGCAGCATCGACCTCGGTCGCTTGATGGCCGAACTGCGTGCATAGGGGGAGGGCGGCACCATGGCAGCAGTAGACATCACCCGGCGCCAGCTTGGACATCGCCTGCTGGCGGTGGGCCTCGGCTGTGCCGCGCTTGCCGTGGCGCCCGCCGGCAGGGCTGACGGGCGTGACGACCATGAGCGCGCGCGGCGTGCCTTCGAGGCCGGCGAGGTGATGCCGCTACGCGTGTTGCTTGAGCAGGTCGAGCTCACTTATCCGGGGCAGGTGCTGGAGGTCGAGCTCGAGCGTGAGGACGGGCGCTGGGTGTATGAGCTCAAGCTGCTGCGAGGCGGTGGCGAGATGCTCGAGCTCGAGCTCGACGCCCGTGACGGTACCCTGCTCAAGCTCAAGGGGCGCGATGTCAGGCCCGAGCGCGGTCACGGTGAGAGACGCTGATGCGCATCCTGGTCGTGGAAGACGAGCCTCTTCTGAACGCGCAGCTGCGTGCTGCGTTGGAGGCGGCGGGGTATGTGGTAGATAGTGCGGCCGATGGCCGCGAGGCGAGCTTCATGGGGGAGGTCGAGGCCTACGATGCCGTGGTGCTCGATCTCGGCCTGCCTCAGGTCGATGGGCTGAGCGTGCTCAAGCGCTGGCGCGCGGCCAGCGTGGGTATGCCGGTGCTGATCCTGACCGCGCGTGGTGACTGGCACGAGAAGGTGGCCGGAATTGACGCCGGTGCCGACGACTACCTGACCAAGCCCTTCCATATGGAAGAGCTGCTCGCCCGCGTGCGTGCGCTCATCCGCCGTGCGGCAGGGCAGGCGAGCCCCGAGCTGCGCTGCGGTGCGGTGGTCCTCGACACCCGTGGCGGGCGGGTCACGGTGGACGGCCAGCTGCTTGGCCTCACCAGCCACGAGTTCCGCGTGCTCGCTTACCTGATGCACCACCGCGGCGAGGTGGTGTCGCGCACCGAGCTTACCGAGCATATCTACGCCCAGGACCATGATCGCGACTCGAACACCATCGAGGTCTTCGTTGCCCGCCTGCGCAAGAAGCTGCCGCCCGAGCTGATCGAGACCGTGCGTGGCCTGGGCTATCGGCTCGTGTGTCCGCCATGACGCCTGTCCGACCCGTCTGGCGGGATTCCCTTCGTCTGCGGCTGCTGGTTGGCACCCTGATGTGGGCGAGCGTGGCGGTGCTTGTCGCCGGCTGGGGCCTTGCACGCCTCTTCCACGAGCATGTGGAGCGGCAGTTTCACGTGGAACTGAGCGCTCATCTCGATCAACTGGCGGCCCAGCTTGAGGTGGATGCCACCGGCCGTGCCGCTCTGCGCATGGCGCTTGGCGACCCGCGCTTTGCACGGCCTTACTCGGGGCTGTACTGGCAGATCGATGATCTGACTGCGGAGGGGCGCGGCCTGCTGCGCTCGCGCTCGCTGTGGGACGTGGTGCTGTTCGTCCCCGGTGACGAGCTTGTCGATGGCGAGGTCCATGTACATCGTGTCGAGGGGCCCGACGGTGAGCCGCTACGCATGATCGAGCGTGTACTGAGGCCGGCAGCGACCCCAGATGCCCCGCTGCGCTTGATCGTCGCCGCCAACGCGGCTTTCGTCGATGCACCGGTGATGCGCTTGAACCGGCTTCTTGCCGTTGCGTTGGCCCTACTCGTCCTGGGGCTGGCGTTCGCCGTCGTTGTACAGGTCGGCCTCGGCCTACGTCCGCTGCAGCGCCTGAGGGAAGCCCTGGCGGCGGTCCGCGATGGGCGCAGCGCAGCGATCGATGGCCGCTACCCAGTCGAGATCCAACCTCTGGTCGACGAGTTCAACGCCGTGCTCGCGCGCAATGCGGAGCTCGTGTCACGGGCGCGTACCCAAGCCGGCAACCTCGCCCACGCGGTCAAGACCCCGCTCACCGTTCTTGCGAACGCGGCCGATGCGGCCGATGGGGGGCTTGCCCGCCTCGTCCGCGAGCAGGTCGGACTTGCCCGAACCCAAGTCGATTACCACCTGGCGCGTTCGCGTGCAGCAGCAGCCGTCGGCGTTCCTGGGCAGCGCACGCCCATGCGCCCGGTACTGGAGGGGTTGCAGCGCCTGATGGCGAAGGTGTATGCCGAGCGTGATCTGCGGCTGCAACTGCTGGCGTGTTCCGATTCGCTCGCCTTCCGCGGTGAGGCACAGGACCTGCAGGAGATGTTGGGCAACCTGCTCGATAACGCCTGCAAATGGGCGAAGACGCGCGTCGAGCTCAGCGCGTCCGAGTGCGGGGGGCAGTTACAGGTCTGCATCGACGACGATGGACCTGGCCTGCCGGCAGCCGTGCGCGAGGCGGTGTTCGGCCGTGGTGTGCGTCTCGACGAACAGGTTGACGGCTCGGGCCTGGGGTTGGCGATCGTGCGCGACCTCGCCTGCCTGTATGGAGGGGAGGTCGTGCTCGAGCCCTCGCCATCGGGGGGGGTGCGGGCGCTGCTGAGGTTGCCGCTGGCGCCTTGAATGACCATGCTGCGCCGGCCTTTGGCTTGCGCAGCCTTGCCGGTTCGTGATCAGTTGGCCCAGATTCCCAGTGTCTGCAGTTGCCGCGTCGCTGCCTCGGCCCAGCCGCGGTTGGCGGCGGGGCTGGCCGGGCTGGGGTGCAGGATGCGGCCGAACCTGAGCCCTGCCGTGCCGGCGAGTGCCTCGCTGGCACGCTTCTCCGCCCAGTTGCCGATGCCGATCACCCATTCGGGCTGGAGGGTGTCGACAAGGGTACGCAGATGTTCGTCGCAGGCTTGCAGCAAGGGGCGCTGTTCGGCCGCCGGCAGCTTGTCTGGGGTGAGGTTGCGACCGCCCTCGAAGAAGGCGAGCGGGCAGTAGTTGGCGACGAAGTGTTCGGCGAAGAAGGCCTCGGGGGTGCCGAAGCGGGTGCGGAACAGCCCCCACAGGCGCTGGCCGCTGACCTCCGAGCGCGCGCAGGCGAAGCCCTCGACCGGGCGCTTGGGGTTGGTCTCGCGCGGCTGGCCGACCGGGCCTTCCAGGCCGAGCCAGTCGCGCGCGCTGGCGATCTCGCCGAAGGGCACACCGATCTGGGCCATGCCGAAGGGCCCGGGGTTCATGCCGACGAAGACGACGCGCTTGCGGCCGCTGCCGAAGCGCTCGAGATAGCGCTGGTGCACCGCCCAGGCGTAGTCGAGCGGGTTGTAGACATGGCTGACGGGGGGCGCGAAGCGCATCGCATCTACCCGCGCAGAGAGGCTGCGGGCTGCGTCGATCAGGGGCTGTGCGGTCATGAGTGGCTGTTGGGTCGGGTGGGGATCAGCCGGCGAGCAGCAGGCTGGCGAGGAACTTGAAAAGGTATAGCGCGGCCATGCCGGCGGCGATGGTCGCAAGCACGTTACGGGTGCGCCAGGCCACCAGCACGGCGACCAGAGCCGCCCAAGGGCGCGGCGTGTCGAAGGCAAATGTGACTTCGCCGGCGGTGACGAAGAGTGCGCTTGCGGTCAGTGCAGCGAAGCTCGCCGGTGCGATGTGGCGGCACAGCGCATGCAGCCAGCCGGGCAGGCTGCGGCTGGCAAAGAGGCCGATCATTGCGTAGCGATAGAGGTAGGTGAGCACGCCGACGACGCCGAGCAGCAGGAGCAGGCCGGTGTTGCTCATCGTGCGCGCTCCAGCCGATGCACCGTCCATGCCCCGGCCACCAGGCCGAGCAGGATCGCCGCCACCAGGCCAAGCTTGTAGGGCAGGGCGGCGAACAGCAGCGCCCCCGCACCGGCCACCACGGCGGCGGCCTGGCCGGCACGCTCGCGCAGCAGCAAGGTGAGGAGCGCGATGAAGGTGAGCGGCACGGCGAAGTCCAGCTCCCACTCGGGCGGGATGGTAGCGCCGAACACCAGGCCGACGGCGGTCGACAGCTGCCAGCCCACCCACAGCGTGAAGCCGGCGCCAAGGAAGTACCAGTGGCGGTAGTCGGGCGCGTCCGCTGGCGGCGCGTCGCGGCGCTGGTAGCGCAGCACGGCCACCGCATAGGCCTCGTCGGTAAGCACGTAGGCGAGCAACAGGCGCCAGCGCCGCGGCAGGTGGCGCACGTATTCCGCCATCGAGGCGCTATAGAGCATGTGGCGCAGGTTGAGCAGGCCGGAGGTGAGCGCGATCGGCACGAAGCCTGCGCCCGCTGCCAGCATCTGTACGATGACGAGCTGGGCGGCGCCGGCAAAGACCACCGCCGAGGCCAGCTGCGCGATCCAGGCCGGCACGCCGGCGGCGAGTGCGGCGATGCCGTAGATCATGCCGAAGGGCGCCACGCCCAGCAGCAGCGGCGATTCGTCACGACAGCCAGCGAGGAACTCGCCGAGACGGGAGGGGAGGCGCACGGACGTCACGGTGGCTTCAGGCGGTGGCGGCTTCCGTGCGCGGGCTGCGATCGCCGTGCCAGGGCGCGACCTTGAACAGCAGCAGCATGCCCGGCACCGCAAGCGCAAAGCACAGCCAGAAGAAGTTGGTCCAGCCCAGCGCTTCGACCAGCCAGCCGGCGGTGGCGTTGATGAAGGTGCGCGGCACCGCCATCAGGCTGGTGAACAGCGCCAGTTGGGTGGCCGTGTAGGCCGGATGCGTGCTGCGCGCCATGAAGGCGACGAAGGCGGTGGTACCCAGCCCGGCGCCGATCGCCTCGCCGGCGATCACCGTGGCGAGCACCACCAGCCGTGCCGGCGTGGACTCGCCCGGGCCCAGCCAGGCCATCCAGACGAAGCCGAGGATGGTGACGAACTGCACAACGCCGAAGATCCACAGCGCGCGGTTGATGCCGAGCTTGAGCATCCAGATGCCGCCGAGGATGCCGCCGATCACCATCGGCCACAGCCCGGCGTTCTTGGCGATGACGCCGATCTCGGTCTTGCTGTAGCCCATGTCGAGGTAGAAGGGCGTGGCGAGCGCGGTGCACAGCGAGTCGCCGAGCTTGTAGAAGAACAGGAAGGCGAGCACCAGCAGCGCCGATTGCACGCCGTGGCGGCCGAAGAACTCGCGGAAGGGCTCGACCACGGCGTCGCGCAGCGTGCGCGGCGTGCCGGCCGCGGCGAGTGGCTCCTTCACCAGCAGCGTCATCGCCAGGCCGGGGATCATGAACGCGGCGGTGATCACGAACACCTGGCTCCACGGCAGATGGTCGGCCAGGATCAGCGACAGCGAGCCTGGTACGAGGCCGGCGATGCGGTAGGCGTTGACGTGGATCGCGTTGCCCAGCCCCAACTCGGCATCGGGCAGGATCTCGCGGCGGAAGGCGTCGAGCGCGATGTCCTGGGTCGCCGACAGCAGCGCCAGCGCGGCCGTGAGGCCGACCACCAGCGCCAGGTGGTCGACCGGGGAGAGCTGGCCGAGCCAGGCGATGGACGCCAGCAGGCCGAGCTGGGAGACGAACATCCAGCTGCGCCGCCGCCCCAGCCAGGGCAGGATGCCGTAGCGATCGAGCAGGGGCGCCCACAGGAACTTCCAGGTGTAGGGGAACTGGATCAGTGCGAAGGCGCCGATCGCCTTCAGCGACAGGCCCTCGGTCTTGAGCCAGGCCGGCACCAGGTTGAGCAGCAGGTAGAGCGGCAGGCCCGAAGCGAAGCCGGTGAAGATGCAGATCAGCATCCGCCGGTTGAGCAGGGCGGTGAGCCAGGCGGGACGGGCTAGGGGCATGCGGGATCCTGGGGGCCAGCAGGTGTCGCCCCGGCTGCAGGCAGGTTGAGCGCGGCGCGCAGCAGCGGTTCGAGCTGCTCGGCCGGCAACGGGCGCGAGAAGTGATAGCCCTGCAGCTCGTCGCAGCCAAGTGCCTTCAGCTGCGCCCACTGCACGGCGGACTCCACGCCCTCGGCGACGACCTCGAGGCCGAGCCCATGGGCGAGCGAGATGGCTGCGGAGACGATGGCCGCGTCGTTGCAATCGTGCTCGATGTCCGATACGAAGGAGCGGTCGATCTTCAGGCGGTCGAGTGGGAAGCGCTTGAGGTAGGCGAGCGAGGAATGCCCTGTGCCGAAGTCGTCGATCGCCAGGCTGACACCGAGCGCCTTGATCCGCCCGAGGATGAAAGCGGCTTCGTCGGGCCGCTCCATCACGCTGCTCTCGGTGACCTCGAACTCGAGTTCGCCCGGTCCGATGCCGTGACGCTCGATCTGCGCCCTGAGCAGATCGATGATGCGCGTGTCGCGCAGCTGGCGGGCTGAGACATTGATCGCCATGCGCAGTGGCGCAAGCCCGGCGTTGCGCCAGCTGGCGAGCTGAGCGCAGGCTTTCTCCATGACCCAGCGGCCGATGTCGAGGATCATCCCGTTGTCTTCGCAGATGGGGATGAAGCGGTCGGGTGGGATCAATCCGTCCTGAGGGTGGCGCCAGCGCAGCAAGGCCTCGACGCCGATCGCCTGGCCGTCGCACGCGCGGTACTGGGGTTGGTACCAGAGCTCGAACTCACCGCCTGCAGCGGCGTTGCGCAGTTTGCGCTCGAGATCGAGGCGTGCCATCGCCGAGCGGTTGAGCTCTTCGGAGTAGAACTGGTAGTTGGCTCTCCCCTGGGCCTTGGCGTGGTACATGGCGGTGTCGGCGTTGCGCAGCAGCGAGACCGCGTCCTGTGCGTCGTCTGGGAACACGCTGATGCCGATCGAGGGGGGCGCGTGCAGCACTTCGCCATTGACGACGTAGGGCGCGGAGAGCGCGGTAAGGATCTTCGCCGCGACGTGGGCGATGCTCGCTTCCTGCTCGACCGCGCTCAGTACGACGACGAACTCGTCGCCCCCCAGGCGCGCGACGAGATCAGTCTGTCGCACCGCGGCGTGCAGGCGACGACCAACCATCACCAGCAAGGCATCGCCCATCTGGTGGCCGAGGGAGTCGTTGATGGTCTTGAAGCGGTCGAGGTCGAGGAAGAGCACGGCAAAGCGGCGCTGGTCGCGCGTGCCCTCTGCGACCCGCATGCGCATGTGTTCGTCGAGCGTGAGGCGATTGGCGAGCCCGGTGAGCGGGTCGTGGTGGGCGAGATGGTTCAGGCGCTCCTCGGCCCGGCGCAGCTCGGTGATGTCCGTATAGACGGTGACGAAGCTGCCATCCTGCAGTGCCTGGCCCTGGATCAGCAGCACGGTGCCGTCCGGGCGCACGCGCTCGAAGATGTGCGGAATGCGCTGGCGCGCGCGCGCCAGAAGGTCGCGTACGATGATCTCGGGGTCGCCGGGTCCGTACTCGCCGCGTTCGGCGTTGAAGCGGAACAGCGTCTCGAGCGAGGGCAGGCCATTGGCGAACAGGGCGTCGGGGAAATCGAGCAGTCGGCGCAGCATATCGTTGCACGCGAGCAGCTGCAGGTTGTCGTCGAACAGCGTGACGCCGCCGGGGATGTTGTCGATGATGCTCCTGAGGCGGGCATGGCTGATCTGCAGCGCCTCTTCCATCCGCTTGCGGTCGGTGATGTCGGTGTAGGTCGTGATGAAGCCGGCCAGCTGGCCGTCGATCAGCAGGGGTTCGCCCGAGACCAGGTGGGTACGTCCGTTGGGCCGGGTGCGCTCGAAACGATGTGCTTCGAAGCGCAGCGCCAGTGCCTTGCGCGCCCGCACATGTTCGACCGGGTCGCCGGGGCCGTACTCGCCGCGCGAAGCCGGGAACATGATCAGATCCTCGAACGGTACGCCGGCATGGACCGCGTCGGCGGGCAGGTCGAGCACCTCGAGAAAGTGGGCATTCCAGTACAGCAGCTTCAGTTCGGCGTCGAACACGCTGATGCCTTGCGGCAGGTGGTCGAGCACGCCGCCCAGGTAGGCGATCTGCAGCTCGGCGGGCAGCGAGGGGTCCGGGGTTTGATGCGGCATGGCGGCTAGAGGGCGTCTTCGGGTGGGGCGCGTATGCGCCCGCCGGCAGTTTGCCAGAGCGTGCCGATGAAGGGGTGGCTGTTACCCGCGGAGGGCGGAAGCGGACAAGGTCAACACAATTCCGTACTTTTCTTGCAATCAGGGGCGATCTGCCCCAACAATGCGCGCAGTCGAACCCAATGCTTCGAGGAGGAAGTCTGCATGTCCTATAACGTGACCGTCGTTTTCGGCGCCGAGCGTGAGTATGAGTTCTCGTTGCACGAGAGCGAGGTTGCCGCCGTGACCAAGGATCAGGCGCGTGGCTGGTTGGCCAAGGAGTTCGAGGCGCTCGAATGTACGCCGTCGAACCCGATGGGCAAGGTGCTCGTGCTCGACATGATCCTCAACGTGGCCAAGTACGGCGGCGAGAGCCGTTTCGAGCAGGGCGCCGAGTGGGCCAAGAAGTTTGCCGTCGTCGTTGCGGCGGCGCTTGACCGTCCTGCCGTTCGTGTCGACGTCGTTTCGTTCGTGGTGGGCTGAACGACAGGTCACCCGGCTGCTGCGGGTAAGGAACTGCGGGGGCGGCTGCCCCCGCAGTTCGTTTCAGCGCTCGAGGCCGAGCCGGTAGACCGCAACACTGGCGAGGAAGTTGGGTTCCTCCAGCACCAGCTTGCCCTCGTCGAAGGCCAGCCGCTCGCGCACCGCGATGCCATTGATCTCGCACAGGGCGTCGAAGTCGGCGATGGTGAAGAAGCGCACGTTGGGCGTGTTGAACCACTGGTGCGGCAGGCTCTCCGATACCGGCATGCGGCCGTTCAGGATGCTCTGGCGGTGGCGCCAGTAGCCGAAGTTGGGAAAGCTCACCACCGCCTCGCGGCCCACGCGCAGCATTTCGCGCAGGATGCCCTGGGTGTTGTGCATGGCCTGTAGCGACAGACTCATGATGACGTGGTCGAAGAAGCCGTCTTCGAGCCCGACGAGGCCTTTTTCCAGGTCCATCTGGATCACATTCACCCCGTTCCTCACGCTGCCGAGCAGCTTGTCGGGGTCGTTTTCCACGCCATAGCCCTGGACCTGGCGGACCTCCATCAGGTGACGCAGCAGTTCGCCGTCGCCGCAGCCGAGGTCGAGCACTTTCTCGCCGGGCTCGATCCACTGGGTGATCACGTCGTAGTCGTAGCGGTACGCAGTCATCTTATGCCTCTATGCGGTCGAACCAGGCCGACAGCAGCTTGTGGTAGCGCGTCTCGTCGAGCAGGAAGGAGTCGTGGCCGGCCGGGCAGTCGATCTCGGCGTAGCTGACGTTGCGCTTGTTGTGCAGCAGCGCGTAGACGATCTCGCGCGAGCGTGCGGGCGAGAAGCGCCAGTCGGTGGTGAAGGACACCACCAGGAAGTCGGCCGTGGCGCGCGCCAGGGCAGCGTCCAGGTTGCCGCCGTATTCGAAAGCGGGGTCGAAGTAGTCGAGCGCCTTGGTGGTCAGCAGGTAGGTGTTGGCGTCGAAGTAGCCGGCGAACTTGTCGCCCTGGTAGCGCAGGTAGGATTCGATCTCGAACTCGACGTCGTAGCTGTAGGTGTTGCGGCCGTGGCGCAGGCTGCGGCCGAATTTCTCCGCCATCGAATCGTCGGACAGGTAGGTGATGTGGCCCACCATGCGCGCCAGCTTGAGCCCGCGCGCCGGCACCACGCCGTGCTCGTAGTAGTGGCCGCCGTGGAACTCGGGGTCGGTCAGGATGGCCTGGCGCGCCACCTCGTTGAAGGCGATGTTCTGCGCGGTGAGCTTGGGTGCGGCGGCGATCACCGCCACATGGCCGACGCGCTCGGGATACTGCAGCGCCCACGACATCGCCTGCATGCCACCGAGCGAGCCGCCCACCACCGCGGCGAAGCGGCGGATGCCGAGCTGGTCGGCCAGGCGAGCCTGTGACTCGACCCAGTCCTCGACGGTGACGAAGGGGAAGTCTGCGCCCCACAGCTTGCCGGTGGCGGGGTTGATCTGGTTGGGGCCGGACGAGCCGTAGCAGCCACCGAGGTTATTCACCCCGATGACGAAGAACTTGCGCGTGTCGAGCGGCTTGCCCGGACCGACCAGGTTGTCCCACCAGCCGACGTTGTGCGGCGCGTCGGCGTAGGTGCCGGCAACATGGTGCGAACCCGACAATGCATGGCATACCAGCACCGCGTTGCTGCGCTCGGCATTGAGCGTGCCGTAGGTCTCGTAGATGAGGTGGTAGCTGTCCAGCGTGCCGCCGCCGCGCAGCGCAAGCGGCGTGGTGAACTCGGCCCGCTGCGGCGTGACCACGCCGACCGATTGGGGAGGGATCATCTTCGTCATCTGCAAAAACAAAAACCCAGTCGGCTGCAAACGCGGACTGGGTGCCCTCGCTTTAGCCGTATTTGTTGAGCGCCCGCAAGCTGTTGATCAAATCGGCGCTAGGTGGATGGAAGTTAGCGCCGGGCCAGCCAAAAGTCAAACGCGCTGGCGTGATAAGATTTTTGCCCGCCGATACCTCCGAACACCATGATCCAGGTCATCCTCAACGGCCAGCCCGAGATGCTGGCTCCCGATCTCACCGTGCTCACCCTGCTCGAGGCCCGCGGGCTCGCCGGCAAGCGCCTCGCGGTCGAGCGCAACGGCGAGATCGTGCCCAAGGCTCGTCACGCAGAGGTGAAACTCGCCGACGGCGACAGGCTCGAAATTGTCGTCGCGGTCGGCGGCGGCTGAGCCCGGCGCGGCGATCACGACAAGATCCAGGCGCGCCACTCGCGCGCATCCCCACAATACGGAACAGCACAGGCTCATACCATCATGAACGACCCCTTGGTCATCGCCGGCAAGGCCTACGGTTCGCGCTTGCTCGTCGGCACCGGCAAGTACAAGGACTTTGCCGAGACGCGCGAAGCCATCGACGCCAGCGGCGCCGACATCGTCACCGTCGCCATCCGCCGCACAAATATCGGCCAGAACCCGGGCGAACCCAATCTGCTCGACGTGCTGCCGCCGGAGAAGTTCACCATCCTCCCGAACACCGCCGGCTGCTACACCGCCGACGACGCGGTGCGCACGCTGCGACTGGCGCGCGAGCTGCTGGACGGCCATGCCCTGGTGAAGCTCGAGGTGCTTGGCGACCCCAAGAACCTGTTCCCCAACATGCCCGAGACGCTGAAAGCCGCCGAGACCCTGGTCAAGGATGGCTTCGACGTCATGGTGTACTGCGCCGACGACCCCATCCAGGCGAAGATGCTGGAAGACATCGGCTGCTGCGCAATCATGCCGCTGGCTTCGCTGATCGGCTCCGGCATGGGCATCCTCAACCCCTGGAACCTGCGCCTGATCATCGACAACGCCAAGGTGCCGGTGCTGGTCGATGCTGGCGTGGGTACCGCGTCGGATGCGGCGATCGCCATGGAGCTTGGCTGCGACGGCGTGCTGATGAACACTGCGATCGCCGCCGCCGGCCGCCCGGTGCTGATGGCGAGCGCGATGAAGAAGGCGGTCGAGGCCGGACGCGAGGCCTTCCTCGCCGGGCGCATGCCACGCAAGTTCTACTCGGCCGACCCGAGCTCGCCGACCCAGGGGCTGATCGGTTCATGAGCGAGACGCACAACGCGCAGGTCGAGATCATCGGCCGCGACAGCCCCGAGCACCGCTTCTCCAGCCGCAGCATCCGCAGCTTCGTGCTGCGCCAGGGGCGCATGTCCGAGGCGCAGCAGCGCTACCTCGACGAGGTGCTGCCCAAGGTGGGTATCGACTACCGCGTCGGGCCGCTCGATCTGGATGCGGCCTTTGGACGCCAGGCGCCGAAGATCCTCGAGATCGGCTTCGGCATGGGCGAGACCACGGCGCGCATCGCGGCGGCGATGCCCGAGCGCGATTTCCTCGGCATCGAAGTCCATACCCCAGGCGTGGGTGCGCTGTGCAAGCTGATCGCCGAGGGCAACCTGGGCAATCTGCGCATCATGCAGCACGATGCGGTCGAGGTCATGCGCGACATGATCGCCGACGGCGCGCTCGCGGGTGTGCATCTGTTTTTCCCCGACCCCTGGCGCAAGAAGCGGCATTTCAAGCGTCGCATCGTGCAGCCGGACTTCGTCGCCCTGGTGGCGCAGAAGCTCGCTCCAGGCGGCTACTTCCACTGCGCCACCGACTGGGAGGACTACGCGCACTGGATGCTCGAGATCATCTCGGCCGAACCCCTGCTGCAGAACACCGCCGACGGTTTCGCGCCGCGACCCGACTATCGCCCGCTGACGAAATTCGAAAACCGTGGTCTCAGGCTGGGACACGGCGTGTGGGACCTGGTGTATCGCCGTCGTAGCGACTGATCCTGCCCCCACCGACGCAGCCCGACCGACCCATCCGAGCAAGGACCCCAAGGCGTGATACGAGGCCTGTTCCGCTTTCTCTTCAACATGCTGCGCATGTTCGTGCGCCTGCTCGACCTCGTCGTGCGCGGCGCCTTCTATGCGCTGATGATCTTCGGCATCGGCGCCCTCGTCGCCTTTTTCCTGCGCCCCGAGCCGGCGGTGCGGGAGGGCTCTGCGCTGGTACTGCGTCCGGTGGGGATGATCGTCGAGCAGGCCGCGCTCGAGCCGCCGCTCGCGCTGCTGCGCGCTGGCGGCGCGCCGGCCGGCCAGATGCGGCTTGCCGACCTGGTCGAGGCGGTGAAGGCGGCCCGCGACGACAAGCGCATTGCCGCGCTGGTGATCGAGACCGACGAACTGGTTGGTGGTGGCCTGTCCAAGCTCGCCGAGCTTCGTGCCGCCATCGAGGACTTCAAGACCTCGGGCAAGCCCGTGCTGGCGCGCGGCGAACGCTTCACCCAGTCGCAGTACTACCTTGCGTCGGTGGCCGACGAACTGCACCTGTCGGCGGACGGTTTCGTGCTGCTGCGCGGCCTGGCGCGCTACGGCACCTATTTCAAGGACGCGCTTGATCGCCTCGGCGTGAAGGTGCATGTGTTCCGCGTCGGCGAGTACAAGTCCTTCTCCGAGCCCTTCACCCGCAGCGACATGTCCGATGAGGATCGCGAGTCCTCGCGCGATCTGCTGCAAGGCCTGTGGCAGGTGATGCGCGACGACATTGCCGCCAGCCGTAAGCTGAGCCCTGAGGCGGTCGACGCGCATGTAAACGGTATCCGCGACGCGCTCGCTGCGAGCGCCGGTGATGCGGCGCAGGCGGCTTTGGCTGCCGGGCTGGTCGATCGTTTCAGCACCCGCGACGAATGGCGCGCCCGCCTCATCGAACGGGTCGGCAAGGATCCCGACAATGATGACATCCGCCGCATCGGCGTCGGCCGCTACCTGGCACTGGTCGGCCGGGAGGCAGACAGCGCGGACGAGCGCATCGCCGTCATCGTCGCCCAGGGCACCATCGTCGATGGCATGGAGCCTTCCGGCGTCGTGGCTGGCGACACCTTTGCGCGCCTGATCCGCTCGGTGCGCGAGGACGACAGCATCAAGGCCCTGGTGATGCGCATCGACAGCCCCGGCGGCAGCGCCTGGGCGTCCGAGCTCATTCGCCACGAGCTCGAGCTCACCCGTCAGGCGGGCAAGCCGGTGATCGCCTCGATGAGTTCGGTCGCCGCCTCGGGCGGCTACTGGATTGCGGCCGGGGCCGACGAAATCTGGGCGGCGCCGGCCACCGTGACCGGTTCGATCGGCATCTTCGGCATGTTCCCCGAGTTTGCGGAGCCGCTGCGCCGCCTGGGTATCGGCGTCGATGGCGTGGCCACCGCGCCGCTGGCTGGCGCCCTCGACCCGCGCCGGCCGCTCGATCCGGTGGCAGCCGATGCGATGCAGCTCAGCATCGAGCACGGCTACCGCCGCTTCCTGGAGACGGTCGCGCGGGCGCGTGGCATGACCCCCGACGAAGTCGATGCGGTCGCGCGTGGCCGGGTGTGGACGGGTGCAGCGGCGGCCGAGCTTGGCCTCGTCGACCAGCTCGGTGGCCTGCAGGCGGCGGTCGATGCGGCAGCGCGGCGTGCAGGCATCGAGCGTTACGAGGTGGTGTGGCCCGAGGCCCGCGAATCCTTCGAGCAGCGCCTGCTGCGCCGCCTGATGCGTGCTGGCGAGGAGCTTGGCATCGAACTTGGCCTGCAGTTGGGCGGTGGCTCGCGTCCGGGGGCGCTCGCGCTCGTCATCGACGAGATGCAGACCGCGGCGGGCGAACTGCTGCGCTGGAACGATCCTCAGCACATGTACCTGCACTGCCTGTGCGAGGCGCCCTGAGGCGCGGCCCCGTGATGTGCGCGCCTGCGATGCCGAACAGCCTTCCCAACAAGCTTCAACCAGCGAGGAGACAGCCTTGAAACTCAGCAGCCAGAGCTTCACCGACGGCGCCCCCATCCCGGGCGAGTTCGCGTTCTGCATTCCGGCCGACGAAGGTCACGTCTGCCTGGGCGGCAACCGCAATCCGCAGCTGTCGTGGGCAGAGGTGCCGGCGGGTACGCAGTCCTTCGTGCTGATCTGCCACGACCCCGATGTGCCCAGCAAGGGTGACGACGTGAATCAGGAGGGGCGCAGCGTGCCCGCCAGCCTGCCGCGTGTCGATTTCTTCCACTGGGTGGTGGTCGACCTGCCCGCCGACCTGCGCGCGATCGACGCCGGCCATTTCTCGGGCGAGGTCACGCCCGGCGGCAAGCCCGGGCCCGAGACTGCGCTCGGCGCACGCCACGGCGTCAATGACTACACCGCCTGGTTTGCCGGTGACGAGGCGATGAAGGGCGACTACCACGGCTATGACGGCCCTTGTCCGCCGTGGAACGACGAGATCATCCACCACTACGTGTTCACGCTCTACGCGCTGGACGTGCCGCGTTGTGCCGTGGATGGGCGCTTCACGGGCCAGGACGTGCGTGCGGCGATTGCTGGCCATGTGCTCGCCGAGGCGAAGCTGACAGGCACGTATACGCTCAACCCCGCCTTGCGCGGCTGAGCGGGCGACGGAAGACGGCCATCGCCAGGCGCCACAACGAACGCTCGGATCAGGGCGCCTCGCCCGCCGAGGCGAAGAACGGACCGACCTGAGGGCACCCGGGCGCCGGGAAGCGGAGGCATCGATGTTCGAATTCCTGCAGGGCTTCGCCTTTGGCCTGTTCGTCACCTTCGTGCCCTGGTTCGTGGCCGGGCTGTACGATCCGCGCCTGGCCGTGCCGGAAGAGCTTGCCACGCGCTGGCAGGTGATCCTGCGTTACGCGGTGGCGATGCCTGCGCTGGCGATGCTGTTGTTCCTGACCTCGCTGTGGGGTGGGTTCGGTGCCAGCCTGGGCGGCTGGCTCGCCGGTCTGGTCGCGGTGCCGACAGCGCTTTTCCTTGAGCGGCGCTGGTGGCGCTGGCGTGCGGCACGGGCGGGGCGCGAACGTGCCGCTATCCGGGAGCGCCAGCGCGACGAACTGGCCCAGGCGCACCGCGAGCGCGACCTGCTTACCCTCGATCCCGCCCTCGCGCCTACTAACGCCGATGCGGTGGTGCTGCAGCTGTGGGAGGTCAAGCGCGAGCTTGTCGGCCTGCGCCGCCCCGACCTCGCCGTGCAGGCCGACCGCCTGTTCACCCGCTACCAGCGCGCGCTCGCCGTGCTGGACGACAAGTTCGATACGCGCGAGCTCACCTACGAGCGCGCCCGTGGCCTGGTCGCCGAGGTAGGTCGCGAGGCCAGCGCCGGGCTGGGTGCGATGGTCGAGCTGGTGCACGGCAGCGCCGGCCTGGATGCCGATTTCGTGCGCGAGCGCCTCGAGCGCGCCCCCGCGCGCCTCAATCCCACCGAGCGCGAAGCGCTGCAGCGCCGGCTGGCGATTGCCGATGAGACCGAGCGCCGGCTGGCCGAGATTGCCGCCGGCAATGAGGCCGCGCTCACCGCGCTCGACCATGTTGCGGTCGCGGTCGCCCGCATCGACACTGGCCGCACACAGTCCGGCAGTGCGGGCAACATGGAGCAGGCGTTGCAAGAGCTGCGCCGCTTTGCCGAGCGTGCCGGTCTGTACGGTCGCCAGCCCTGAACCGAGGAGTGTTGCAATGAGCCTGTCACTGCCCCCGATCGAGGACATCGCGCGCGAAGCGGTGCCGCCCCAGCCTGCGGAGGCGCCCGAAGACGCCCAACTCGCCGCCACCGCCGACGCCTTCGTGCGCGATGTCCTCGCCGTCGACGAGGCCGAGCTGCAGCGCCAGCGCGAGGCGGTCGACACCATGGGCGTCGAGTTGCAGCGCCAGGCCGCCTGGCGCAGCGAGATGCTGCAGGCGCCGATCCGCAAGCTTGCCCATCAGGGCGACGAAGGCGGCCCGGTGGCCCAGGCCCTGATGGCCTTGCGCGACAAGATGCAGGACCTCGACCCTGCGCGCCAGACGCTGAGTGGCGACGGCCTGTCGCGTGCGCTGTCCTTCATCCCCGGCGTCGGCAAGCCGATGCAGCGCTACTTCCAGAAGTACGAGAAGGCACAGGATGCACTCGACGCCATCATCCGCGACCTGCAGGCCGGTGCCGACATGCTGCGCCGCGACAATCTCACCCTGGCCGACGACCAGCAGTCCCTGCGCGCCATCCTCGCCCAGCTCGAGCGCCAGGTCGAACTCGGCCGCATGATCGACCGCCGCCTCGCCCGCGAGGCCGCGGCCACCGGCCTGCCCGCAGCGCGCCGCGCCTTCGTCGAGGAGGAGCTCCTGTTCCCGCTGCGCCAGCGCATCATCGACCTGCAGCAACAGGTGGCGGTGAGCCAGCAGGGCGTGCTCGCGCTCGAGGTGGTGATCCGCAATAATCGCGAGCTGATCCGTGGCGTGGACCGCGCAATCAACGTCACGGTGTCGGCGCTCAACGTCGCCGTCACGGTGGCGCTGGGCCTCGCCAACCAGCGCCTGGTGCTCGACCGCGTCGCAGCGCTCAACGACACGACCTCTGCACTCATTGCCGGCACCGCCCAGGCGCTGCGCACCCAGGGCGTGGACATCCAGAAGCGTGCCGCTTCGACCATGCTCGACATGGGTCAGCTCGAGCAGGCCTTTGCCGACGTCATTGGCGCCATCGACGACCTGTCGCGCTACCGCCAAGAGGCCCTGCCCAGGCTCGACGCCCAGATCGACCGCCTCGCCGCGCTCGCCAGCCAGGGCGAGCAGGCGATCCGCCGCATGGACGAGGGCAATCGCGCCGACCCGCAACGCTGACCTTCCCTGTCTGGACTCCCGCTTGAACGCGAAACCACAACACACAACGAGCCAGGACGCCTGGGTCGACGGCCGCCAGGGCCGCCTCTTCGTGCGCCGCTGGATGCCTACCGAGCCTTCGGCGCGGGCGCCGATCGTGCTGTTGCACGACTCGCTCGGCAGCGTCGAGCTGTGGCGCGGCTTTCCTGCCGAGCTGTGCAAGGCCACTGGCCGCCAGGTGTTCGCCTATGACCGCCTCGGTTTCGGCCGCTCCGACCCGCATCCGGGCAGGCTGGCGCAGGACTTCATCGCCAGTGAGGCCGAAGCCGATTTCGTCGCCGTCATCGACCAGCTCGATCTCGCGCGCTTCATCGTCTTCGGCCACAGCGTGGGCGGCGGCATGGCGGTGAACTGCGCTGCGCGTCACGCCACAGCGTGTGCGGCGCTGATCACCGAATCCGCCCAGGCCTTTGTCGAGGACCGCACCGTCGCGGGGATCGAGGACGCGCGCGAGCTGTTCAAGGACCCCGGCCAGGTCGAGCGTCTCGCGCGCTACCACGGTGACAAGGCGCGCTGGGTGCTCGACGCCTGGATCGGCTCCTGGCTGCACCCGGACTTCGCGGCCTGGTCGTTGCGCGTCGTGCTGCCCGAGGTCAAGTGTCCGAGCCTGGTGATCCACGGCATCGACGACGAGTACGGCTCCCCAGCGCATCCGGCGCTGATTGCCGAGCTCAGCGCCGGCCCGGCGCAGCTGGCGCTGATGGCCGAGACGCGCCATGTGCCGCATCGCGAGCGCGAGGCGGAAGTCGTTGCCATGGTGAGGTCCTTCCTCAGCGCGCTGCCCTGAGCCGTAGCCGAACCGGCCCGTTTCTCCCCGATGGTGCCGATTCGCGCGCTTCGCTGCCCGCCGCGAGCGCAAGCCGAGCGCGCGTCTGCTTGCTATAAGTAAGGGGACGCAGCCCGAATTTGCCGGCGCTGTAACCACGCGGGGGAAACAGATCATGGAAAACGCACTCGCCGGCAAGCGCGTCCTCATCACCCAGGCCGATGCCTTCATGGGCCCCGTGCTGTGCGAAGTCTTCGCCGAGCAGGGCGCGGAGGTCGTCGCCAGCGCCGATGATCTTGCCGTGGTCGATGCGGCCGAGCGCGTGGTGCGCGCGGCCGGGCACATCGACGTCGTGGTCGCCAACCTGGCCATCAAGGCCCCATCGACCGCCGCGATCGAGGTCACCGATGCCGAATGGCGCGACGTCTTCGCTGCGCTGGTCGACCCGCTGCCACGCCTGGTGCGCGCCGCTGCGCCGGCCATGGTCGAGCGCCGTGCGGGCAAGATCCTGCTCATGGGCAGCGCCTCGGCCCTGCGCGGCATGAAGCGCGCCTCCACCTACAGTGCCGCGCGCGGCGCGCAACTGGCCTATGTGCAGGCGATCGGCGTGGAACTGGCCGCGCACAACGTGCAGGTCAATGCCGTCGCGCAGAACTTCGTCGACAACCCGACCTACTTCCCGCCCGAGGTGCAGGCCAACCCGCGCTTCCAGGAGCGGCTGGCCCGCGAGGTGCCGCTGGGACGTCTGGTGTCTGCGCGCGAGGACGCGCTGTTCGCGGCCTACCTGTGCAGCCCGGCCGCGGACTGTTTCGTCGGCCAGGTGTTTCCGGTCTGTGGCGGCTGGGTGGGGCGGTAGGCGAGGCTCCAGGCCGCCGCGCGCTGAAGCCTTCCAGCTGCGCCCGCCCCTCGGGGCGCTGCAACAACTGCGGGATGCCGGGGTGCCGCCAGAGAATCGGGGTGGCAGGGCGAAGCCTTGCACATCGCGCGGGAGCTCGGAAGCAGGGCTGCGCCGGGTGGGACAAGTAAGATGCTCTATATTCGGGCGAAAAACAAAAGGTAGAACTGGGACGCGCTCAACGCGGACCCACACATTCGGCCACAAGCGGCCTCTCGAGTCCCACGCATTCCTGCAGCCAGAGTGGCAGCTTCGACCACGAACTTGCCGGAGAGCCGGTTTGCCTCGGGATGAACAGCGCGGAGGCCTGTCGCACATACGACCTCAACTAACCGAGAGTGCGGCCTATGCATGACCATCCACTGCTTCATGTTTAGCGGCGACAAGGTTTTGACCCGGGCAATTCCCACCCGCCGGGCGTATGATTCGCACCCGATGTGCGTTTTTTTCCGCGCCGCAGCATGACTCGAAGGATGGTGCGAATTGAAGATTCGTGAGGTCCAGCACCCGGCACGTGTCGTTCCGCTCGCGTTCCTGATCACGATCCTGATCGGAACCGCGTTGCTCATGTTGCCGATCGCTCGCGCAGATGCCGTCGCCACGCCTTGGCTTACCGCGCTGTTCACCTCGGTATCGGCTGTGTGCGTGACCGGCCTGGTGACGGTGGATACGGGCACTTACTGGTCGTCGTTCGGGCAGTGGGTGATCATGGCGCTGTTCCAGGTCGGGGGCTTCGGCATGATGACGGTCGCCACGCTGCTCGGGCTCATGGTCAACCGCTCCTTGCGCTTGCGCACACGGTTAACGGCGCAAGCCGAAACACACGCCGTCGGTATCGGTGACGTCACCAGTGTGGCCAAACTCGTGCTTGTCGTGACCTTGATCGTCGAGCTGATCGTCGCACTGGCGTTATTGCTGCGTTTGCGTATCGGCTATGAGTTGGACTGGGCCGATGCTGCTTGGAGCGGCCTCTTCCACGCCGTGTCTGCCTTCAACAACGCGGGGTTTTCGATCCACGCTGACGGCCTGATGCGCTACGCGAGCGACGGCGCGATCCTCGCCCCCATCATGTTTGCGATTGTTGTCGGTGGTTTGGGTTTTCCTGTCCTTAATGATCTGCGCAGGAAGTTTACGACCCCGCACCATTGGTCGGTGCATACCAAGCTCACGCTCGTGGGCACGGCCGTGCTGTTGGTGGGCGGTACGATCCTGCTGCTTGGCTTCGAGTGGTCCAATCCGCGCACGCTCGGTCCAATGGCCACCGGGGACAAGTTGCTGTCGGCGATCTTCGCGTCGGTGTCGGCACGCACGGCCGGATTCAATTCGATCGATATCGGCGGGCTGACGCACGAGAGCCTCGGGGTGCACTACTTCCTGATGTTCATCGGCGGCGGCAGTGCCGGAACGGCTGGTGGTGTCAAGGTGGGTACGGCGATGATCCTGGTGATGCTTGTGATCGCCGAGATCCGGGGGCGGATGGATACGGAGGCTTTCGGTCGGCGTATCAGCCATTCGGCCCAGCGCCAGGCCATCACCGTACTTGTTCTCAGCAGCGCGGTGATCGTGCTGGGTACGGTGTTTATCCTCCACACGACCGACATCGCGACCGACAAGGTCATCTTCGAGGTGATCTCGGCGTTTGCAACCGTGGGCCTGTCCACCGGCATCACCGCTGAGCTGCCCGAATCGGCACAGCTGATGCTGGTCCTGCTGATGTACGTCGGCCGGGTTGGAACGATCACATTGGCGGCATCGCTCGCGCTGGGCGAGCATCGCATGCCCTTCCGCTATCCAGAGGAGCATCCCGTTGTTGGCTAGGCTATTTACAGAGCAGTTCGCCTTCTCGAAGGGCGACAGTGTGGTCGTGATCGGTCTGGGGCGCTTTGGTGGCGCCGTGGCCGACTCCCTGATGCAACTCGGGCACGACGTGATGGGGATCGATCGTGATGCCGAACCGGTGCATGCGTGGGCGGACCTGCTGACCCACGCAGTCCAGGCCGATTCGACCAACGCGATGACCATGCGCCAACTCGGAGTGGCGGACTTCTCGCACGCCATCGTGGGTATCGGTGGCGATCTGGCGGCGAGTCTGATGACTGTGATGGCGCTGACCGAGCTGGAGATACCGGATATTTGGGTCAAGGCCATGACGCCCGAGCACGGCAAGATCGCCGAGCGCATCGGTGCGCATCACGTCGTCTACCCCGAGGCCGACATGGGTGAGCGCGTCGCCCACCTCATCAGCGGGCGAATGATGGACTACATTGAATTCGACGACGGCTTTGCGATCGCGAAGATCCAGGCGCCGCCAGCGACGCACGACCTCTCGCTCGCCGAGTCCCTGGTGCGCGAGCGCTTCGGCGTCACGGTGGTCGGCATCAAGCGCGCGCACGAGGACTTCCAACACGGCAAGCCCAGCAGTGTCGTGCTGCCCGGCGATCTGCTGATCGTCTCCGGGCCCACCAAGAAGGTGGAGGCGTTTGCGGCCAGTGGGCGCAGACGCTAGCCGGCCAAGCCGCTGGTGACTGCTGTCCGGCAGTCTGTGGTCCATCTCATCGTGTCGTCTCCGAAATGGCCTCTGCGAAATGCTCAACTGGATCCTGAGTCAATTCAAGCGGCAGTCGGCCGAAGATCTCGAGCGGGCGCGAGAATTGGTCAAGGCAGCCGAGCGGGGAGGAGCACACCTGAACCTATCGAAGGCACGTGAGCTTGCGCGGGCGCTCGGGATCGAAGTGGGGGCCCATGCAAGCGGCGATGAGGTCGTTCACGCAATCCGGCGTTACCTCAGTCATCACGGCGAGTTGTGAGTCTGGCAGTGCCTACCGCTGAACATAGAACCTGGGCGAGCACAGCCGCGCGATTGCGCCTTGTTTTGAAGGTCGTCTCCGCTCAGAAACCCGCCGCTGCACCATCGAGATGACGAATGTCGCTTCCGGGGTGCAAGCTGCCGACTCCGATCATCTAGACATCTCGTTGTCCGCCACCGTCCGCCCTTCAGCGATCCCGATCACCATGAAGATCCTGAACATCCTTTGGCAGCGACTCGTGACGCCGGAAGGGGAGACCTGCGAGCGCTGCGGCGGCACGCACGACGCCATCGTCCAGGCTCTCCCCAAGCTTGAACAAGCGCTGCGCCCGCTTGGCAAGAGCACCTGCTGCTCGGCCTGTGGCCCTCGGGTTCTTCGTGAGGACTGCGCGGGGCGCGGGCTGATGACCGAGACGTGCCATGTGCCGCATCGCGAGCGCGAGGCAGTGGAGAAGCAACTCGGCAGGCCGCTTTACCCACCACCCGACGTAGTCAGGCTACTGCCGAGAAGATGCAGGTGCCGCAACGGCGCCAGCGAGGATGCCGCCATCGATGTTGAGTTCCGCCCCGTTCATGTAGGCGGCCTCGTCGGAGGCGAGCATCACGGCTACGGCGGCGACCTCCTCCGGCCGCCCGAAGCGTCGCAGGGGGCAATCCTGGACGAACTCGCGCATTCTGATCTCGCGCTCCGGACCCTCGCCCAGGAGCGGTTCCCACATGGGTGTCAGCACGGCGGCGGGGTGGATCGAGTTGCACCGGACCGGCAAGCCCTGCTCGGCGCAGTAGAGCGCCACGGTCTTCGTATGGTTGCGCACGGCGGCCTTTGACGAGGCATAGGCCGCGGCGCCGGGGATGCCGACCAGGCCGGAGCGCGAGGACACATTGATGATCGAGCCCGTGCTTGCCGATTGGCGCATCGCCTGAATGGCGTGCTTGCAGCCGAGAAACACACCGTCCAGATTCGTGCGATGCACGGCATGCCAATCCGCGAGCGAGGCATGTTCGGGGTCGTGCACCAGGCAACCGTCCTCGAATCCGGTGATCCCTGCGTTGTTGACCAGGACGTTCAGGCCCGCAGCTTCGCCAAGGATCTGCGCCATGGCCGCCTGCCAATGGGGTTCTTCGCGCACGTCGAGGTGTAGGTAGCGCGCATTGGCACCCAGGGCGGCGGCAAGCGCCTGGCCCATCTCTTCGTTGATGTCGCTCAGATAGACGAAGGCGCCATTTTCAACAAAGGTCGTGGCAATCGCTGCCCCGATGCCGCGCGCGGCGCCGGTCACCAAGGCGGTCTTGCCATCGAGTCGCTTCATAGCGCCGTTCCTCTCTTGTGCGAAAAAGCCGGGCATGCCCCGCTTTCGAGTCTTGTTCGCGTGCCGTGGTGCGCTTACTGCACCCGTACCTCGACCCTGCGCGCCTCCGCGGCGTCGCTGCCGCCGAGGGTGACGGCGGGGCGGCGCATCAGCACGCGCTCGGTGGGCACGCCGGCGGCGACGAGGGCGTCGCGCACCGACAGGGCGCGGTTCTTCGCCACTTCGGCGTTGACCGCTGCGCCGCCGGTCTCATCGTGGTAGCCGGACAACAGCGCGCTGGCCGTTGGTGTGGCTGCCAGTGCCGAGGCGACGGTGGCGATCTGCTCGTCGGCGGTCGCCGGCAGCGCGGCCTGGCCGAGCTCGAAGTAGATCTTCACCAGCGGTTCGCCGACTTCGGCGACGTCCACGAAGGCGACCTCACCTGCACCGTGCGCTGCAAGCGCCGGCGCCGCCTGCTTTCCGCCCAGCTGGTTGGCGGCCAGGCCGATGACGAAGGCGATGACCAGCGCGATGATGCCGAACACCACGCCCATCACGACGTTGAGCTCGCTGTCTTCCTGATCGAACATGTGCTGGATTCTCCTGTAGATGCGCGACCCGACGGCTCGGGCAGCGTGGACCGGATTCTATCGGAATGCGCTTGCAGCCGTATCCGGCGCTGCATCAGGGCAAGACTGGTGAGCCTCGACCACTGGCTCAGCGATGCGGCCGCGCTTCAGCCTCAAGGTCGTGAGGGCTTGCACCCTCAATCCCGCAAGAACACCTGCAGCAACTCGTTCAGGAACCGCCGCCCCTGGAGCGTCGGCCGCAATTGCCCCTCTGCCATCTCCAGCAGCCCGCGCTCGCGCGCCTGCGCCAGCTCGTCGGTGATCGTCTCGATCGGCACCCCGGTGCGTGCGGCGAACAGCTTGGCCGGCACACCCTCGGTGAGGCGCAGCGCGTTCATCATGAACTCGAAGGGCAGCTCGGCTACCGACACCTCGCGCGCCTCCTGGATGAAGTCGTTGCGTGCCGCGCCTTCGAGGTAGCGCCCCGGGTGCTTGTGGCGCATCTCGCGGCGGATGCCTTCGTGGCTGGAGAGCTTGCCGTGGGCGCCGGGGCCGATGCCGAGGTAGTCGCCGAAGGTCCAGTAGTTGAGGTTGTGACGGCTCTGCTCGTGCGGGCGGGCGAAGGCGGAGGTCTCGTAGTGGGCGAAGCCGGCCGCGGCGAGGCGGGATTCGATCGCCTCCTGCATGTCTGCGGCGGTGTCGTCGTCGGGCAGCGCCGGCGGGTTGTGGGCGAAGGGGGTGTTGGGTTCGAGGGTGAGGTGGTAGCAGGACAGGTGCTGCACGCCGAAGCCGATTGCGGTGTCCAGGTCGGCGAGCGCCATGTCCAGGGTCTGGCCTGGCAGGGCGTACATGAGGTCGAGATTGACGCGCTCGAAGTGCGTGCGCGCAGCGTCGATCGCGCGTCGCGCCTCATCGCCGCCGTGGATGCGGCCGATCTTCGCCAGCATGGCGTCGTCGAAGCTCTGGATGCCGAGCGAGATTCGATTGACGCCGGCAGCGCGGTAGTCGCGGAAGCGCCCGGCTTCCACCGTGCCCGGGTTGGCTTCGAGCGTGACCTCGGCGAGCGGGTCGAGCGGCAGCAGCATGCGGATGCCGGTGAGCAGGCCGTCGAGCGTGGCCGCGGACATCAGGCTGGGCGTGCCGCCACCGATGAAGACGCTATGTACCCGCCGCCCCCAGACCTGGGGCAGTGCGTGCTGGAGGTCGGCGAGTACCGCATCGAGCCAGGCCTGCTCCGGGATGCCGCCCTCGCGCGGGGCGTGCGAGTTGAAGTCGCAGTAGGGGCACTTCCTCACGCACCAGGGAAAATGCACATACAGCGACAGCGGCGGAGGTGCCTCGAGCTGCGGACGCTCGGGTAGCGGCAGGGGCTTCGCCGGGGGGGTGACCGGGCTCAGCGGGATGATGCGGCGGCTGCTCACAGCGGGTAGTACTTGAGGCGGTCGAGCAGGTGGCGCATGGCGGCGCCGCGGTGGCTGAGGGTATTCTTGAGCGCAGGTTCGAGCTCGGCGGCGGTCTGTTCGAGCTCGGGCAGCCAGAACAGCGGGTCGTAGCCGAAACCGCCCGCGCCGCGCTCGGCGGTGAGGATCTGGCCGTGCCATTCGCCGTCGGCGATCAGCGGGCGCGGGTCCTCTGCGTGACGCACCAGGACCACGGTGGAGTAGAAGTAGGCTGCGCGCTGGGCGGGCTCGGTGAGGTGCGCGAGCTTTTCCAGCAGCAGGGTGTTGTTGCGTGCATCCGACTTGGGCTCGCCGGCAAAGCGTGCGGAGATCACGCCCGGTGCGCCGCCTAGCGCTTCCACGCACAGGCCGGAGTCGTCGGCGACCGCCGGCAGGCCGGTGGCCGCTGCCGCGTGACGGGCCTTGGCGAGTGCATTCTCGACGAAGGTGGGGTGGGGCTCCTCGGCTTCACTGACGCCGAACACCGACTGCGGCACCACCTCGATCCCCAGCGGGGCGAGCAGGGCCTGCATTTCGGCGGCCTTCTTGACGTTGTTGCTGGCGAGGACGAGTCGCTTGCTCATGCTTCAGGCTCCATGAATGGCATTGCGTTGCAGTTCGAACAGGCGGCGGCCGCCGAGTTCGGCGAGGTCGAGCAGGGCGTTGAGTTCGGCGCGCGAGAAGGCTGCGCCTTCGGCCGTGCCCTGCACCTCGATCAGGCCACCACCTTCGGTCATCACCACGTTCATGTCGGTGTCGCAGTCGGAGTCCTCGGCGTAATCGAGGTCGAGCACCGGGACGCCCTGGTGGATGCCCACCGAGACGGCGGCGACGAGCTCGCGCATCGGGTTGCGGGCGAGCTTGCCAGCGGCAACCAGGCCGACGAGCGCGTCATGCACGGCGACGCAGGCGCCGGTGATGGCGGCGGTGCGGGTGCCGCCGTCGGCCTGCAGCACGTCGCAGTCGATCACGACCTGGCGTTCGCCCAGGGCGGTGAGGTCGACCACGGCGCGCAGGCTGCGCCCGATCAGGCGCTGGATTTCCTGTGTGCGGCCACTTTGCTTGCCCTTGGCGGCTTCGCGCGCGCTGCGGGTGTGGGTGGCACGCGGCAACATGCCGTACTCGGCGGTGAGCCAGCCCTGGCCCTTGCCGCGCAGGAAGCCGGGAACGCTGTCGTCCACGCTGGCCGTGCACAGCACGCGGGTGTCGCCGAACTCGACCAGCACCGAACCTTCGGCATGGCGGGTGAAGCCGCGGGTGAGGCGCACGGGGCGCAGTTCGGCAGGTTGGCGGTTGCTGGGTCGCATGGAGGTTCCTATCGCTTGTCGAGTTTCTTGATGGTGTCGTTGATCTCGCGGATCGCGCGTTCGATCTCGTCGTCGTTGTCCAGCTCGCCGGAGGCGTCCGCACCCATGCTCGAGGTGTCGAGACGGGTGGTGTTGTCGTCGAGCGCCATCGTCCGTGTGGAGATCGCGTCGGCCATCGTTGCCTGACTGGCGTTGTCGGCATGCCAGCACATGGCGACGATGGACAGGTTGTCGGCACTGCTGCCGGCAGTGAGTTCTGCCTGCTTGAGGAGCTGGGGCACGCAGCGGCTGAGTGGGCCGCCGGTGAGTCCGCTGACGAGCGCATCGTCGCCCGCCGGGCCCCACACGCCGTCGCTGCACAGGGCGATGATGTCGCCGTCGCGCAGCGGTGTCCGGGCGGAATGCTCGATCTGCGGCGCGTGGCTGCCTCCCAGGCAGGAGTAGAGTCGATTGCGAGCGGGGTGGCTGTCGGCCTCGGCGGGCGTGAGGATACCCTGGTCGACCAGCAGTTGCGTGCGCGAATGGTCGCGCGTGCGCGTCACCACATGGCCGCGACGCAGCAGGTACAGGCGCGAGTCGCCGGCATGGGCCCAGTGCGCAGCGCCGTCCTGGATGACGCAGGCGACGATGGTCGTGCGCGGCGCCTCGGGCAGCGCGCGGTCGAGCGCATCGTCGAGGATGGCGTGATGGGCACCGGCGAGTGCGCGCGACAGGAACAGGCCAGGGTCGGGCAGGGCAGGGCGCGCCTCGCGCTGGAACGCCTGGACCACGTGGCGGGCGGCGATGTGCGCGGCCAGTTCGCCATGAAGGTGGCCGCCCATGCCGTCGGCGACGAGCATGAGCAGGGCATCGCGCGAATAGCAGTGCGCAATGCGGTCCTGGTTGTCGTTGCGCTTGCCGGTGCGGCTTTCCTGGTAGATCGTGAAACGCATGGGCAGTCTCTTCAGTTGCGTCCGATGAAGGACTTCAGCCTGCCGCCGAGGTCGGAGAACCAGCGTGCGGACGGTTGTGCCCCGGTGTCGCGCTGGATCAGCGCCTTCTGCAGGCTGTACACGCTCTGCGGCCGGGCCAGCGGGTCGAGCTTGAGGCACCAGTCCACGAGTTCGAGCAATTGTGGCGCGTAGTGTTCGGCATGGGTCTTCGCGACCGGCTGCAGGGTGTCCTTGGTGCTGCGTTCATCGGCACGCGGCGGCGCCTTGCCGGTGACGCTGGCATACAGGCTGGCGCCGACGCTGTAGATGTCTGTCCATGGGCCGAGCTGATCGCGCTTGTCATACTGTTCCGGTGCGGCATAGCCTGGCGTGTACATCGGCTTGAGCACCGGTTGGCCCACCATCAAGGTTTGGCGTGCCGCGCCGAAATCGAGCAGCACGGGCGTGCCGTCGGCACGCAGGTAGATGTTGGCCGGCTTGATGTCGAGGTGGAGCAGCTTGTGGGCGTGCACTTCGCGCAGGCCGTTGAGCATGCGGGCGAACACCGCGCGGATGAACAGCTCCTTGAGCTCGCCGCGGTGGCGCTGGATGTAGTCGTGCAACGTGCGGCCGCGCTCGAATTGCATCACCATGTACACCGTGCCGTTGGCGCGGAAGAAGTTGAGCACGCGCACCACGTTGGGGTGCATCAGCTTGGCGAGTGCGCGGCCTTCCTCGAAGAAGCACTTCATGCCGTAGCGGAAGGCGGCGCGGTGCTCGTCCGGGACCTGCGGTTCGATCTCGCCCTCCTTGCGCAGCGCGAGCGAATTGGGCAGGTACTCCTTGATCGCCACCGGGATGCCGGCCTCGTCATGAGCGAGGTACACGATGGAGAAGCCGCCCAGCGACAATTGCCGCTCGATACGGTACTGGTCGAGCTGAAAGCCCTGTGGCAGCGCGAAGTTGGCTTGAGAGGGCATCTTCGTGGGCGCTAGAATCAGCTCTTTGCAGCTTCATTCCTGAGTGGGACCCGCAGTGTAATCGATCGCGCCGGGTTCCCGGAGACTCCACATGATCCACAGCATGACGGGTTTCGCGGTACAGACGCGAGACCTGGGTAGCGTTTGTCTGCACCTCGAACTGCGCAGCGTCAATTCGCGCTATCTCGACCTCGGCTTTCGTATCGTCGATGACCTGCGTGCGGCCGAACCCGCCATTCGCGAACGCCTGAGCGCCCGCCTGGGCCGTGGCAAGGTCGAATGCCGGCTCAACCTGCAGGCCGGCCATGGCGGTGCGCGCAGCCTGGCGCTCAACACCGCACTGCTCGATCAGCTTGCCGACGCCCAGGCCGGGCTGCGTGCGCGCTTTGCCGATGCCGCGCCGCTGTCGGTCAATGAGCTGCTGCGCTGGCCCGGCATGCTGGCTGACGACGGTCTCGGCTTCGACGAGATGCTGCCGGCGATCGTCGAGCTCACCAACGCCGCGCTCGACGAACTCGTCGCCACCCGCCGTCGTGAAGGCGACAAGCTTGCCGACATGATCCGCGAGCGCGTCGTGCGCATGCGCGAACTGGTCACCATCGCCACCCCGCGCATGCCGGCCGTTGTTGCCGAATACCAGGAGCGCCTCACGACCAAGCTGCGCGACGCAGTGGTCAGTCTTGACGAGGACCGCATCCGCCAGGAGGTGGCGCTCTACGCGCAGCGCATCGACGTGGCCGAGGAGCTCACCCGGCTCGTCACCCACCTCGACGAGGTCGAGCGCATCCTCAAGGCCGGCGGGGCTGCGGGCAAGCGCCTGGATTTCCTGATGCAGGAGCTCAACCGCGAGGCCAACACCCTGGCCTCCAAGTCGCCCGCCACCGATATCACCGCCATCGCCATGGAGATGAAGGTGCTGATCGAGCAGATGCGCGAGCAAGTGCAGAACATCGAATAAGGAGCGCCTCGCATGCCCGGAACCCTCTTCATCGTCACCGCGCCATCGGGCGCGGGCAAGACCACCCTGGTGCGCGGCCTGCTGCAACGCGATGCACGCGTGCAGCTGTCGATCTCCTACACCACGCGCGACCCGCGCCCGGGCGAGCAGGATGGGCGCGAGTACCATTTCGTCGATGTGGCGACCTTCCGTGCCCTGCGCGATCGCGGCGAGTTTCTCGAGTGGGCCGAGGTGCATGGCAACTATTACGCTACTTCCAAGGTCTGGTTGAAGGAGCAGATCGAGGCTGGGCGCGACACCTTGCTCGAGATCGACTGGCAGGGGGCGCAGCAGGTGCGCAAGCACTTTCCGGATGCGGTCGGGGTCTTCATCCTGCCGCCGTCGATGGAGGCGCTCGAGGCGCGTCTCGTCGGTCGCGGCACCGACAGTCCCGACGTGATCAGCCGGCGCTTGCTGGGTGCGCGCGGGGAAATGCGCCATGTCGCCGAATTCGACTACGTTATAATCAACGACGAAATCGGTGCCGCGCTGGATGATCTCGTCGCCGTCGTGCGTGCAGCGCGCCTGCGCTGCGGCAATCAGCACCTGCGGCATCCCGAATATTTCGCCTTTCTCGAACAGGATTGAACATGGCCCGCATCACCGTCGAAGATTGCCTGAAACGCATCCCCAATCGCTTCCAGCTCACCCTGGCTGCGACCTATCGTGCCCGCCAGCTCACCATCGGCAGCACGCCCCAGATCGAACTCGAGCCGGGTGACAACGACAAGCCCACCGTGATTGCCCTGCGCGAAGTGGCGGCGGGCAAGGTCGGGCTCGAGATGCTCAACCGCGGCCAGGCCTGAGCCCGGGGCCAGGGGGTGAAGCATGCAAGCCAATCATGTAGGCGCGCCCCCTCAGCCCGCGCAATCCCCCGGCCCGATCTTTCGTCCGCCGGTGTCGAGCGTGCTGTCGCTCGACTTCCAGCAACTCAAGGCCAAGATCGAGGCCTACCTCAAGCCCGAGGACGTCGGCCGGGTCGAGGCGGCTTACCATTTCTCGGCCGATGCCCATGCCGGGCAGTTCCGCGTCAGTGGCGAGCCCTATGTCAGCCACCCGGTTGCCGTCTGCTCGCTCGTCGCCGACTGGCATCTTGACGCCCAGGCGCTGATCGCCGCGCTCCTCCATGATGTGATGGAGGACACCCACATCACGAAGGCGGAGCTGACCGAGCGCTTCGGCAAGGTGTCCGCCGAGCTGGTCGATGGCCTGTCCAAGCTCGACAAGATCGAGTTCCGCTCGCAGGAAGAGGCGCAGGCCGAGAATTTCCGCAAGATGCTGCTGGCGATGGCGAGCGACCTGCGCGTCATCCTCATCAAGCTCGCCGACCGCCTGCACAACATGCGCACGCTGGACCACATGCGTCCGGCCAAGCGCCGCCGCATCGCCAACGAAACGCTCGAGATCTACGCGCCGATCGCCAACCGGCTCGGCCTCAACGACCTCTATCGCGAGCTGCAGGAACTGTCCTTCCGCAACAAGCATCCGCTGCGCTACGAGGTGCTTGCCAAGGCGATCCGCTCGGCGCGTGGCAACCGCCGCGAGGTCGTGGGCAAGATCCTCGCCAGTATCGAGGAACGCTTGCCGCAGTGGGGCATCGGCGCAGAGGTGCAGGGGCGCGAGAAGCATCTCTACGGCATCTACCGCAAGATGGTGGAAAAGCACCTGTCCTTCTCGCAGGTGCTCGACATCTATGGCTTTCGCGTCATCGTGCGCGACGTACCGAGTTGTTACCTCGCGCTGGGCGCACTGCACTCGATGTACAAGCCGGTGCCGGGCAAGTTCAAGGACTATCTGGCGATTCCCAAGGCCAATGGCTACCAGAGCCTGCACACGACGCTGATCGGCCCTTTCGGCATGCCGGTCGAGGTGCAGATCCGCACTCGCGAGATGCACCACATCGCCGAGACCGGCGTGGCCTCCCACTGGCTGTACAAGGAGGACGAGCGCACGCTGTCCGAACTCCAGCAGAAGACGCACTCATGGCTGCAGTCCCTGCTCGAGCTCCAGTCCACCTCGGGCGAGGCCACCGAGTTCCTCGAGCACGTCAAGATCGACCTTTTCCCGGGTGAGGTCTACGTGTTCTCGCCCAAGGGCAAGATCTTCTCCATGCCCAAGGGCTCGACGCCGGTCGATTTCGCCTATGCGGTGCATACGGACGTTGGCAACCGCTGCGTGGCCTGCCGCATCAATGGCGACCTGATGCCCCTGCGCAGCGAGCTCAAGAACGGCGACCAGGTCGAGATCATCACCGCCGCGCATGCCAACCCCAACCCCGCCTGGTTGTCCTACGCCCGCACCGGCAAGGCGCGCTCGCAGATCCGCCACTTCCTCAAGAACGCCCAGCTCGACGAGTCGGTCGCGCTCGGCGAGCGCCTGCTCAACCAGGCTTTGCGACCGCACGGGCTCACCCTGGGGCAGATCTCCACGTTTGCCTGGGACCGCTTCCTGCGTGACCGCGGTGTGCGCAGCAAGAAGGACATCTTCTCCGATCTCGGTCTGGGCAAGCGCTTGCCGATCATCGTGGCGCGGCGTCTGGCAGAGGCCCAGGACCTCGAATCCGGTCGCCCGGACGTGGTCAAGCCCAAGCCGGCAGGCGCTATCACCATCCGCGGCTCCGAGGGCGTTGCGGTCCAGTTGGCGCGGTGCTGCCACCCGATTCCGGGTGATCCGATCATCGGTACCTTGCGCAAGGGCCAGGGACTCGAGGTGCATACGCACGACTGCGCAGTGATGGGCAAGCTGCGTGGCGACCGCGGGCGCTGGGTCGATGTGGAGTGGGAGCACGTTGTCGATGATCGCCTGTTCGATGTCGGCATCCGCGTGCTCACGCGCAATGCTCGCGGCGTGCTTGCCCGTGTCGCCAACGCGATCGCCGAGGAAGACTGCAATATCCAGAGCGTCAGCATGGAAAGCGGGCAGGGCGACTACACCGCGCTCAATTTCACCGTCCAGGTGCGCGACCGCATGCACCTGGCGCGCGTCATGCGCGGGGTACGCAGGGTGCAGGAAGTGGTGCGCATTGGCCGGGCCAAGGGCGACGGGCGGGCGAGCTGAACGGCCGCCGCGCTGCTAGAATACCGGCCTTGTGTCTTTGCTTGCGCTGCGGCCAGGGCCGCTGCAGGCGCGACTGACAACCCTCATTGCATCCAGCCGGGACCCGACATGGCAATGTACGAATCCGATCACACCAAGTTCATGCGCGAATGGCTTGCGCAGCATCCCGAGCAGGCGGCCGAACAGCAGAAGGGCCGCGCGCTGTGGTGGGACAAGCCGCAGGACGTCCGTGCGCAGGGCGCGCTCGAGCAGGCCAAGGTGCCGGTCAAGCCCTACTACTACGACAGCAACCACTGAGCCGTAACGCCCTGAACACCTTGCCGCAAGGGCGGCGCGAAGGCGGCGCGCGCGCATGAGCCTGCCGCGTCGCCTCGCCTTCATTGATGTCGAGAGCACCGGCGCCCATCCGGTACGCGACCGCATCACCGAGATCGCCATCCTGCGGATCGAGGACGGGCAGGTCGTCGCAAGCTGGGAAAGCCTGGTCTGTCCCGGTCAGCCGATTCCGCCGCTGATCCGCGAGGTGACCGGCATCTCCGATGAGATGGTTGCCGACGCGCCGAGCTTCGAAGCGCTCGCCGACAAGGTCGAAGCCCTGCTTGCCGACTGCGTCTTCGTCGCCCACAACGCCCGCTTCGACTTCGGTTTCATCAAGAGTGCCTTCGACCGCATCGGACGCCGTTTCGATGCGCCGGTGCTGTGTACGGTGAAGCTGTCGCGCGCGCTATACCCCGAGCATCATCGGCACGGCCTCGATGCACTGATAGAGCGCCATCAACTTGTCTGTGACGCCCGTCACCGCGCCATGGGCGACGTGCAGGCGCTCTGGCAGTTCGTGTGCCAGGCCCGGGCCGCATTCGCTCCTGAGGTGCTCGAGCGCGCCGTCGAGCGTGCGATGAAGGCAGCGGCCCAGGCCCCCGGCCTGCCCGAGGGGCTGCTGGAGGCGGTGCCGGACGTGCCCGGGCTATACCTTTTTCACGATACCCCCGAGCCGCCCGCTGGTGCGCGCGACACTCGACCGCTATACGTCGGCCGCGCGCAAAGCCTGCGTGCGCGGGTACGTGAGCATTTTGCCGCGCAGGCCCGCAAGGGGCGCGACGCCGAGCTGGCAGCAAGGGTGCGCCGGGTGGAGTGGGTCGAGACCGCGGGCGAGCTCGACACCTCACTGCAGGAGCTGGCGCTACTGCGCCGCTTTGGCCCACCCTACAACCGACCTCAGGAGCCGGCGGACACGGTCTTTGCCTTGCGCCTGCTGACGGGGCGCCGGCGGGCACCGATCTATGAACGCGTGCCCGTGGCTGGCACCGATCCGGCGCAATGGACGGGCCTGCATGGCGTGTTTCGCAACGCGCGCGAGGTGGACAACCTTCTGCGCGAACTGGCGATGCTGTATCGCCTGTGTCCGCGCCGGCTGGGGCTGGAGGGTGGGAGTGGTCCGTGCTCGGCTTACCAAGGGCGCCGTTGTGCAGGCGTCTGCGCACGACGTGAGTCGATTGACGAGCATGATGGGCGCCTCGCCGCTGCTCTGTCGGCTCTGGGTCCGAAGCCGTGGCCGTGGTCAGGCGCAGTGTTCGTGCGGGAAAGCAATGCGCACAGCGGGCGCGAGATGTTCCATCTTTTCGACCGCTGGTGCCACCTGGGCAGCGTGCCGGACGCGGCCTCGTTGGCGGCCATGGCGGCGAGCACCGCACGTGCGTTCGATGCCGATGTCGCGCGCATCCTCACACGCTGGCTCGCTGTGCCGGTTCATCTTGCCGGTGTGCAGCCGGTGGACGGCCGGGGCGCAACAGGCGCCGAGTAAGGCCTGGTCGAGGGCCTGTGTGTGCAGTGCGCTCAGTGTGCTGCGCAGCTGCGCAGTTCCGAGACCCGGTTCAACACCATGCCACGCCGGCCGCGCGGCTGGATCATGCCGTCGCGGGTCAGTTGCGAAAGGATGCGCGACAGGGTTTCGGGCGTCAGGTTGAGCTGTGCCGCAATGGTCTGCTTGTCGATGTCGAGGCGGATCTCACAGTGCTCGGCATCGTCGGGCGCGAGGCGGGTGAGGTAGTGCGCGACGCGCTGCGTGCCGCTCATCTGCAGCTGTACCTGCATGGTCGACATCAGGTCGTAGTTCGCCATCGCCAGGCGCATCGCCATCGACACCGAGAATGCGGTCGAACTCACCATGGCTTCGCGCAGGAGGGTGGTCGGAACCAGCAGCAGCTCGGTTGCCGTCATGGCCTGAGCGTTGACGATGTGCGGGCGGTTGAGCATCGCTGCGTCCTCGCCGAAGAAACAGCCTGATTCCGCCAGGCTGACGATTTTCTCGCCGCCCGAGGGTGAGAGCACGAAGCACTTCACCCGGCCGGAGAGGACGAGGTAGACACCGCGCGGACAGTCATCCTGCTGCACGAGCAGTTCGCCGCGTGCCGCGTGGATGGGCCGCGCGCCGGCCTGGAGACGGTTGCGCTCCGCGTCGTCGAGCATGTTGAAAGGGCTGAAGCGGCTCAGTAGGCTGCTTGTATCGACGACGGGGGGCTTGCTGCGGTTCATGCGGTTCTCCTGCGGACGCCGTGTCTGGCGCTAGACCTGTACACTAGACACTTGTGCACCGATTTACGCCCTGCCAGCGCTGGGCCGGACGCCCGGTGTGGCTTGGCGCATACCTCCAAAGAGGTATGCGCCAAGCGTGTAAGTGCATGATTTGAATAGGGTGGCAAGAATGTGTGCTTCCGAGTTGCCTGACCCTGGCGTTAAAGGGGTATGTCCACGTTTCCGACGTGGGATTGCCTGAGCGGAGGTTGAGGATGAACTTTCCCACCCTGCGTCCGCTGGCAAGGCGTTCGATCATGCTGCTGGTATCGGTGGCAATGCTCACCCTCACCCTGATCACCCTTGCCGGTATGAGCGCCTCGGTGCTGGTCGTCGAGAGTGCGCGCGGCAGTGCGAGCGCGATCAACGTTGCCGGCAGCCTGCGCCGCTACACCCATCGCCTTGCCAACCTGATCGCGGTCGACGCGCTCTCGGGGCGTTCCGAGTCGCAGCGGGTCGAGGCGGCGGTGAGGGACTTCGAGACCCATCTCGAGCACCCTGCGCTGCTGCGCTTCGTCGAGCGTGCGCCCGGCGAGTTGTTTGCCGCCACGTACCGCGGCGTGCACGCATCCTGGCACTTGAGCCTCAAGCCGCGCATCGAGGCGCTTGGCGCCCAGTCGCCACCACCGCCCAATGAGCAGGTCGAGATCCTGCTGACCGAGGTCGACGCCTTTGTCGACCAGCTCAATACCCTGGTCGCCGTGCTCGAACACGATACCGAGAAGCGCATCCAGGACCTGCGTCTGATCCTGGCAGGGGCGATTGTGCTCACCGTGCTGGTGGTTGTGGTGGCGCTGTTGTTGCTCAAGCGTGCGCTGCTGACGCCCTTGCGTGGGCTGCTCGATGCGGCGCGGCGTATCGCCGGCGGCGATTTCGGGGTGCGTGTGAGCTACACCGGCCAGGACGAACTCGGCCGCGTCGGTCTGGCTTTCAATCTGATGGCAGATGAGCTTGCCGGCCACTACCGCACGCTGGAGCAGCGGGTTGCCGACAAGACATCCGAACTTCAGCGCAGCAACCGCTCGCTGGAGTTGCTGTACCACGCCATTGCCCGCCTGTACCAGACGCCAACGGCCACCGAGGCGTATGAGGCGACCCTGCGCGACATCGATCGGGTGGCGGGCCTGGAGGGCAGCTTTGTCTGCATCGAGCCGCGTCACGGTGGGCCCGCGAGTGTGATCGCTTCCTCGATGGGGGGCTGTCCCGACCGCAACGAGCGTGGCGAGGATGCCTGTGGCGCCTGTCGGGCGGCATCCGATGGCGTTGGGGTGGCGCTTCATCACCCGGCCTTGTTGCGCTTTCCGCTGCGCGACCGTGAGCACCACTACGGCATGCTGCGCCTTTCGCTGCCCGATGGGGCCCGCCTCGAGGACTGGCAGCGTCAGCTGGTGGAGGCGCTGTCGCGCCACATCGGCATGGCGCTCGGCGCGAGCCGGCGCAGCGAGCAGGAGCGCCTACTGGCGCTGCAGGAGGAGCGTTCGGTGATTGCGCGCGAGCTTCATGACTCGCTTGCCCAGGCGCTGTCCTACATGAAGATCCAGGTCAGTCTCCTGCAGGGCGTGCTTGCCGATCCGCAGCGGCGTGCCGAAGCCGAGCCCATACTGGCCGATCTGCGTGAAGGCATCAACGCGGCCTACCGGCAGTTGCGCGAACTGCTCGTCTCGTTCCGGCTCGGCCTTGCGGGCGACCTGAAGACCCTGCTCGCGGATGCCGTGCGCGAGTACGGGGCACGCGGTGGTGTGGAGGTGCAGCTGGAGGTCGCGCTCGGGGAGTGTACGCTGCGTCCCAACCAGGAAGTGCATGTGCTGCAGATCGCGCGCGAGGCCTTGTCGAACATGGTGCGTCACGCCCAGGCTCGCAGGGCCCGGGTCAGCCTGATCGGTACTGACGACGGGATGGTGGAGCTGACTGTCATGGATGACGGCGTCGGCCTCGGCGTGCCGCCGGCCGATGCGCATAACCATCATGGCATGGCGATCATGCGCGAGCGTGCCAGCAGTCTTGGCGGCAGTATTGCGTTTGATGACCAAGCCGACGGCGGCACCTGTCTGCGGGTGCGCTTCCAGGCGGCCGCCAGCCTTGCCGAGCCTGTCGTTCCCCCCGCGCCCGCAGAGGCGCGAAGCCACGCCGGAGAAAGCCGCGCATGAATGAGCACCACCGCGTCCTGATCGTCGATGACCACCCTCTGTTCCGCAAGGGATTGGGCCAGCTGCTGCAGATGGTGCCCGGTTTCGTGCTTGCCGGTGAGGCTGCGGACGGGGAGGAGGGGCTCGCGCTTTCCCGCCAGCTCAAGCCTGACCTGATCCTGCTCGATCTCAACATGCGTGGCATGAATGGCCTGGAAGTGCTGCGTGGCTTGCGTACCGCCCGTATCGAAAGCAAGGTCGTCATGATCACCGTTTCGGACGCCGGGGAGGATGTCGTCGCTGCGTTGCGCGCGGGCGTCGACGGCTATCTGCTCAAGGACATGGAGCCTGAGGCGATGATGGCAGCGCTGGCCGATGTCGCGGCTGGCAGGGTGGTGATTCCGCCTCAGCTCAATCACCTGCTTGCGGCTGCGCTGCGCAGCGAGACCCGCCCGCAATCGGTGGGGGCGGCAGGTCTGACCGAGCAGGAGACCCGTATCCTCGAGAAGATCGCCGCAGGTTTGTCCAACAAGCAGATCGGACGCGAACTGGACATCACCGAAGGGACTGTCAAGGTCCATGTCAAACACGTCCTGCGCAAGCTTGACTTGCGTTCGCGGGTGGAAGCCGCGGTGTGGGCAGTGGAGCACATACGTAACTGAGAGACGCTCGCAACTTGACTGTAGTCAATGATCCATGCGGTCCAGGAGGTATCCAATGGAATCGATAAAAAGGTCAGGTCAGCGAAGTGGAATCAGTCACTCTCTCCCGCAGGGGTTTCCTGCGGGGCCGCATGCGCAAGGTTGCGCCCGCACAGCGCCCCCCGTGGGCGCTTGCAGAGGATGATTTCATCTCCCGCTGCACCCGCTGCGACGCGTGTGTCGAGGCCTGCCCGACGCTGATTCTCGTGCGTGGGGAGGGTGGCTTCCCGAGCGTCGATTTCAGCAAGGGCGAGTGCAGCTTCTGTACCGAATGCGTCACGCGGTGCGAGCCCCGTGCGCTGTTGCGCACCGATGCGCATGAGTTGCCGTGGGCGCTCGCCGCGCGCATCGGCGATGCGTGTATCGCCGCCGCAGGGGTCGAGTGCCGGGTTTGCGGTGAGTCCTGCCCGGTCGGTGCAATCCGCTTTCGCCCGCAACTCGGCGGCGTGTCGCGTCCCCAGCTCGATGTACAGACGTGTACGGGCTGCGGCGCCTGCTTCGCCCCTTGCCCGACGCGCGCGATCGCCATCGAATCACGATTGGATACGCCCATGGAGAGCGAACAATGAACATAGCAAGCCTGGTCGTGCGGGCTTTTCCCGCCGATTTCCCCACGGTGATGGAAGCCTTGCGCAAGATCCCCGGCGTCGAGCTGCATGGCGCTTCGGAAGAAAAAGGCAGCATCGTCGTCACGATCGAGGACGGCGAGGGCTGGTCGGTCACCGACTCGATCCTTGCGGTGAATCTTGCCCCGAAGGTCCAGGGCCTGACGATCGCCTATGAATACACCGATGATGGTCTCGAATTAACGGAGGCATGAAATGAGCATGAATCGACGCGAATTCATCAAGAACAATGCGGTTGCGGCTGCCGCGGCTACGGCCGGTATCGGCATCCCCGTGGTCACGCAGGCGCAGGGCGCCGCATCGGCAGGCACCAATGTGCGCTGGGACAAGGCTGCCTGCCGCTTCTGTGGTACCGGCTGCTCGGTGCTGGTGGGTGTGCAGAACGGGCGTGTGGTGGCCTCGCAGGGCGACCCCGACTCGCCCGTCAACCGCGGCCTGAACTGCATCAAGGGCTACTTCCTGTCCAAGATCATGTACGGCGAGGACCGCCTCACCAAGCCGCTGCTGCGCATGCGCGGCGGCAAGTACGACAAGAACGGCGAGTTCACCCCGATCAGCTGGGACCAGGCTTTCGACATCATGGCCGAGAAGTGGAAGGCCGCGCTCAAGGAACACGGTCCGCGCTCGATCGGCATGTTCGGCTCCGGCCAGTGGACGATCTGGGAAGGCTATGCCGCGGCCAAGCTGCACAAGGCCGGTTTCCGCACCAATAACCTCGACCCCAATGCCCGCCATTGCATGGCTTCGGCGGTGGCAGGCTTCATGCGCACCTTCGGCATGGACGAGCCGATGGGCTGCTATGACGACATCGAGAACGCCGACGCCTTCGTGCTTTGGGGCGCGAACATGGCCGAGATGCACCCCATCCTCTGGAGCCGCATCACCGACCGTCGTCTGACCCATCCGGGGTGTGAGGTGCACGTGCTGTCGACCTTCGAGCATCGCTCCTACGAGCTCGCCGACAACCCGATGATCTTCAAGCCGCAGACCGACCTGGCGATGCTGAACTACATCTGCCATCACATCATCTCGACCGGTGCGGTGAACAAGGACTTCGTCGCCAAGCACGTCAAGTTCAAGCGCGGTGAGACTGACATCGGCTACGGCCTGCGCGGCAACCATGCGCTCGAGGTGAATGCGACCAACAACGGCTATCCCGGCGCCGACGGCAAGCCCAAGGGCAACCCGGGCAAGTCCGAGGACATGACGTTCGAGGAGTTCGCCGCCTACGTCTCCGAGTACACGCTGGAGAAGACCTCCAAGCTCTCGGGTGTGCCCGAGGCCCACCTCAAGCGCATGGCTGAGGTCTATGCCGATCCGAATCGCAAGGTCACCTCGTTCTGGACCATGGGCTTCAACCAGCACACCCGCGGCACCTGGGTGAACAACATGATCTACAACGTCCACCTGCTGGTGGGCAAGATCTCGGAGCCGGGCAACAGCCCGTTCTCGCTCACCGGCCAGCCTTCGGCCTGCGGTACCGCGCGCGAGGTCGGCACCTTCGCCCACCGCCTGCCGGCGGACATGGTGGTGACCGATCCCAAGCACCGCGCCTTCGCCGAGAAGGTCTGGAAGCTGCCCGAGGGCACCATCCCCGACTGGGTCGGTCTGCACGCCGTGGCGCAGAGCCGCGCGCTCAAGGATGGCACGCTCAAGTGCTACTGGACCACGACCACCAACAACATGCAGGCGGGGCCCAACGTCAATGACGAGATCTATCCGGGCTGGCGCAATCCGGAAGCATTCGTCGTCGTCTCCGACGTCTATCCGACCGTGTCGGCGCTGTCGGCCGACCTCATCCTGCCGGCTGCGATGTGGGCAGAGAAGGAAGGCGCCTTCGGCAACGCCGAGCGCCGCAGCCAGTTCTGGCGCCAGCAGGTGAGCGCGCCCGGCGAGGCCAAGTCCGATCTGTGGCAGTACATCGAGTTCTCCAAGCGTTTCAAGATGGAGGAAGTGTGGCCGGCCGAGCTGCTCGACAAGATGCCGGAGTACAAGGGCAAGACCCTGTACGACGTGCTCTACGCCAACGGCCAGGTCAACAAGTTCCCGCTCGACGAAGTCACCAAGGTCAACGCCCACGCGTGGGATGGCTACATGAACGACGAGTCCAAGGAACTGGGCTTCTACCTGCAGAAGGGGCTGTTCGAGGAATACGCGGTGTTCGGGCGCGGCAAGGCGCACGATCTGGCCGACTTCGATGACTACCACCGCTCCCGCGGTTTCCGCTGGCCGGTGGTCGAGGGCAAGGAAACCCTGTGGCGCTACCGTGAAGGCTATGACCCCTACGTCGAGGCAGGCGAGGGTTGGAGCTTCTACGGCTATCCGGACAAGCGGGCGATCGTGTTCGCGCTGCCCTACCAGGATCCGCCCGAGATGCCGGATGCCGAGTACGACATGTGGATGTGCACGGGCCGTGTGCTGGAGCACTGGCATACCGGTTCGATGACGCGCCGCGTGCCCGAGCTGCACCGCTCGGTGCCGGACGCGCAGGTCTTCATGCACCCGGACGATGCCCAGAAGCGCGGCCTGCAACGTGGCATGGCGGTGAAGATCGTCTCCAAGCGTGGTGAAGTAGTGGCGCGTCTCGAGACGCGTGGCCGCAACAAGCCGCCGGTCGGCCTCATCTTCATCCCCTTCTTTGACGAAGGGCGCCTGGTGAACAAGCTGATCCTGGACGCGACCTGCCCGATCTCGAAAGAGACCGACTTCAAGAAGTGCCCGGTCAAGGTGGTCAAGGCCTGATAAATGGAGGCGTGACTCCGGCTTGCGCACGACCGACCGGGGGGCGGCGTGCGCGGGCGGGGATCCACGAATGAAATGAGCAAGCAAACGGAAAACACCGAGCGCAAAGGGGCCACCGTCCCGTCCTCGCGCCGCAGGTTCCTCAAGGAATCGGCGGGCGTGGCAGGCGGTGCCGGCCTGCTCGCGCTCGGTGCCGGGATGTACGCGAAGCAGGCGTCGGCGTTGCCGGCCACTGCCATCCGTCCGCCCGGGGCACTCCCCGAGCCCGAGTTCCTGGCAGCCTGTGTGCGCTGTGGCCTGTGCGTGCGCGACTGCCCCTACGACACCCTGAAGCTGGCCGAACTGGGCGACGGTGTCGCCACCGGCACGCCCTACTTCGAAGCACGCAGGATCCCCTGCGAGATGTGCGAGGACATTCCCTGCGTGGTTGCCTGTCCGACTGGTGCGCTCGATCGTGCGCTCACCGACATCGAGCAGGCGCGCATGGGACTGGCCGTGCTCATCGACCAGGAGAACTGCCTCAACTTCCTCGGCCTGCGCTGCGATGTGTGCTACCGCGTGTGCCCGGTCATCGACAAGGCGATCACGCTCGAGCGCATGCACAACCCGCGCTCGGACCGTCACGCCATGTTGCTGCCCACGGTGCATTCGGATCACTGCACGGGTTGCGGGAAATGCGAGCAGGCCTGCGTGCTGCCGGGCGAGTCGGCGATCAAGGTGCTGCCGATCAAGCTCGCCCAAGGTTCGAAAGCCGACCATTACCTGCGCGGCTGGGAACAGAAGGAAGCGGCCGGGCAGTCGCTCATCGGCGACCAGATCGAGCTGCCTGTGCGAGGCCTGGAGGACAAGGCCTTTGGGGATACCCGTGTGCGTCCTGGTGAAGCGCCGACCCGTACGCCCGAGTATGCACCGACGGCCCCCGGCGGACTGGATTCGGGGTGGAAGCCATGAGCACGCAGACGACTTCCGTGATGGCGGGCGGCAAGCCCGAGCGCACGGTGCCGCCCACCAGTGTGCGTGGTGCGGCGATGCGTGGTGTCGTTGCGCGGCCAGGGCATGAAGCGATCGAGGCCAAGGGTTGGTTCGGAGCCCACAAGTGGTTGCTGCTGCGGCGCGCTTCCCAGTTCGGCATCCTTGCGCTGTTTCTGGTCGGGCCCTGGCTCGGCTGGTGGATCGTCAAGGGCAACCTGGCCTCAAGCCTGACCTTGGGCGTGCTGCCGCTCACCGATCCCTTCCTGATCGCGCAGCAGGTGGCGGCGGGGCAGTGGCCGTATCGCGAGGCCTTGCTCGGTGGTGGCATCGTGCTGGCCTTCTACCTGCTCCTCGGTGGGCGGCTGTTCTGCTCCTGGGTATGCCCGGTGAACCTCGTCACCGATGCTGCGGCCTGGCTGCGGCGCCGGCTGGGGCTCAAGGGCGGCAAGGCGCCTGCGGCGAGCACGCGCTACTGGCTGCTGGGGTTCGTGCTGGTGATCGCGGCGGCAACCGGTTCGCTGGCGTGGGAGTGGGTGAATCCGGTGTCGATGTTCCACCGTGGGCTGATCTTCGGCTTCGGTCTGGCCTGGGGCATCGTCGGCGGCATCTTCTTTTACGACCTGCTGATTGCGCCGCGCGGCTGGTGCGGTCACTTGTGCCCGCAAGGCGCCTTCTACGCGCTGCTCGGCCGTGCTTCGGTGCTCAAGGTGTCGGCCGCCAGGCGCAGCGCCTGCAACGACTGCATGGACTGCTTCGCCGTGTGCCCCGAGCCGCAGGTCATCCGTCCCGCGCTCAAGGCGGCCGGGCAGGACCACCCCCTGATTCTGGATGCCGACTGCACCACCTGCGGACGCTGTGTGGATGTATGCGGCAAGGACGTTTTCCGTATTACGACCCGATTCAACAGGAGCGAGTCATGAAAAAACAAACCCGCAATCTCGTGATCGCGCTCGTCGCCGCACTCGGCATCGGCGCTGCACTGCCCGATGCCGCCGAGGCCCAGAGCGTGCGCAGTATTCGTGGCGCCGACGTCGCCGATCCCGAACTGGCCGTGGGCAACTACAAGCTGATCCCCGACCAGGCCCCGCTGCCGCGTGACTATGTGCAGCAGCCACCGCTGGTGCCGCACAAGATCGATGGTTATGAGGTCACCATCAATTTCAACAAGTGCATGGACTGCCACTCCTGGACGCGTTATCGCGAGACCGGTGCGACCAAGGTCAGCATCACGCACTTCAAGGACCGCGAGGGCACCGAACTCTCCAACATCTCGCCGCGGCGCTATTTCTGCCTGCAGTGCCATGTGCCGCAGACCGATGCCCGCCCGCTGGTCGAGAACCAGTTCCAGCGCGCCCAGGGCCTGCGCTAAGGCCGACTGAACGGGGTATGAAATGACCGACAACAAGAAGAGTTTGATGCAGCGCATCCGCGGCGCCGGTTGGGGCGCGGTCGTGCTGCTGTTCGCGGCCGGTGTCGTATTCTGGGGCGGCTTCAACTGGGCCCTGGAGGCGACCAACACCGAGAAGTTCTGCATCTCCTGCCACGAAATGGAGGAGAACGTCTTCAAGGAGTACCGCAACACCATCCACTACCAGAACCGCACCGGTGTGCGCGCGACCTGCCCGGACTGCCACGTCCCCAAGGAGTGGGGGCCGAAGATGGTCCGCAAGGTCCAGGCAACCCGTGAGCTGTACGGCAAGGTGATGGGCACGATCGACACGCCCGAGAAGTTCAACAAGGAGCGCCTCCGCCTCGCCGAGAACGAATGGCGCCGCATGAAGGCGAACGACTCGCGCGAGTGTCGCAACTGCCACAGCTTCGAGTACTTCGACTACTCGGCGCAGGGTCGCCGCTCCAACCAGATGCACCAGGCTGGCTTCGCCGAAGGCAAGACCTGCATCGACTGCCACAAGGGCATCGCTCACTCGCTGCCGCCGGTCGCGCAGGATATCGGCGCCGAGCGTGGCGGTGTGACGCCGGAGACCATGCACCCGACGCCGCCCGCCGCCCAGCAGTAAGCCCTGGCGTGAAGGGCAGAGCGGGGGCTTAGGCGCCCGCTCCACATATCCGCCCCCTGCGGCGCTGATCAGGATCGGTGGCGCAGGGGGTTTGCCATTGCCTTTCGGCGCAGCTCGGGATGGCGTCGCCTGCCATCCCTGTGGTTCAATCCGTCCCCATGCTCGAAGCCCAAGATCTCGCCTGCCTGAAGGGCGATCGCCTGTTGTTCCGCGACCTCGCCTTTCGCCTGCAGGCGGGCGAAATGCTGCGTATCGCCGGCCCCAACGGGGTAGGAAAGACCAGCCTGCTGCGCCTGGTCACCGGCCTTGCCTTGCCGGAAGTCGGGGAGGTGCGCTGGCGCGGCCACTGTATCCGCCGCGAGCGCGAAGCCTTCCATGGCGAACTGCTCTATCTCGGCCATGCGCCGGCCCTCAACGACTTGCTCAGCCCGCTCGAGAACCTCCGCTTTGCCTGTGCCGCGGGAGGCGACCATGTCGCCGAGGATGACTGCGTACAGGCGCTTGTGCGCATCGGTCTCGAGAACCAGCTCGATCTGCCCGCACGGGTGCTGTCGCAGGGCCAGCGCCGGCGTGTGGGGCTCGCCCGCCTGTTCCTGTCGGCGCGGCGGCCGTTGTGGGTACTGGACGAACCCTTCACTGCACTCGACGTGCACGCGGTGGCCGATCTGGCCGCAACCCTGTCCGCACACTGTGCGGACGGTGGCTGCGTGATGATGACCACCCACCAGGATGCACCCTTTGCCCGCCCACCCGCGGTGCTCGATGTCGGAGCCTTTGCATGCTGAGCACCTTCCTCGCTGTGCTGCGCCGCGACCTATTGCTGGCGTGGCGCGGGCGCGCCGACGTACTGGTGACGCTGGCCTTCTTCGTCATCGTCGTCTGTCTGTTCCCGTTCGGTGTCGGTGCCGAGCCCAACCAGCTGCGCGCGATCGCACCCGGCGTGTTGTGGGTGGCCGCCTTGCTCGCGTGCCTGTTGTCCTTGCACCGGCTGTTTGCACAGGACTATGCGGACGGAACCCTGGAGCAACTCCTCCTGTCTAGAGAGCCTGCTGCTGTTTGGGTGATGGCCAAGGTGCTGGCCTTCTGGCTCAGCACCGGCCTGCCGGTGATTGCGGTTGCGCCTGCGATGGCCTTGCTGCTTGACCTGGAGCAAGGTGGACTTTCGGTGTTGGTACTAAGTTTGACGCTGGGCACGCCGATCCTGACCTTGCTGGGCGCTGTAGGCGCCGCCCTGACGCTTGGCCTGAGAGGCGGCGGGATGTTGCTGGCGCTGCTTGTACTGCCGCTGTTCGTGCCGGTGCTGATCTTCGGTGCGGGGGCGGTCGAGGCCGAGGTGTCGGGTAGTGGTGCCCTGGCTCACCTGCTGCTGCTTGGTGGCGGGCTGGCCGGTGCGGTGGCGCTTGCCCCCTGGGCGTGCGCCGCGGCGCTCAGGATTTCGACCGAATGATGATGTGGCCGCGCATTTGCGTGTGTGGCCTTGAGACGAGACAACGACCGATCTTCGCATGACGACCTCCGAACGCAGTCGCAGCGTGCTCCGCTTCGCATCCCCGCAGTACTTCTATCCGCTCGCTGGCAAGCTTGCCCCCTGGTTCGCAGCCCTGGCGGTCGTGCTCACCCTTGTCGGCCTCTGGCTGGGCTTCTTTGTGGCACCCACCGATGCAACCCAGGGCGAGGTCTATCGGGTGATCTTCATCCACGTGCCTGCGGCCTGGATGTCGATGTTCATCTACCTGGTGATGGCCTTCTGGTCTGCGGTCGGCCTGGTCATGAACACGCGCCTGTCCTTCGTGATGAGCCAGGCGCTGGCGCCCACTGGCGCGATCTTCTGTTTCCTGGCGCTGTGGACCGGCGCGCTGTGGGGCAAGCCGACCTGGGGGGCCTACTGGGTGTGGGACGCACGCCTGACCTCGCAGTTGCTGCTGCTTTTCCTTTATTTCGGCTTCATCGCGCTCACGCGCGCGATCGAGGACCCGCGCCGCGCCGACCGTGCCGGCGCCATCATCGCACTGGTCGGTGCGGTGAACGTGCCCATCATCTATTTCTCGGTGAATTGGTGGAACACCCTGCACCAGGGTGCTTCGGTGAGCCTTACCAAGGCGCCGTCGATGGCGGCGACGATGCTCGCCGGCATGCTGGTGATGGCGATCGCGGCGTGGATGTACACCATCGCCGTCGTGCTGTGGCGGGTGCGCCCGATGATCCTCGAGCGCGAGCGCCACACCGAATGGGTGGGCATCGTGCTCGAGAAGGAATTGCAGGCCGTTGCAGCGAACAAGGGAGGACGTGCCTGATGCAATGGGAAAGCTGGTCCGCGTTCTGGGACATGGGCGGTGCAGCCATCTTCGTCTGGGGCAGCTACGCCGTCACCTTCGGATTGCTCGCGCTGGAACTCGTGCTCGTGTTCCAGCGTCGGAGAGACACGACGCGCCGACTGCTGCGCTGGCGGCGGGCGGTCGGCAAGGAAGTTGGCAAGCATGATGGCGGCGAGTTCGAGCCCGCCCTGGAGTCTGAACGATGAAAGCCCGTAGCAAGCGTCTGATGTTGGTTGGCGGCGGTGTCGCCCTGTTGGTGGCGGCGGTCGCCCTCGTGTTGAGCGCCTTCCAGCAGAACCTGGTGTTTTTCCACACGCCTTCCGAGGTTGCCGAAGGCAAGGCGCCCCTGGGCAAGACCTTCCGCATCGGCGGCATGGTCGAGGATGGCTCGATCGCGAGAGAGGCCGATGGACTCACCGTACGTTTCGCCATCACCGATACCGCGAAGGTCATTCCGGTGACCTACCGTGGCACGCTGCCCGACCTCTTCAAGGAGGGCAAGGGCGCAGTGGTGCAGGGGCGGCTCGAGGACGACGGCATTTTCCGTGCGACGGAGGTACTCGCCAAGCACGACGAGAACTACATGCCACCCGAGGCCGCACACGCGGTCGAGCAGGCGCAGAAAGCCGCCCAAACCGTGAGCCAGTGACGCCATGATTCCCGAACTCGGACATTTCGCGCTCATCCTCGCGCTGGTGCTGTCGCTGGTGCAGGGCATCGTGCCGCTGGTCGGTGCCAGCCGCAACAGCATGGCGCTGATGGCAGTCGGCCGGCCTGCAGCACAGGGTCAGTTCTTCTTCATCCTGTTCAGCTACGTATGCCTGACCTGGGCTTTCGTCACCAGTGATTTCTCGGTGCAGCTGGCCGCGTCGAACTCGCACAGCGCCACGCCGCTGATGTACAAGATCACCGGCGTATGGGGCAACCACGAAGGTTCCTTGCTGCTGTGGGCGATGTCGCTGTCGTTGTGGACGGTGGCGGTGACGGTGTTCTCGCGCCACCTGCCCGAGGCCTTCATGGCCCGCGTGCTCGGCGTGCTGGGTTGGGTCAGCGTCGGCTTCATCTCCTTCACGCTCGTTACCTCCAACCCGTTCGACCGCCTGCTGCCGGCGGTGGCCGAGGGCCGTGACCTGAACCCGCTGCTGCAGGACCCGGGGATGATCATCCACCCGCCACTGCTCTACATGGGTTATGTCGGTTTCTCGGTGGCTTTTGCGTTCGCCATTGCCGCGCTGCTCTCCGGCCGGCTCGACGCTGCCTGGGCGCGCTGGTCGCGGCCATGGACCACGGTGGCCTGGGTGTTCCTGACTGCGGGTATCGCGGTCGGTTCGGGCTGGGCGTACTACGAGCTCGGCTGGGGCGGCTGGTGGTTCTGGGATCCGGTCGAGAACGCCTCCTTCATGCCGTGGTTGCTTGGCACCGCGCTGATCCACTCGCTCGCGGTCACCGAGAAGCGTGGTGCGTTCCGTAGCTGGACGGTGCTGCTGGCGATCGCGGCGTTCTCGATGTCGCTGCTCGGCACCTTCCTCGTGCGTTCGGGCGTCATCACCAGTGTGCATGCATTTGCGACCGACCCGAAGCGCGGTCTCTACATCCTTGCCCTGCTCGTGCTGGTGATCGGCTTTTCGCTGATGCTGTACGCGATGCGTGCCAACAAGCTGATGGGTGGCGGTAGCTTTGCGCTGGTATCGCGCGAGACCTCGCTGCTCGGCAATAACGTGCTGCTGACCGTGGCTTCGGCGTCGGTGCTGCTCGGCACGCTCTATCCGCTGTTCCTCGATGCGCTCAACCTGGGCAAGATCTCGGTGGGGCCGCCGTACTTCGAGGCGGTGTTCGTGCCGCTGATGACGCCGGTGGTGGTACTGATGATGTTCGGCCCCTTCCTGCGCTGGAAGGACGATGATTTCGTCGCGGCGGTGCGCAAGGTCGCGCCAGCCTTCGTTGCCAGCATCCTGATCGGAATCGGTGCGGCGATGGCGGTGGATCACCTGACCTGGCGCACAGCGCTGGGCTTGTTCCTTGCCGCCTGGGTGGTGCTGGCCAGCATCCAGCTGCTCTATGGCCGCCTCAAGGAGCGCGCCGGTGCATCGGTCGGATCGCGCCTGCGCTCGATCACTGCATCCTGGTGGGGTATGTGGCTCGCACACCTCGGAATTGGCGTGTTCATCATCGGCGTCACCATGGTGGGCAGCCTCGATCAGCACCTTGACGTCAAGATGCAGGAAGGACAGCGTGCAGAGCTTGCGGGCTACACCTTCACCTTCCGTGGCGCGATCGACGCCGATGGCCCCAACTACGACGCCGCGCGCGGCATCATCGACGTAACGCGCAACGGTCGTGCGATTGCGACTCTGACGCCCGAGAAACGCCTTTACTGGGCGCAGGGCATGCCGATGACAGAGGCCTCGATCGACATCGGCCCGTTCCGCGACGTGTATGTATCGCTTGGCGAACAGCTCGAGACCGGGGCATGGATCGTCAGCCTGTACTACAAGCCCTTCATCAGCTGGATCTGGCTGGGTTGCACGTTGATGGGTCTTGGCGGACTGTTTGCCGCGGCCGACCGCCGTTATCGCCGCCTTGCCGAGCGCGATGCCAAGGTCGGCGCAGGGCGCAGCGTTGCCGGCGCAGCCTGAGTGGAGACCGGACAAGCCTCATGAAAGCAAAGTTTCTCGTTCCGCTGCTGCTGTTCTTCGCTCTTGCCGCGTTCCTCGGCTTCGGCCTCACCCTCAACCCGCGCGAGGTACCCTCGCCGCTGATCGGCAAGCCGGCGCCCGAATTCACGCTTGCCCGCCTCGATCAGCCCGAGCAGCGCTTCGCACTCGAGGAAATGCGCGGCGAGGTGTGGTTGCTCAACGTGTGGGCGTCGTGGTGTGTCGCCTGTCGCGAGGAGCACCCCGTTCTGGTGCGCATGGCGCAGCAGAAGCTGGTGCCCATCGTTGGCCTCAACTACAAGGAGGTACGTGGTGACGGGGCGCTCAACGTACGCGGTATGGCACTCGACACCGAAACCGACCTTGCAATCCAGCGCGCCCGGCGCTGGCTGACCGACCATGGCGACCCCTACGTGCTGTCCGTGCTCGACATCGATGGCCGCGTTGGCATCGACTTTGGCGTCTATGGCGTACCCGAGACCTTCCTGATCGATCGCGAGGGCAAGATCCGCTACAAGCACATCGGCCCGATCACGCCCGAGGTGCTGAAGCAGGTGTTGCTACCGAAGATCGAGGAGGTCCGCCGTGCCGGCTGATCACTACAAGGAATTTGCGCTCCGGACGCTGCGCCTGGCTGCCTGCGCGCTCATGTTCGCGGGCGGGCAGTCCGCCTGGGCTGCGGGCCAGCCTGCGTCCGACCCCGGCTTGGCGCCGACGGTGGCGGCAGACCTCGCGCTCGAGGCTGACGTCATGGAGCTGTCGCACAAGCTGCGCTGCCTGGTGTGCCAGAACCAGTCGATTGCGGAATCCAATGCGCCGCTGGCGGTCGATCTACGCGACCAGGTACGCGAACAGCTCGCGGCCGGCAACAGCAAGCAGGACGTCATCGACTATGTCGTCGCCCGCTATGGCGACTTCGTCCTTTACCAGCCGCCATTCCGTGCCTCGACTGCCGTGCTGTGGGTGGGGCCGGCACTGCTCCTGTTCGGGGGCGCCGGCTGGCTGGCCTGGCGGCTGCGCCGCAGGCAGGAAGAAGTGGCGGCCGATCATGGCCTGAGCGCCGCCGAGCGCGAACGTGCGCGCGCCCTGCTCGCGGGAGCGGACGAGGCAGCACCGAAATCTGAATCACCGGAGTCCCGTTCGTGACCGCCTTTATCCTTCTTGCCGGCCTGTTGCTGGCCGGTGCCCTGCTATTGATCGTTCCGCCGCTGTTGGGCGCAGGTGCGCGCCAGCGGCGCGAGCAGGCGCGTCAGAGCACGATGGCGTTGACCGTGCTGCGCGAGCAGCTGGCCGAGCTCGATGCAGACCTCGCGTCTGGCCAGATCGACGCCGAAAGCCATGCCCGCAGTCGCGAGGAGCTCGAGCGCCGCGCGCTCGAAGAGGGCGAGGCGGCTGCCGAAGCGGCTGAGCTTGCCGACGTGCGCCCGAGCCGCGGCTGGGCGGTGGCGATGGCAGTGAGCATCCCGGCCGTGGCCATCGCCTCCTACCTGGCGATCGGAGAGCCGGAGGCGCTCGATCCCGCAAACCTCACCACGCAGCAAGGTTTCACCCGCGAACAGGTCAACGACATGGTGGGCCAGCTCGTGGCCCGTCTCGAGCAGGAGCCCGACAACGTCGAGGGCTGGACCATGCTCGCGCGCACCTACATGGTGCTGGAGGATTACCCGAAGGCGGTCGCTGCGTTCGCGCGTCTGGGGGCGCTGGTGCCCGACGACCCCGATGTCCTGGCCGACTGGGCAGATGCCACTGCGGTGGTGAGCGGAACGGTGCAGGGCGAGGCCGAGGCGCTGGCGCAGCGTGCGCTGGCGGTGGCGCCCCAGCATGTCAAGGCGCTCGCCATTGCAGGCACCGGCGCATACCAGCGCAAGGACTTCGCGACCGCAGCCGGGCACTGGGAACGCATCCTTGCGCAGATTCCCGCGACCAACGACATGGCGAAGGGTTTGCGCGACAGCATCAACGACGCGCGCGCCAAGGCCGGGCTCGAACCGCTGGCTGCGCTCGAGGGGGCAGCGCCGGCGGCGGCCGCCCCGGTACTGACGATCAGCGGCCGTCTCAGCCTGTCTGCCGAGCTTGCGGACAAGGTGCAGCCGGCAGATGTCGTGTTCGTATTCGTGCGTGCCGAAGCCGGCGGTCCGCCGTTCGCGGCGCTGCGTTTCACTGCCGCGGAACTGCCGCTCGACTTCGATTTCGATGGCGCGACACTGATGATGGGCGACATGCCCATCCCCGAGCGTGTCGTCGTCGCGGCCCGGGTTGCAAAGGGCGGTGACGCAACGGCGCGCAACGGCGACCTCGAGGGCGCAAGCCCGGTGGTTTCGCCCGACAGCGAGGGACTCAGCGTCGTGATTGACCGCGTGCGGGAGTGACGGTCGCCGCTCAGCCGATGTATTCCAAACGCACCCGCTTCACGTTGCACAGCAGTTCGTAAGCAATCGTGCCCGCAGCCGCGGCAACGCGGTTGACCGGCACTTCGGTGCCCCACAGCTCGACCCGGGTGCCAATGTTCGCAGTCGGCAGGGCGCTGAGGTCCACCGTGAGCATGTCCATCGAGACCCGCCCGATGATGCGACTGGGCTTTCCGCCCACGCTCACCGGTGTGCCGTCCGGCACTGTGCGCGGATAGCCGTCGGCGTAGCCCATCGCCACCAGTCCGACACGCGTGGGTGTCTGCGCGACGAAGCGGCCGCCGTAGCCGAGCGCTTCGCCGACAGCGATCTCGCGTACCGCCATCACCGCGCTTTCGAGCGTCATCACCGGCTTGAGGCCGTTGTCTGGCGCCGGCATCGGGTCGGCCCCATAGAGCAGGATGCCGGGGCGCGCCCAGTCGCGCCGGGCGTCTGGCCAGCCCAGGATGGCGCTCGAGTTGGCAAGACTGCGCGCGCCGGGCAGGTTGGCGGTCGCCTCCTGGAAGCATTCGATCTGGTCCGCAGTGGTGATCACCTGTGGTTCGTCCGCGCGCGCGAAGTGCGTCATCAAGGTGATGTCGGCAACCTGCCTGCAGGCTTTCAGCCGTGCCCACACGGTGCCGACTTCCGCTGGCGCGAAGCCGGCCCGGTTCATGCCCGTATTCACCTTCAGCCAGACGTGGATGGGGGCTGCCATCGGCGTCGTTTCGAGCATCCGTACCTGATCCTCATGGTGGACGACGATCCATAGCCCCTCGCGCGCGACCTCGGCAAGCTCAGCCGCCTCGAACACGCCTTCGAGCAGGAGCAGCGGCTGACGAATACCGGCGGCGCGCAGCACCAACGCTTCCTCGAGGAAGGCAACCGCGAAGCCGTCGGCCTCAGCGGCCAGCGCCAGTGCGCAGTGCACCGCGCCATGGCCGTAGGCGTTGGCCTTGACTACCGCCAACGCGCGCGCGCCGTGGCGCTCGCGGGCGAGGCGGTAGTTGTGACGCAGGGCGGCGAGGTCGATCTGGGCGCGGGCAGGGCGCATGGTAGGCATCCGTGGTGCAATGTACAGGCTCGATGGTGCAGTCAACGCATTGGGGCCGCAATAGCGCGGCCCCAATGGCATGACTCCACGACTGATGAGCAGGGGATTCAGGCGGGTGACAGGGTGTAGCCCGCGGTGCTGCCGCCCGCCTTGCGACCGTAGCGGGCGAGGCCGAGGTCGTCATGGCGGATCGCCGGCTGGTGGCCGCAGGCGAGATCGGCGACGAGCGCGCCGGCACCGCAGGACATGGTCCAGCCCAGCGTGCCGTGACCGGTGTTGAGGAAAAGCTCGGGGTAGGAGGTGGCGCCGATGATCGGCGTCGAGTCGGGCGTCATCGGCCGCAGCCCGGTCCAGAATTCTGCCTTGGGCAGGTCGCCGCTGCCGGGGAAGAGGTCGCCGACGACCATCTCCAGGGTTTCGCGCCGGCGTGGGTTCAGGCGCAGGTCGAAGCCGCCGAGCTCGGCCATGCCTCCAACTCGGATGCGGTCGTCGAAGCGGGTCACGGCCACCTTGTAGGTCTCGTCGAGCACCGTCGACACCGGCGCGGCGGCGGCATCGACCAGCGGTACCGTAAGCGAGTAGCCCTTGACCGGGTACACCGGCAGTTCGAGCCCCAGGCTGGCTGCCATCTGCCGGGAGTAGCTACCGAAGGCCAGCACGTAGCGGTCGGCGCGCAGGATCTCGTCGCCCTCTGCTCCCGCGACACGCACGCCGTCGATGTGGCCGCCACGCTTGAGCAGTTCGCGCACATCGACGCCGAAGCGGAACTCCACACCCGCTGCGCGTGCCATGTCGGCGAGCCGGGTGGTGAACAGGTGGCAGTCGCCGGTCTCGTCGTTGGGCAGGCGCAGGCCCCCGGCGAGCGGGGTGGCCCGGCTGGCCAGTGCGGGCTCGGCGCTGCCAAGCGCGTCGCCGGCCAGCAGTTCATAAGGTACGCCGCACTCGTCGAGTACGGCCGTGTCGCGCGCAGCTGCGTCTAGTTGGGCCTGAGTGCGGAACAGCTGCAGCGTGCCGCGGCTGCGCTCTTCGTAGTGCAGGCCGGTTTCGGCACGCAGGGTGCGCAGGCAGTCGCGGCTGTATTCGGAGACGCGCATCATGCGTTCCTTGTTCACCGCATAGCGCGCGCTGGTGCAGTTGGCGAGCATGCTCGCCATCCAGCGCAGCTGGAACAGGCTGCCGTCGGCACGGATCGCGAGTGGGGCGTGGCGCTGGAACAGCCACTTCACGGCCTTGAGGGGAATACCGGGTGCGGCCCAGGGCGTCGAATATCCAGGCGAGACCTGGCCGGCATTGGCGTAGCTGGTCTCGAGCGCGGCACCAGGCTGGCGGTCGATGACCGTTACCCGGGCGCCGCGTTGCGCGAGGTACCAGGCGGTGGTGGTGCCGATCACGCCGCTTCCGAGTACGATCACGTTCATCCTGGTGTCTCCTGTCTTGTAGCTGTTGAATGTCGGCAGTTTAGTCAGCAAAATGCAGTGAAAATCACCTAACTAATGGTCGATTATAGTGATATCAACTTTGTTGCCCCGTGCCAGGGCACTTCAGGAGTGAAATGCGCGATCTCGACCGCATAGACCGCCGGATCATCGATCTGCTGCAGAAGGACGGCCGCCTGTCGATGACCGAGCTTGCCCAGCGTGTGGGGCTGTCGGCGACCCCGTGCACCGAGCGTGTGCGCCGTCTCGAACGCGAGGGCGTCATCACTGGTTACCACGCCCGCGTCGACCCGCGGGCGCTTGGCCGGCCCTTGCTGGTGTTCGTCGAACTCAAGCTCGCTGCCAAGTCGAACGACACCTTCGACCGCGTGAAGAAGGAACTCGCGTTTGTCCCCGAGGTGATGGAGTGTCACCTTGTGTCGGGTGACTTCGATTACCTGATCAAGGCGCGTATCGCCGAGATGAGCGACTACCGGCGCCTGCTTGGCAACATCCTGCTCAAGCTGCCGTCGGCAACCGAATCGCGCAGCTACGTGGTGATGGAGGAGGTCAAGGAAAGTCTCTACCTGCCGCCCGAGCCTTGATCCAGGCCCCGGTCTGCACGTGACAGGGCGATCAGCAGCGGGATGACACCCGCGGCGGCGGCGAGGTGCTTGAGTGCATGTCCAGCGATAAGCTGCCCGGAGAGCGTCCAGATGCTGGTGTCGGCGGCCTCGAAAACCTTGGCCAGCCCGTATGCCACCAGGAGCCATCCCCATGGCAAGGCGCAGGCCCCGGGCCGCACACTGTGGCGCAGCCAGATCAGTAGGACCATGAAGCCGCCGAACTGCGTCAGAACGTATAGCCGCAGGTCGTCCTTCAGTACCCATAGGGCCAGCGCCGACGCGCCCAGCAACAGCCAGCCACCGAGCCAGCGCCGAGCCGCTCGGTCGCCGAGGCGCTCGCCGGCAAGGGCGCCGAGTGCACCGGCAAACGCGATGCACATGGCGAGGCGATCCCAGAACAGGCTGGCACTGCTGGGGTCGAGGTGGTACCAGGCGCTACCCGCCCCAGTCAGGACCAGGCCGATGAAGAACACCCTCAGCGCCATGCGCTGCGAGGGCGGCGCGTGCGCTCCCCGCACCAGGCCTGCAAGGCCCGCCGCACAGAAGGCGAGGCTGCTCAGGACATCGGCAGCGTTGGGAATGAGCAGGCGGCCGATTGCAAGTGCGCGCGTGTCGGCGAACTGGTGATACAGCGGCGACTGTGGGATGGGCGCTACGAGCGCGAGTGCGAGGGCGCTTACGCCGAGCACGGCCAGCGCTGTTGCTTGGGCATGCCATGTCTTCGGTCGGCGTGGACTCATCACTTGCCTCCGCTGTTGCCTCAGGGTGTGATCCAAAACGGCAGACTCGCATGAGCCGGGTTGAGCGTCTGAATCCGTATTAAGTGGGTGTAGAGCGACATGCCAAGTACGGCCAGCCCCCCGACCCAGCCGGTGGCTCCAGCGCCCGATCGCCGAACGGTGGCGCTTCAAGCTTAATCCAGCAATCCCAGAATGGCTGCCTTTACCGCGGTGGCGGTCTTGTTGGCGCAGTTGAGTTTGGCCATGGTGTTGGCGGCGTGAAAATTCACGGTGCGTTCGGAAATGCCCATGAGAATCGAAATCTCCCCGGCAGTCTTGCCCTCGGCGGTCCATCGCAAGACCTCGACCTCACGGGTCGTCAGTTCGCCGAGATCTTGCGCGTGGTGTTCGCGGGCCAACTGATGACACAGGTACTCATGGCCCGCATGGGCGAGAAAGCTCAAGCGCGCCCCATTCGCGAATAGCTCGGCCGAACTCAGACACTCGGCGCCGCGAACGAAAGACACCAGGCTCTGCCGGCCGCGACAGTCCGTGGCAGATTGAGACCAACCGTTGGCAATGCCGAACTGCCTGGCTTCTTCCCAGAACGTGTCGCTGGCCTGTGAGTAGTGTTCGGACCAGACGAAGGGCAGTTGCGATGCCATTCCACGCATGACCACGGGATCGTTATTGATGTATCCACGCTCGGCGTAAAGGGTTTGCCATTGTTCCGGGTAGTTGTTGAGCAGAACGATGCGGGGGTTGCTCAGTGGATAGCGGAAGCGCACACCGTAGGCCAGGTGGTCGAAGCCAAGTGCCTTGCTCTCAAGCTCGATCACCGAGAACACTTCGGTTGCACCGTGCGCGGCGTTCAGTCGGGTCAGGAGGTCTTCGCGCCAGATGTTCATCCGACGCCCTCTGGCCGGGTATCGGGATCTCTGAACCTGTCAACGTTGACATGCCTAGAAACACACCGGCGCGCTAATGTCTGGCAACAATGAAGCGCTTCAAACCAATAACAACGCGTGAGCAGATGAGAACAGAACAGCCAATGACGTCCGTCGTTCGGGTATCGGACGATGGACTCGTCCGTTTGCCGGAGCAGGCCTTGAGCACTGTCCGGTTGCGTCACTTCGCCTCGGGTCTGGACGTACCGGAGGCGGCCCCCATTCCCGGGTGTGGTGACGTGACTGATGTGACCGGGTTCACCGAATGGATCGCGGGGCGTCGTCCTTACATCAGTCTGGGTTGGGATTGGGTGCTTGATGTCTTGCACGGTCATACCTTCCTAAAGCGCACGGGCGAGCCACGATCGAACTTCATGCTGGTCGACGGGCACATGCGGGATCTGGGCATGGCTGCCTCCCTGCGGCGACTGACAGTCATTGTCGATGGCCTGGCCTGGAACAAGACGGTGTGGCCTTTCATCGTACAGCGCTACGGCGGCTGACCCGGGCGCCAGAAAAATACATCATCCAAAATGGCACACGAACAACCGAAAATTCGCCTTTACAAGCGGATTCCGCTTGAACAAAAGCTCAAACGATATCCGTTGAGAATATCAATTTTGACGTCCATCGAAAAGCAAATGTCATGATTGGTTTGCTTCCGGCCAGAGGAGCATCATCTTGAGCAATTCGGTTGCCCGGCTGCATCAAGCCATGTCGACCGGCACGACGAGCGCGGCGGCCACGGTGGACGGGTGTCTGACGCGTATCGATCTCTCCAACGGCATCATCAACGCCGTGGTGACCCTGGATGCGGCGTCTGCGCGCCGGCAGGCCGAGGCCTGTGACCGTGAGTCTGTCCATGACCCTGCGAAGCTGCCGTTGCGGGGCGTGCCCATCACTGTCAAGGATGCGTTTGCCACGGCTGGCATGCGCACGACCGCTAGCCACCCGCCGCTGGCTGACTACGTGCCTGACACCGACGCGACCGTGGTTGCGCGTTTGCGCCAGGCGGGTGCAATCATCCTGGGAAAGACGAACCTGTCCCGACTGGCTGGCGACCCTCAATGCATCAGTCCGGTATTCGGGGCGACACGCAACCCATGGCGTCACGATGTCACCCCGGGCGGCAGTTCCGGCGGTGCCGCCGCCGCGGTGGCCATGGGGTTCTCGTACATGGACCCGGGCAGCGACCTGGGCGGCTCCATCCGCATCCCGGCGGCCTACTGTGGCGTCTATGGACTCAAGGCCACGGAGAACCGTATTCCGAGAACCGGTCACATTCCGCATCTGCCCGGGCAGCCGCGCAGTGTCCGACACATGCTCAGTTTCGGCGTGCTGACCCGGTCGATCGAGGATCTGGCGCTTGGTTTGTCGGTCATGGCGGGGCCGGACCGTATCGATACCGAGGTGCCGCCGGTCGCCGGAGTGGCCGGCCGTGCCCGCACTGACCGGCTGCGCGTCGCTTGGTGGGATGACTTCGCCGGCCTGCCCCTGTGCGATCGTACACGTGCCGGCCTGGATCGGACCATCGGGCGGCTCACCGATGCGGGCGTAGAGGTTGTACGGTGTTTTCCCGACGCCTTCGATCCTGAGCGTGCCCTATACGCTTATGGTGTGCTCGCCGGCGCCGAGATCGGTCTGGCCTTCAAGCCCTGGGAGCGTCATCTGATCGCGATGGCCGGTCGCCTGATTCCCAAGCGCCAGCCTCTCACCCGAGCCTTCACGCAAGGTTTGCGGTTTGACTGGCGTCGCTACAACGCCGCGCTCAACATCCGGGATCAGCTGATCAGTGCCATGGAGAACTTCCTCGATGACCACGATGTGCTGATTTGCCCCACGGCACCGCGGACCGCTTATCCGGCGTTCGCGCTCAAGCCGCTGGGCAAGCCGCCGACACTGGTGGTCGGTGACCGGGCCCTCCCTTTTCTGGAGGCCACCGTCAGTATGGTGGGGCTGTTTTCACTGACCGGTCACCCCGTGGTTTCGCTGCCGGCCGGCCCGTTCGATGGCCTGCCAGTCGGTCTGCAGTGTGTCGGGCGGCGCTGGGGGGATGAAGCGCTGATCGAGGCATGTGCACAAATCGATCGCATCGTCGATGGCTACGCGACGCCGCCGGCTGCAGCCAGCTGACGGGGACTGGCAAGAGGGACTGCCGGCCCGAGAACGATTCCTTCTTCAGTACATCCGAATGGCATTCGTCTCGGCTACATGAGCCATGAAAGCAAAACGCCAACCCCGGAGGATTGGCGCAAGTGCTTGAATTCAGGTGGAGCGGGTGAAGGGAATCGAACCCTCGTCATCAGCTTGGGAAGCTGAGGTAATAGCCATTATACGACACCCGCCATGCGCATCCGGCCCCTGGCCGAAGCGAACAAGGTCGCCATTCTACTGGGCGCAGGCCGTCCGACGCAATGTGTCCAGGTGAGCCCGGCAGGTGGTGTCAGCGATGACGGAGTGACTGCGGTTATGCGTCGTGGCGCCGCCTCAAGGCAGTCCTGCTTGCAGATACGCATCGAGCTGCAGTACCTCGGTGCGCCATTGCAGATTGGCGTTTGTGCTCGTCGTTGCCAGGTGCTCAGCCGTGATCAACAGGGCAGCGGGCGAGGCGAGCAATCCAAGGTTGTGGCGGACTGCGTGCAACGCGGCGGATACGCTCCGTCCGTCCGATGATTGGTCTTCCCCGAAGAAGCCTACGGCTTGTTGCAGCATGAACGGGATGTTCGACACGTATACCGTGTCCACAGCGAAACCGTCGTTGCTTGCCCGCTCCGAGAGTCGTGCGGCAAGGCGTCCGAAGGGCCGTAGCGGGGCGTCGGGCGAGGTTGCAAGATCCAGTTGCAGCACTCTGACGGCGCCGGTTTCGAACAGCTCGCGTATGTGCCGGTAGCGCTCTGTCGAACGTTCGTTGAGCCAGCTGTCGGGGCGGGACAGCTCACGGCCAATCCAGTCCCGTACGTCGGTGGAGAACATCCGCAGGCGAGGGCGCTGGGGCAGTGTCGGGGTGACTGCATCCACGAAGGCTGCGGGTGAGTCGGCCCTGCGCAATGCCTGGCGTACTGCTCGCCAGACGCGGAACTGGTGCAGATTGATGTCGCACAGATACACGCTGGCGGAGCTTCTGGCCGCGGCGATGTCGAGATTGCGAAAGCTGCCCCAGCCGACATGGATGCAGGGCGCCGCGCGCCGGCTCGCGCGCAGCGCAGCGAGAGCGCGGGCGGTGCCTTCGTCCTCCCGCATCGTCACGGTGTAGCCGCCGCGGTCGGGTCGCAGCGGGCGTCCGCCGAGCAGCCAGGGCAGCTCCGTGCGCATGGCGGTCGAAGCCGCTGTCATCCGTGTCGAGCGGGGGGCAGAGGTGAAATCTGTGCTTCGATGTCGCCGTAGTCGAACGCCTCGCAGGCGTCGAGATCGAGTCCCAGCGCCGACGCCGGCAAGGCGAACTCGGTGGATGCAGGCGGGACGTGGCGTGCCATGGCCGAGACCAGGCTGAATCCCTTGCCAGCATCGAAGGTGTGGGCGAGGCCGGCGGGCCAGAACAGCATGTCGCCGCGCGCCACCGCCACCCTGAGTACTGCTTCGCCTCGCCGGCCCGGATGTTCGATGAAGAACGTGGCGCTGTCCGCGGTGATCAGCGCAATACGCCCCGAGTCGTGTACATGGGGCTCGCGGTTGCGTGTCCTCAATGGGCCATCGGGGTGGCGCTCGGCCGGGGCGCGCACGTGGATTGCCGACGGTCCGCCGATCGACCGGGTCAGCAGCAGGCTCTCGAAACGCATGTCGCCGATGTCATGACCATAGCCCGCGGACTCGAGGTCGTGGCGTGCGCGCATGATCTCCTCGACCTGATCGACAGCAGCCGGGCAGCGGCGCAGGAAACGTCGTTCCTGCCAATGCCTGCCGACCATGTCCTCGAACTCGTGGGTGGCGAGCGAGCCCGCCAGCAGTGCTTCCCAGAATGCGAGCAATGCCTCTTTGCTGGGCAGCAGGCTTGCGGTAGGTGAAATCGACGCCGTCATCATGTGCTCATCACTGTGCGGACTCATGCGACCCGCGACATGAAGTCCTCGAACTTGCCGCCTACGGAGCGTGGAATGGCGTCGACATAGTGAAACTCGAGCTTGAAGGGGTAGCCCAGGTTGCGCTGTATCTCCTCGCCGAGGCGCAGCTCCGTGGCTTCATCAGGTCGGTGCGTGGTCACGATGTCGACCTCGATACGCTCGAGCTCGACCTGGATCATGCGCAGCTGTCGCAATGGCACGATGGTGTTCATGGCCTTGTAGTTCAGGATCGGCCAGTGGCATCGACCGTCCGGCAGGCGCAGCATGTTGCGTTGGCGGCCAAGGATGCGCCTGATGACCGGCAGGCCGCGACCGCAGGGGCAAGGTTCGCCGACTTCGGCATAGTCGCCAACTTCGTAGCGTAGCAGCGGGAAGGCAAAATTGTGCAGCGGTGTGACCACCACACGTCCGATGTCACCGGGGCCGCAGGGCTGGCCGCCGGCGTCGAGGATCTCGATGCGGGCGTTCTCGGCCTGTAGGTGGTAGTGATCGTGCTCGGGGCATTGCAGCGCGAGGTAGCCCGTCTCGCGTGTGCTGTAGATGTCGGTCAGGGAAACACCGAGCAATTGCCGGCAGCGCTCGCGCAAGCCTTCGGGCAGCGCTTCGCTTACCGTGCGGACCTCGCGCAGGCGCTCCAGCCGCAACGGCCTGCCGTCTTCAAGGGTGCGCAGAAGGGTGTCGAGAATCGTGGGGTGGGTCAGCAGGTATTCGGGTTGTTCGCGCTCCAGCCAAGCGATCTGCTGGTCGACGCTCGAGCGTACGTCCAGCATGGCAACGGGGCCGGTGCGGACGAGGTCGGCCGTGGCGCTGCCCCAGTTCGGGCCACGCCCGCCCTGGGGGGGCGCGGCACTGCCATCGGGGAAAAAGCGGATTGAACACAGCTTGCCCGCCACGTCACGCGCATGCCATTCGTGGTCGCGCAGCGTGAATGCCTCCCAGAACAACTGGGTGAGCGTGGTTTGCTCGACGGCGATCGGCTTGCCTGTCGAGCCAGAAGAGAAAATGGTTTCGCGACCACCATGCGCTTGCGGGCAATGCGTACTACGCAGTGCCGCTTTCTCTTCCTGCACGGTGTCGCGCTTGAGGACCGGGATCGACCGCCATGCGCTTTCGTCCAGTTGCGCGGGGAGGTGTGCGAGCGTGCGGGCGTAGTAGGGGCTGTGCTTGCGGGCGTGGGCGACGAGCTCGGCAAGCTGGCGCAACTGCATGCTTGCCAGCCGCTCGGCAGGCCACCATTGAGTGGCTGCGAACTGATGCAGCAGCCCGAGGCGCATGATCGCCCTTGGTCCCGGCAACGCTGGCCAGTGCAGGCCAGGCATCGTGCTTACGAAGTCCATGCTTGGGGGGCGCTTGCTGCGGTTCCGGATGAAGTGGATGAGAAAGGTCAAAAACCACCGCGCCAGGGCGGGACCCGGCACGGTGGCGGTACGACGAAGGCTGCAGCCGTCAGAAGCCGAGGCGCAGCGAAACCGCGGCGGAGTAGCTCGGGTCCTCGCCGGAGGTGGCGGCATGCGCCGACACGGTCACAACCATGTTCGGCTTGATGCGGTGATCCACATCGACGCCGATACGCTGCCAGTTCTTGCGGATGCGGGCGCCTGGCTCGTTGAAGCTGAGCAGACCGCTCGCCTCGCTGCCAGATAGCGCCGGGCCACGGTCGTCGAGGCGATGAACGGTCTCGATCGTGCCGCGGACCCCGGTCGCCGGCGTCAAGCTCCAGTCGGCGGCGACGCCGAGGCGGAGCTCGTCGGCGTTATGTTTCTGGCCGTCAAAGGTGGCGGGGAAAGCGCCGCCGCTCTCAGTGTAGCCGTCGACCTTGACCCGGCTCCAGGTGTAGGAGGCCCAGGGCGTCAGTGTCGCCGAGCCCAGCCGTGCGGCGTCGAACCAGTCCGCACGCAAGCGCAGTGCGAGTGCGTCGACGTCCGGGCTGCCGCTCGAACGTTCCTGCGTCGTGCCGTTCATGTAGCCGCGCCGGATATCGGCATCCCAATCACCGAGCACTGCGGTGACGGAGCCGACGATGGGGGAGCCTTCAGGGCGCCAGTTCACCTCGCCCACCAGGAACTGGCCGTCGACCTTGCTGCGGCCGCCAAAGGCGAGATCCTGAGTCTGGCGTCCGATGCCGACTCCGACCCCGGCGCGCACGGCGCCGCCAGCGAAGTCGGTGCACACACCCACCTCTCCCGTGCCGACGCGGGCATCCTTGTTCTCGTGTCGGGCGAGATCGCCGGTCGCCCAGAAACAGTTCGTGCTGCCGAGCTGTGGATAGCTCATCAGCGGGCGATGGTGGGCGCCATTGAGCGGCAGGTTGGTCAGTTGCAAGCCGGAATGGAAGGCCTGGCCGGCGCCGGAGACGCTGCGCAGCCAGTCCTGCACGCTGATGATGCCGCTGCCGTGACCCACACGTGCGAGCCACACCTGATTGCGCCCCTCTGCATCCCGGCCGGTGCCGACTACGACGTTGCCGAGGCTATTCACGCCGACCTCGCCACCGTCTGCCAGCCGCCAGCCTTCGGGCGTGGTCACGCCCGCGCCCGCCAGCCAGTCCGACACCGACTGCATGCCCGTCGCGGCCGTCCAGCGGAAGGGCTGGTAGATCGAGTCTGCGTCGTACGTGACCCCGACCACGACGCTGCCGTCGTCCGAGAGCCCGCTCGCCCAGCTATAGTTGCCGCCCAGGGTGCCGAGGTCGGCCATGCCGCCCGCCTCGGTCCAGCGGAAGGCATGGTATTGGTCCTCTTCGGTGCGCGCGTATCCGATCACGACGCTGCCGTCGATGTTGACCCGGTAGGCGTAGCTCCAGTTGCCACCCAGTGTGCCCAGGTTGGTCATGCCGGAGGCCTCGGTCCAGCGGAAGGCGTGCGTGTGTCCGCTCTCTGTGTCCGCGTGGCCGACCACCGCGCTGCCGTCACCGGAAATGCCGTATGCGTAACTATAGTTGCCGCCCAAGGTGCCCAGGTCGGCCATCCCTCCCGCTTCCGTCCAGCGGAATGCATGGCCATGGCTTGCTGCAGTGTATGCATATCCGGCTACGGCATTGCCATCGTCAGACACACCGGTCGCGTAGCTGTAGCTGCCGCCCAGGGTGCCCAGGTCGACCATGCCGGTGGCCTCGGTCCAGCGGAAGGCGCGGTCCTGGTTCATCGCCGTGCGAGCCTGTCCGACAACCACGCTACCGTCCGCGGAGACACCGTAGGCATAGCTGTAGTTGCCGCCCAGGGTGCCGAGATCGATCATGCCGGTGGCCTCGGTCCAGCGGAAGGCGCGAGAGTTGCTCCAGTCGGTGAGGTAGCTCTGCCCGACCACCACGCCGCCATCGGCGGACATGCTGTGGGCGTAGCTGTAGTTGCCGCCCAGGGTCCCCAGGCTGGCGATGCCGTCGGCAGCGGTCCACCGGAAGGCGTTGTAGTAGCCATCCGTCGTCTCCCCGTAACCGATGACGACCGTGCCATCCGCGGAAACCACACGGTTGTTGTAATAGCCGCCGAGGCGGTTGTAGTCGCCTCCCAGCGAGCCGAGAACGGTGAATTCCGCGGGAAGGCTGGATTGGGCCGAAGCAATCAGGGGGAACCCCGTCGCAATGGCCAAGGCCAGCACGCTGGGGCGAAGCATCGAGCGGGTTCTTCTGCTGCTGGTTTTCATGTTCTTGTCTCCTGAGCGTGCAAGTGCATCCTGCGCTCAAGATTAGCACCAAGGCCACGGAGTGCTCAGGGTCTTTTCGCCCAAGTTGGGCTTACGCAACATCCGCTTCGCCCGGTGCCGGCAGACGGCGTTTTCTGAGTGAGCGTCAGGCCACCAGTCGTTCGACCGCCTCGCGGATGCGCGCCGGCTCGTCCATCTTGAGGATGCGCTGCACCTTGGGTGCGAGTTCGCCGAGGTCGGCGCGCAGGATCTGTTGCTTGATCTCGAGGATGTTGCCCGGATGCATCGAGAAGTTGCGCAGGCCCATGCCGAGCAGCAGTTCGGTGTAGGCGAGGTCGCCCGCCATCTCGCCGCATACCGACACCGGCAGGCCGTAGCGGGCGCCGGTGGCGATGGTGCCGGCGATGAGCTTGAGCACCGCGGGGTGGAGCGGGTCGTAGAGGTGTACCACCGCCTCGTCCGAACGGTCGATCGCCAGCGTGTACTGGATGAGGTCGTTGGTGCCGATCGACAGGAAGGCGAGGCGGCGGATGAACATGCCGAGCGACAACGCGGCCGCGGGGACTTCGATCATGCCGCCGATCTGCACGCCTTCGTCGAACTTGAGCTTCTCGGCGCGCAGCTCAGCCTTGGCCTTTTCGATCAGGGCAAGGCATTGGTCGATCTCCTGGGCGTGGGCGAGCATCGGCACCATGATCTGCAGTTTGCCGTGCGCCGACGCGCGCAGCAGTGCGCGCAGCTGGGTGAGGAACATCTTGGGTTCGGACAGCGAGTAGCGCACCGCGCGCAGGCCGAGCGCGGGGTTGGGCTCCATGCGCGAGTGCACGCCGTTGAGTGCCTTGTCGTTGCCGACGTCGAAGGTGCGGATGGTGACCGGCTTGCTCGGCATCGCCTTGACGACGGCGCGGTAGGCCTCGTACTGCTCGTCCTCGTCGGGCAGGTTGTCGCGGCCGATGAAGAGGAACTCGGTCCGGTACAGGCCGATGCCGTCGGCGTTGGCGGACTTGACCGCGGGCAGGTCCTTGGGGCCCTCGATGTTGGCCATCAGGTTGATGCTTTCGCCGTCCAGCGTGGTGGCGCGCGTGTCGCGCAAGCGGTTGAGCTTGGAGCGTTCGATCTCCAGCTCGCTGCGGCGCAGGCGGTACTCCTCGATGATCTCGTCGCCGGGGGCGACGATGATGACGCCGCGCGTGCCGTCGACGATGACGAGCTCATCGTCCTCGAGCAGGTCGCGCACATGGTGCAGGCCGACCACGGCGGGGATCTTGAGGCTGCGGGCAACGATCGCGGTGTGGCTGGTCGGCCCGCCGACGTCGGTGACGAAGCCGGCGATGTTGTGGTCGCGAAAACCGATGGTGTCGGCCGGTGACAGGTCGTGGGCGACGACGATGGTGCCCAGACCGTCGCGCCGCTTGGGCGGCAGGTGGCCGGGATGGCCGAGCAGGACCTTGACCAGGCGTTCGATCACCTGCACGACGTCGGCCTGGCGCTCGCGCAGATAGGGGTCCTCGATCTGACGGAACTGCTCGACCAGGTGCTCCATCTGCTGCACCAGCGCCCACTCTGCGTTGCAGCGGCGCGATTCGACGAGTTGGCGGGCGGCGTCGACCAGCATCGGATCGGCCAGCATCATCAGCTGCAGGTCGACGAATGCGCCGACTTCGCTGTGGGCCTGGCCCGAGGTGGTGACCGCCTTGAGGCCGACGAGTTCGCCCTGCACGGTGGCGACGGCCTCGTCCAGGCGCGCGAGCTCGTCCTCGATGTGGCGCGGCGCGACGTGGTAGTGGTTGACCTCGAGCAGGGCGTGGGAGATCAGGTGCACATGGCCGATCGCGATGCCCTGCGAGACCGGGAGGCCGTGGACAGTGAAAGGCATCTCACTCCCCTTCGCCGAAGCGGTCCGCGACCAGGTCCCGGATCGCCCGCAGGGCGTCGTCGGCCTGCTCGCCTTCGGTGTCGATCGTGATCGTGCTGCCCTTGGCGGCGGCCAGCATCATCACGCCCATGATGCTCTTGGCGTTGACGCGGCGGCCGTTGCGCTCGAGCCAGACCTCGCACGGGTAATTGCTGGCGAGCTGGGTGAGCTTGGCCGACGCACGTGCGTGCAGGCCGAGCTTGTTGATGATGTCGGCGTCCGCTCTTGGCATGGACTCGTCTCCCCCGGGTTTTCCCGTGTCCTCGTTATTCTTCGCGTTCAGTTGGCGTCGACGTGCAGGACGCCGTCGCAGGCGCCCGATACCGCACGCTTGACCAGGGTCGGCATGTCACGTTCGCGATAGGTCAGTACGCGCAGCAGCATCGGCAGGTTCACGCCGGCGACCAGTTCGATGCGGCCCGGCATCACCAGCTTGGCCGCGATGTTGCTCGGCGTGGCGCCGTAGATGTCGGTGAGCACGAGCACGCCTTCGCCGCCATCGACCCAGCCCAGCATGTTGCGCGCCAGCGGCAGCACGTCCAGGGGGTCGTCCTGCGCCGATACGCCAAGCTGCGCGATCTGCACAGGCCGTTTGTTGAGCACATGGCAGCAGCACTGGATGAGCGATTCGCCCAGCGTGCCATGCGTTATCAGAAAGATGCCGATCATGTCCGTTCTCCGCTGGGCGTGATTCTAGCCGAGTCTGTGCGGGGGGCGTCCGTTGGCCGGTGTGCGGCGGGTAAAGGGTATTTTGAAAACCAGGCAAATTTAATTTGGACAAATGTTAAAATGTCTCGCTCGACCCGTTACGGCTCGTGCCGCAAGTGCTGCGGCCTCCCTTCATATAACGACAAGGAGCTGGAATGACAGAGCGCAGGGATCCGATGTCCCCCGATGGCCAGGTCAATCCGATCGACACCGACTACAAGGTTGGCCAGGACAACATCATCGTTAACGTGGGGCCGCTTGGCCTCGACATCCACAACCGCGTATTCGCGATCTCCGGCCTCGCCGTGGTCGCCTTCGTGATTCTCACCCTGGCCTTCCAGAACCATGTCGAGCCCCTCTTCAGTGGCCTGCGCGGCTGGCTGACGACACACCTCGACTGGTTCTTCATCAGCGCCGGCAACGTCTTCGTGCTGGTCTGCCTGGGCCTGGCGGTGTCGCCGCTCGGCAAGGTCAGGCTGGGCGGTACCGAGGCGAAGCCCGACTACTCCTATCTCGGCTGGTTCTCGATGCTGTTCGCGGCCGGCATGGGGATCGGGCTGATGTTCTTCGGCGTCTCCGAGCCCTTGTCCCACTTCGGCAGCGCTTTTGGCGGCACCGTGGTCGAGGACGGCGTGCGCACCGACTGGGCGCCTCTGGGGGCCGCAGCGGGCGATGCCGAGGCGGCGACCCGTCTCGCCATGGCAGCGACCATCTACCACTGGGCGCTGCACCCGTGGGCGATCTACGCCATCCTGGCGCTCGGCCTGGCCCTGTTTTCGTTCAACAAGGGCCTGCCGCTGACCGTGCGCTCGGTGTTCTATCCGCTGCTCGGCGAGCGTGTATGGGGCTGGCCGGGGCACGTCATCGACATCCTTGCCGTATTTGCCACACTGTTCGGTCTGGCCACCTCGCTCGGCTTCGGCGCCGCGCAGGCCTCGGCGGGGCTCAACTACCTGTTCGACGTACCGCTCGGCAACACCACCCAGGTCGTGCTGGTGATTGCGATCACCGCCATTGCACTGGTGTCGGTGGTGGCGGGGTTGGACGCGGGGGTCAAGCGCCTGTCCGAGATCAACATGGTGCTCGCGGTCGTGCTGTTGCTGTTCGTGGTGGCAGTGGGGCCCACGCTGGCGATCCTGACCGGCTTCTTCTCCAATCTCGGCGCCTACCTGCAGAACCTGCCCGCGCTCGCCAACCCGATCGGGCGTGACGATGCCAACTTCTCGCAGGGCTGGACCGCCTTCTACTGGGCATGGTGGATCTCCTGGTCGCCCTTCGTCGGCATGTTCATTGCACGCGTGTCGCGTGGGCGCACGGTGCGCGAGTTCATCGTCTCGGTGCTGATCGTGCCCTCGCTGGCCTGCGTGATGTGGATGACGGTATTCGGCGAGACCGCGATCAGCCAGCTCGTCAGGGATGGCTACGAGGCTGCCGCCGGCGCCGCCTTGCCCCTGCAGCTATTCACCATGCTCGACGCGCTGCCGCTGGCCTCGATCACCTCGTTCGTCGCCATCGTGCTCGTGGTCGTGTTCTTCGTCACCTCGTCCGACTCCGGGTCGCTGGTGATCGACGTCATCTCCGCAGGCGGCAAGGTGGATGCGCCGATGCCGCAGCGCGTGTTCTGGTGCACCTTCGAAGGGCTGGTGGCGGTTGCGCTGATTCTTGGCGGTGGTCTGGTGGCCTTGCAGGCGATGGCGGTGTCGACCGGCCTGCCGTTTACCATCGTGCTGCTGATGTCGGCGGTGGCGGTGATCAAGGGCCTGGCCTCGGAGCCGCGTACGGGCTGAAGGCTTGCGCTACGATTCTCTCTCGCCCTCGCCACTGCTGCCCGCCATGCAGATCGAACAACTCGAGATCCTCGACTTCCTGCGCGCCCATCCGCCCTTCGACGAACTGCCCGACGAGGTACTGCAGCGGGTGGCGGCGGCGATCGACGTGCGCTACTACAAAGCGGGCGAGGCGATCGTCGAGTTCGGCCAGGTGGCCGAGTCCTGGCATGTGGTGCGCAGCGGTGCGGTGGAGGTCTTCCGCCGCAACGGCACGCTCTACAACCGCCTCACCGCCGGCGGCTACTTCGGCGAGTTCGGCCTGCTGCGCAACGGGCGGGTGCGTTTTCCGGTCACTGCGCTGGAAGACACGCTGCTGTACCTGATTCCGCGCGAGCTCTTCGCCGAGCTTTTCGACCAGCACGAGAGCTTCGCCGACCTGGTGGAGGTCGAGGACCGCACACGGCTGCGCCAGGTGGTCTCCAAGCGCGAGGAGTCCAACGACCTGCTGTCGGCGACGATCGACACCCTGGTCGGACGTAGCGCGGTAACCTTGTCCAGCACCGCCAGTGCGCGCGAGGTGGCGCAACGCATGAGCGCGGAGGGCGTGTCCTCGCTTCTCATTCTCGAGCACAACCCGGAGGTGCCCGATCTGCCGCAGCTTGCCGGCATCGTCACCGACCGCGACCTGCGCACACGCCTGGTTGCCCCCGGCCTGCCTTACGACACCCCGGTGACCGAGATCATGTCGGCCGGCGTGGTGTCGGTGAACCACAACCAGCTCGTGTTCGAGGCCATGCTGGCGATGCTGCGCCACAACGTGCATCACCTGCCGGTGCTCAGGAATCAGCGTCCGCTGGGTGTGATCGCGCTGTCGGACATCATCCGCTACGAGTCTCGCAGCAGCCTGTTCCTGGTCGGCAGCATCTTCCGCCAGCACTCGGTGGATGAACTCGCCGCCCTCGTACCCGAGGTGCGCGCCTGCTTCGCACGCATGGTGGCCGAGGACGCCAGCGCCAACATGATCGGCAGCGCCATGGCCGCGATCGGGCGCAGCTTCAAGCAGCGCCTGCTCGAGCTGGCCGAGGCCGAGCTTGGCGCGCCGCCCGTGCCCTACTGCTTCCTCGCGCTCGGCTCGATGGCGCGCCAGGAGCAGATGATCGTCACCGACCAGGACAACGCCCTGGTGCTCGACGACCGCTTCGACCCCGTGCAGCACGACGCCTACTTCAGGGCGCTTGCCGCATTCGTCAGCGACGGCCTGGCGCGCTGCGGCTACAGCTACTGCAGTGGCGGCGTGATGGCGACCAACGAACGCTGGCGCCAGCCGCTCAAGGTGTGGGAGCGCACCTTCACGGACTGGATCGAGCGTCCCACGCCCGAGTCGCTGCTCAACGCCGGCATCTTCTTCGACCTCGACGGCGTCTGGGGGCGGTTGGAGTGGGCAACGCGGCTGCGCGAGCTGATCGCGCGCAAGGCCAAGGGCAACTCGCGCTTCCTCGCCTGCATGGCACGCAACGCGCTGCAGCGCACGCCACCGCTGGGTTTCTTCAAGGATTTCGTGGTCGAATCCGATGGCCGCCACAGCCGCGTCATCAACATCAAGCGCCGCGGCACCGCGCCGCTCGCGGACCTGACCCGCGTCCACGCGCTGGCGATCGGCTCGATGGCACTCAACTCCTTCGAGCGCCTGAAGGACGTCATCGACGCCGCCATCCTGCCGCTTGGCCGCGGCCAGGACCTCTACGACGCACTGGAATTCATCGCCATGGTGCGCGCCCGCCACCAGGCCGAGTCACTCGCCGCAGGTGAAGAGCCGGACAACAGCATCGACCCCGAGAAGCTGTCCGAATTCGAACGCAAGAGTCTGCGCGATGCCTTCCTGATCCTCGGCAACGCGCAGAAATTCCTCAAGTACCGCTACCAGCCCGGGCGGGCGAACTAAGGGCGCGGCCATGCTTCACCTTGGCGACCTCAGGAAGGACGCGCCCGCCGCGCCTGCACGCAGCGGTGAGCCGCGCGCCCGCGCCGTTCCGGACTGGCCGGCGCGCTTCGCCGAACTCGCCGCCGCCGCACGCGATCCGCGCCTGCATCGCTTCTATGCGGCAGGCACGGTCGCGGGCGAAACGCCGCTCAAGAACGTGCAGATGGTCGCGCTCGACGTCGAGACCACCGGGCTCGACCCGGTTCGCGACGAGATCGTCAGCATCGGCGTGGTGCCGATGGATCTCACCTGCATCCGCTCGAGCGCCTCGCGCTACTGGGTGGTGCGCCCGCGTGCCGAGCTGCACCCCGAGTCGGTGACGATCCACGCCATCACCCACGCGCAGATCGCCTCCGCACCCGATCTCGGCGCCATCGTGGACGAACTGCTGCCGGCGTTGGCCGGCCGCGTCGTGGTGGTGCATTGCGGCGACATCGAGCGCAGCTTCCTGGCCGCAGCGCTCAAGGCGCGCATCGGCGAAGGCATCGAGTTTCCGGTGATCGACACCATGGAGCTGGAGGCGCGCCTGCATCGTGCGCCAGCGACGGGCTCTTGGCTTGCAAACCTCCGCGCCCGCCTGTTTGGCCGCAAGCACGACCAGGTGTCGATTCGCCTCGCCGACAGCCGCGAACGCTACCGCCTGCCGCGCTACCGCGCCCACCACGCGCTGACCGACGCGCTCGCCACCGCCGAGCTGCTGCAGGCGCAGGTGGCGCACCGGTTCGCGCCGGATACGCCGCTGCGCGCGCTGTGGCAGTGAATCAGTCGAGGCCCTGGCTCTGCAGGTACTCCTCGTAGGTCCCGCGGTAATCCACGATCTGCCGGTCCAGCTTGATCTCGATGATGCGGGTGGCGAGCGATGACACGAACTCGCGGTCGTGGGAGATGAAGATCAGCGTGCCGGAGAACTTCTCGAGGCCGCTGTTGAGCGACTCGATCGATTCCATGTCGAGGTGGTTGGTCGGCTCGTCCATCAGCAGCACGTTGGGGCGCGACAGCATCAGCTTGCCGAACAGCATGCGGCCCTGCTCGCCACCGGAGATCACCTTGACCGACTTCTTCACCTCGTCGCCCGAGAACAGCAGGCGGCCGAGCGTGCCGCGCAGCAGGGTCTCGTTGTCCTCGCCGGTGGCGGCGGCGGTGATGCGCGAGTAGGGCGCGATCCAGTCGGTCAGGCTGACGTCCTCGGCGAAATCGCTCGAGTGATCCTGGGCGTAGTAGCCGGGCTTGGCCTTCTCAGCCCACTTGATGGCACCCTTCTGCGGCGCAAGCTCGCCCACCAGCAGCTTCAACAGGGTGGTCTTGCCGACGCCGTTCTCGCCGATGATGGCGACGCGTTCGCCGGCCTCGATGGCGATCGAGAAGCGGTTGATGAGCGGCTTGTCCATGCCCTCGTAGGCGAAGGAGATGTTGTCCACCTCGCAGGCCAGGCGGTGCAGCTTGTCCTTTTCGTCGTAGTCGAAGCGGATCCACGGGTACTGACGGCTGGACGGCTTGACGTCCTCGGGCTTGAGCTTGTCGATCAGCTTGAGGCGGCTGGTGGCCTGCTTGGCCTTGGACTTGTTGGCCGAGAAGCGGCGCACGAAGGCCTGCAGCTCCTGGATCTTGTCCTTGGCGCGGGCGTTGGCCGAAGACTGGCGCTCGCGCGCCATCGTCGACGCTTCCATGTAGTCGTCGTAGTTGCCCGGATAGATCGTGATCGTGCCGTAGTCCAGGTCGGCCATGTGGGTGCACACCTGGTTCAGGAAGTGGCGATCGTGCGAGATGATGATCATCGTGCAGTCACGATTGTTGAGCACGTCCTCGAGCCAGCGGATGGTGTTGATGTCGAGGTTGTTGGTCGGCTCGTCGAGCAGCAGGATGTCGGGATTGGCAAACAGCGCCTGGCACAGCAGCACGCGCAGCTTCCAGCCCGGGGCGACCTCGCTCATCGGGCCGTTGTGCAGTTCGGTGCCGATGCCCACGCCCAGCAGCAGTTCCCCGGCGCGCGACTCGGCGGTGTAGCCGTCGTACTCACCCACCTTGCCCTCGAGTTCGGCGGCGTGCATGTAGTCGTCTTCGGTGGCGTCCGGGTTGGCGTAGATCGCGTCGCGCTCCTTGATCGCCGCCCACAGTTCCTCGTGGCCCATCATCACCACGTCGAGTACGCGCATGTCCTCGTAGGCGAACTGGTCCTGGCGCAGGTAGGCCATGCGCTCATGGACATCCTTGGAGACGTTGCCTGCGCTGGCTTCGAGGGCGCCGCACAGGATCTTCATGAAGGTCGACTTGCCGGCCCCGTTGGCCCCGATCAGGCCGTAGCGGTTGCCGTCGCCGAACTTGACGGAGACGTTCTCGAACAGGGGCTTGGCCCCGAACTGCATGGTGATGTTGGCTGCGACGAGCACGGAGAGTCCTGAAGTTCAGATAAAACAAAGCGTTGGATTATAGCGCAGGCAAGGGCGCTGGTGCCGGGCGGCAGCCGTCCGAGGGGGCGTTCGGCGGCAGCGTTTCCAGCGTTCGCGGGCCGGTGCAGCTACTTGGGGTGTGCCGCCTGCGTCCTGCCCGTCGCGGGGTGATGTCGGAATAGTCCGACGTTGGTTTCGGACCGGGCCGATGGGACGGGAGCAGGGGGGCGCCTAAAGTGGAGCCGTGAGCCGAGCAAGGGCGGCTCCCATGCAAAAGGCACCACGCTGCACCCTCAACTTCAAGGAGAGCAACCATGAACAAGGACATCATCGAAGGCAACTGGAAGCAACTCAAGGGCAAGGTCCAGCAGCAGTGGGGCAAGCTCACCGACGACGACTTTGACGTCATCGCGGGCCGCCGCACCGAACTGGCCGGTCGCCTGCAGGAGCGCTACGGCATCACCCGCGACGAGGCCGAGCGTCAGGTCAAGGAATGGGAAAGCCGTTTCTGAGCCCACCCGAGCGCGCCGGGCGGCCGCGGTAGCGGCGCGTGCCCGGCGGCGCTGCCGACAAAGGAGACCATCATGCTGCACTATGCCGTAATCTTTTTCATCATCGCGCTGATCGCAGCCGTGTTCGGCTTCGGCGGCATCGCCGCCGGTGCGGCTGGTATCGCCAAGATCCTGTTCGTCGTGTTCCTGGTCATGGCCATTGCCAGCTTCCTGGTCAATCTTGCCAAGGGGCGATGAGTCCGCACCCGTGTCCGCCAGCCGTGCCGCGGGATGTTTGCCGATGGCCGACGCCTGGATGGGCGGTCGGCGCATCGGCTATGCTTTCAAGCGTTTCATCGTGAATGGGACCGTCGGACATGCTGCGTATCGCCATCGTCGATGACCACCAGATCGTGCGTGCAGGCTTTCGCGAGATGCTTGCAGACGAGCTGGGGTTCGAGTTTCCGTTCGAGGCCGCGTCAGGCGAGGAGGCGCTACAGGGCTTGCGCGAGCATGAGACCGATGTGCTGTTGCTGGACCTCTCGCTGCCTGGGCAGAGCGGGGTCGACGTGCTGCGCGCCGCGCGCCAGCGCTACGACAAGCTGCGCATTCTGGTGCTGTCGGGCTTTCCCGAGGAACGCTATGCGCTGGCGATGATTCGCAACGGCGCGGATGGTTACCTGTGCAAGGACTGCACCCGCGAGGACCTGATCAACGCCATTCGCACCGTCGCGCAGGGGCGGCGCTACTTGTCGCCGCGCACGGCAGAGCTGCTTGCCGAGACCTTGGCCGGCGGAGCGTCCGGCGCCGCGCATGACAAGCTGTCTGACCGCGAACTCCAGGTCTTTCTGCGCCTCGCACGTGGCGAGTCGGTGTCGGACATCGCCGGCGTGCTCAGTCTGAGTGTAAAGACGGTCAGTACCTACCGCACGCGTCTGCTTGAAAAGCTCGGCGTGGCCAGCAATGCCGAGCTCGCGACCTATGCGCTGCGTCACGGGCTGATTCTCGAGTGAGGCCGTCATGTCGATGACTGCATCGCCCCGCCCTGACGACCCGCCTGTGTTGCGCATCGTCCTGGTCGAGGATTCGGCGCTGCTGTGCGGCATGCTGCGGGACATGCTCGAGGAGCTCGATGGCGTGGGCGTGGTGGCGGCGGCCGCGGACGAGCAGGACGCGCTTGCAGCACTCGAGCGCCTGCATCCTGATCTGGCGATCATCGATCTCGAGTTGCGCGCCGGAAGCGGCCTGGGCGTGTTGCAGCGGTTGCAGGCCGAACCTGAGCGTTTCGGTCGTCCGCGAGCCGTGGTGTTCTCCAACTACGGTCACCCGCCGGTGCGGGCGCGCTGCGAACAGTTTGGCGCCGAGCGCTTCTTCGACAAGTCTTTCCAGCTCGATGAGTTGGTCGAATTCGTGCAGGCTGCGCTCCCCGAGCCTGGCTCCTGAGCCAGCGCCGGAACATGGCTCCACGCTCAATGCATGCGTGCGAAGGGTACGCGCGCACTGATGCGGGTGCCAGCGCCTGGGCGGCTGTCGATGTCCAGCCGCCCAGTCAGCATCTGCACGCGGTGTGCCATGCCCGCCAGGCCGTGACGGTCGTGGTCGCGTGCTGAAGGGTCGAAGCCGACACCGTTGTCCTCGATCTCCAGTACCAGCTCGTCGCCCTCGGTGTGGAGGCGTAGTTGCACACGAGTGGCCGAAGCATAGCGGCGCACGTTGGTGAGCGCTTCCTGGGCGATGCGATAGAGCGCGAGCGCGGTCTGCGCAGGCAGTTCGGGCAGTGCGTCTGGCAACTCGATCTCGAGCTTGCCGCCATGCTCGCCGATGTCACCGCTGTCGGGCAGTGCGCGCAGCGCCTCGACAAGGCCGAGCTCGGACAGCAGCGGAGGGCGCAGGTCAGCCACCACCTTGCGCTTGAGCGCAATCCCCTGGTTCAGGGTGTCGAGCAGGCGGTCGAAGCGGCTGCGCAGCGCCGTCATCGTCTCCGCCGGCAGTTTGCGTGCAATCCACCCGGCGTCGAGCTTGGCGGCCGTGAGCAGGGCGCCGAGCTCGTCGTGCAGTTCGCGTGCCAGGCGGGCCTGCTCGGCTTCGCGGGCGTTGGTCAGGTAAGTGGCCAGGCTGCTGAGCGCCTGGGTGCGATGGGCGACCTCCGTGTGCAGGCGGTCGTTCTCCGAGCGCAGCAGGTTTGCAATGTGTTCGCGCAGGCGGTCCTGGCGGTAGAGCACGACGACCAGCACCAGCAGCAAGGCGAGCACGCTGGCGCCGAGCACGCGGTTCATCGCGCGTGCATCGCCAAAGCGTTCGAAAGCACCGTCCTGGGTGGCGTCGATCTCGGCCTGGGTCTGCGTGCGCAGTGCCCTGATGCGCGTCCGCAGATCGTCGGTCACCTGCTTGCCGGGGCCGCCGTCCGGAAGGTCGGCGTCGGCAGGTACGCCGCGCTCGATCGCCCGGCTGAGCAGGCTCCAGCGCATATCGACCAGTAGTGCCAGATGCTCCACGGCCTCGCGCTGATCGACACTTGTCCAGACGTCTGCACGCAGCGCGTCGAGCGTGCGCTCGAGTGCCTGCGGACCGTCCTGATAAGGAGTGAGGTAGCCCGGGTTCAGGGTGAGCAGGTAGCCGCGCACGCTCGATTCAGCGTCGAGTACCTGCAGCAGCAGGGTGTCGAGGTGGTGCAGGCGTGTAGTTCGCGCGCGCAGATCCTCCAGGGCCGCACGACTCGATTCAGACTGCCACTGGCCTGCCACCAGCCACGCCGAGCCAAGCGCAAAGCTCAGCAGGAGCACCACCAGCAGCAGGCCGGTACGCGGGGTCGGAAGACGGGACGGCGCGGGCGGCAAGGGCATATCCTCCGGGAGTGGGCGCATGAACGTGTCCTATGCTAGTCCAAGGCCGGGTACTTGTCCCGCTGTCCCCGAGTGGCCGAGCGGGCCGCCACTGTGCCCGCACGGTGCCGCCGCGTTTGCAGTGGTTCGATCAGGGCCGGATCGCGATGTCGTTCTTTACCGTCCTCACCCCTGGGGTGCCGCGTGCGATCTCGGCGGCACGATTGCGTTCGGTACTGCTCTTGGCGAAGCCGGACAGTTGCACCGTGCCCCTCAGCGTCTCGACGCTGATCGCCAGCGCGCTTACGGTGGGGTCGTCGGCGAACCGGGCCTTCACGCGGGCGGTCACGGTGGCGTCATCCACATATTCGCCCACGGTCGATTGGTCGCGGGTAACAGCACAACCGACGGCAGTGAAGGCGAGCAGGCCGGAAAGTGCGAGGCTAACGGCGGTGTGTTTCATGATGGTCTCCTTGACGGGAATGTCACCGGGGCGGGACGGCTGTCGCCGCCCGTGAGATGCGATTCAAATGTATGCTCCGTGGCGACTGCACGCTGTCCGACAGTGCGGATTGCGCTGTAGGACGATTCCCGCACGGCACCGTCGAGCCGCGCTGCCTGAGCGCGCGGTGGTGTCCGCGCCGGCGGTATGCCTCCCACTGCAACCATCCTCTCCCGATGCGCTTCCTTCACTCCGCCGACTGGCATCTTGGCCGTGTCTATCACGGCGTCTCCCTGCTCGAAGACCAGGACCATGCGCTGCAGCAGTTCGTGCGTATCGCTGCCGATACCCGGCCCGACGCCGTGCTGCTTGCCGGTGACATCTACGACCGTTCGGTGCCGCCCGCAGAGGCGTTGCGCCTGCTCGACCGCGTCCTCGAGCAGCTCGTGCTCGGGTTGAGGATTCCGGTGGTGATGATTGCGGGCAACCACGACGGCCCCGATCGTCTCGCCTTCGGCTCCGGCCTGCTGCAGCGCGCAGGGCTCCTGGTGCGTGGCCCGGTGGAGTGGGCTGCGGCGCCGCTGGTGCTGAACGATGCGCACGGCGAGGTCGAGATCCATGCCTTGCCCTATGCCGAGCCCGCGCTGGTGCGCAGCGTCAGTGGCGACGATACGGTCACCGACCACCACGCCGCGCTTGCCGCGCAGACTGCGGCCGTGCGTGCCGCGCGGGCGCCGGGCCGGCGCGTGGTCGTGGTTGCCCACGCCTTCGTGCAGGGCGGCGCAGAGAGCGAGTCCGAGCGTCCGCTGTCGGTAGGGGGCACGGGGGCGGTCGGTGCCGAGGTGTTCGCCGGCTTCGATTACGTCGCGCTCGGTCACCTGCACCGTGCGCAGCAGGTGGGCGAGGCGCGCATCCAGTACGCCGGCTCGCTGCTGAAGTACGCGTTCTCCGAGGCGGACCAGCGCAAGTCCGTGACCCTGGTCGAGCTCGACGGCGCGGGCGTGTGCAGCGTCGAGCGCATTGCGCTCACGCCACGCCGCGACCTGCGTATCGTGGAAGGCACGCTCGAAGCCATCGTCGCCGCCGCTGCCTCCGACCCGGCGCGTGACGACTACCTGCTCGCCCGCCTCACCGACAGCGGTGCGCTCCTCGACGCCATGGGCAAGCTGCGCACGGCCTACCCGAACGCGCTCGCCATCGAGCGCCCCGTGCTCACCGGCGACGGCCCCGGCCGTGCCCACGCCGACCACCGCCGCACCCGCATCCAGGACCTGTTCGCCAGCTTCCATCGTGACACCACCGGACTCGCGCTCGAGCCTGCCGCACAGGCTGCGCTCGAACGCATCGTCGACCGCATCGAGCTGGAGGCGCGCAGCGCATGAAACCGCTCAAGCTCAACCTGCAGGCCTTCGGTCCCTTCGCCGGCCGTGAAACGGTGGACTTCACCTTGTTGCCGCCCGGCTGCCTGTTCCTGATCGCCGGCCCCACCGGCGCCGGCAAGACGTCCATCCTCGACGGCATCACCTACGCCCTCTACGGCGACACCTCGGGCGGCGAGCGCAGCGCGCGTGAAATGCGCAGCCACCATGCCGACGCCAGCGTGCAGACCGAGGTCGAGTTCGAGTTCGCCCTCGGCCAGCGCCACTACCGCGTGCGCCGCGTGCCCGAGCAGGAGCGTGCGGCGCTGCGTGGCGACAAGCTGGTCAAGGTGCTCGCCCGTGCCGAGCTTTACCGCCTCGAGGCGGACGGCGAGACCTGGACGCCGCTGGCGCAGAAGACCACCGAGGTTGGTGCGCTGGTCGAAGAGCTGCTCGGCTTCAAGGCCGAACAGTTCCGCCAGGTGGTGGTGCTGCCGCAGGGGCAGTTCCGCAAGCTCCTCGCGGCGAGCTCGGCCGAGCGCGAGAAGATCCTCGAGACCCTGTTCGCCACCGCCACCTACAAGCGTCTGCAGGATGCCCTCAAGGCCGACGCCGCCGCGCTGCGCGAGCGTGGCGAGAAGGCCGCGCTGCAACGCCGCACCTTGCTCGATCAGGCTGGCGCTGACGCACCCGAGGCGCTGCTGGCCCGCCGCGACGCACTGCAGGCCGAACTGGCGGTACTGACCGGCGCCGAAGCGCAGGCGCGCGCCGACGATGCCGCTGCGCGCACCGCCCTGCAGCAAGGCCAGGCGGCCCAAGCGCAGTTTGCCGAAGCGGATGCGGCGAAGACCGCTTTGCGGGCCTTGGAGACCGGCCTGGCCGAGCTCGACACCCTGCGCCAGCGCCTGGCGCAGGCGCGCCGGGCGGCGCTGGTGGTGCCGGCCGACAGTGCGTTCGCCGCCGCCCGCCGCAGTGCCGACGAGGCGCGCACGCGCGCCGCGCAGGCCGCGGCAGACACGGCGGCCGCAGCGCAGCAGCTGAGCGGGGCCGAGGCTGCCTTGCAGGCCGAGCATGTGCGTGCGCCCGAGCGCGACGCCGCCCAGCGCGAGGTGTTGCGCCTGGAGGCGCTCGGCGAGGCCGTCACCCGCCTGGCCCAGGCCGACACAGAGGCGAGCCGTTGCGCGGCCGCCCGGCTCGCCGCCGACAAGGTGCTCGCCGCCGCCGATGCCCGCCAGCAGGCGCTGGCCAGCCAGCGCAGCGCGCTCCTCGCCCGCATCGACAACCTGCAAGCGCTGGCCGGCGCGGCTGCCAGCCTCGAACTGCGCCTGCAGCAGGCCGAGCAGCGTGCCCGTGCGCTTGCGGCGCTGGCTGCCGCTCGTACCCAACTCGGGCGCCACGAAGCCACCGCAGCCAAGGCCCGCCAGGCGTGCGATTCCGCCATGCAGGGCGCCAGTGCCGCCCGCGCCGCCTTCGCCACGCTGGACATGCGCTGGCGCCAGGCCCAGGCCGCCATCCTTGCCCGCCATCTGCATGACGGCGAGCCCTGTCCGGTATGCGGCAGCGCCAACCATCCTGCGCCCGCCGTGCATGCGGATGAACTGCCCACCGAACAGGCGCTGCAGGCGGCTGCGGAGCAGGCGCGCGCGGCTGACAGTGCGCTCGATGCCGCCCGCCAGGCGCTCAATGCCGCCGAACTGGCATGCGCCGCGGCAGCGGCCGAAGTGGACACGCGGGCGTCGGCACTGGCCCCGGCGGGTGACGACGAACCGGATCGCGCGGATGCCGAACCTGCACAGCTGCGCCATCAGCTCGACGCCGCGCACGCAGCGGCGACCGAGCTCGCCACATTGCGCACGCAATTGCTCGCCGTCGAGCATGCCACTGCCGACGTTGCGGCAGCGGCCGAACAGGCGCGTACGCAAGCCGTCTCGGCCGCCAGCGCCGCGCATGCCGCTGCGCAGGTGGCCGCGGAGCGTCGCGCCGGCGTGCCCGAGGCCTTGCGCAGCCCGGTTGCGCTGCAGGCTGCGCTGGCGGAGGCCCAGGCGCGACGTGCCCAGCTCGAACGCGTGCTGCAGCAGGCACAGGCAATGCATGACCAGGCAGCGCGCCGTGTCGCTGCGTTGCAGGCCCAGAGCGCCACCCTGGCCGAGAGCGTGGCCGTGGCCGCGACGCGCGTCGATGAGGCGCGCCTCCAGTTTGCCGAGGCGCTGGTCACCGCGGGCTTCGCGGCGGAGGGCGGTAGCGAATCGGGTGGCGAGGCTGCGTGGCGTGCCGCCTTGCTGCCTGCCGAGCGCATCGCTGCCCTGGACGCTGCGATCCGCGAGGCTGAACAGCGCCATGCAGCTGCCCGCGAACGTGCCGAGCGCGCCCTGAGCGCCATTGCCGGGCTGGCGCGCCCCGATCTCGATGCCCTCGAAGCCCGTGCCGCTGCGGCCCGTGCCGCGGTCGAGGCCGTGCTCGATCGCATCGCCCAGGCCCGCGGCGCCCTGTCCGCCCTCGCCGACACGCTTGCGCGTCTCGACCTCATCGCGCGCGAATCCGGCGCAATCGAGGCCGAGTACCGCATCGTCGGTCATCTTGCCGACATCGCCAACGGCAACAATGGGCGCAATCTCACCTTCCAGCGCTATGTGCTCGCGGCACTGCTCGATGACGTGCTGCGTGCGGCTTCGCTGCGTCTGACGGCGATGAGCCGCGGCCGCTACCAGCTCCAGCGTCGCGAGGACGTTGCCGATGCGCGTCGTGCCGCCGGCCTCGATCTGGAGGTCGTCGACGAGTACACCGGCCGCAGCCGCCCGGCCGCCACGCTGTCCGGCGGGGAGGGCTTCATGGCCTCGCTGGCGCTTGCGCTCGGCCTGTCCGATGTCGTCCAGGGCTACGCCGGCGGTGTACAGCTCGACACCCTGTTCATCGACGAGGGCTTCGGCAGCCTCGACCCGGAGTCGCTGGAACTGGCGATGCGGGCGCTGATCGACCTGCAGCAGCGCGGCCGCATGGTGGGGGTGATCTCGCACGTGGAGGAGATGAAACAGCAGATCGATGTTGCGGTCGACGTCGTGTGGGGCACCCGGGGCAGCCGGATCAGAGTGAAGACCTAGGCCTCGCCGGCTGCTCCAGGCGATTGCCGGGATCGGTGTCGATAGCGTGTTGCAATCGATGTTATTGCTTTCAATTGTCAATTCCTTTGCTAAGCTGAAGTCATGGGCAGTCGGGGAGCACGGCGACCGTGTCGGTCGTGTGTGTTGCAGGCCTCGGGGCGTCAGCTTGGGCGAGTCGCTTGCGCTGCCTTTTTCCGTAGGTGAGATGGACCATTACAGGAGAACATGATGAGCGGGAATGACAACAACACGGCCGGCGGTTGCCCGGTGATGCATGGCGCGAACACGGCTTCCAGCAACTCGGTGATGGCGTGGTGGCCCAACGCGCTCAATCTGGACATCCTCCACCAGCACGACAGCAAGTCGAACCCGCTGGGCGCGGACTTCGACTATCGGGAAGAACTCAAGAAGCTCGACGTCGAGGCGCTCAAGAAGGATCTCAAGGCGCTGATGACCGACAGCCAGGAGTGGTGGCCGGCCGACTGGGGCCACTACGGCGGCCTGATGATCCGCATGGCCTGGCACGCGGCCGGCACCTACCGCATCGCCGACGGTCGTGGCGGCGCAGGCACCGGCAACCAGCGTTTCGCCCCGCTCAACTCCTGGCCCGACAACGGCAACCTCGACAAGGCCCGCCGCCTGCTGTGGCCGATCAAGCGCAAGTACGGCAACAAGGTGAGCTGGGCCGACCTCATCATTCTCGCCGGCAACATGGCCTACGAGTCGATGGGCTTCAAGACCTTCGGTTTCGGCTTCGGCCGCGAGGACATCTGGCACCCCGAGAAGGACATCTACTGGGGCTCCGAGAAGGAATGGCTCGCCCCCAGCGGCGGCGAGGGCTCGCGCTACTCCGGCGAGCGCGACCTCGAGAATCCGCTCGCCGCGGTGATGATGGGCCTCATCTACGTGAACCCCGAGGGTGTCGACGGCAAGCCCGACCCCTTCAAGACCGCCCACGACATGCGCGTGACATTCGCCCGCATGGCGATGAACGACGAGGAGACCGTCGCGCTCACCGCGGGTGGCCACACCGTCGGCAAGGCGCATGGCAACGGCAGCGCAGCCAACCTCGGCCCTGCACCGGAAGGCGCGGACATCGAAGACCAGGGCTTCGGCTGGGTGAACCACAAGACCCGCGGCATCGGCCGTGACACCGTGACCAGCGGCATCGAAGGCGCGTGGACGTCCAAGCCCACGCAGTGGGACAACGGCTACTTCGACATGCTGTTCAAGCACGACTGGTGGCTGCAGAAATCGCCTGCCGGCGCCTGGCAGTGGGAGCCGGTGAACATCGCCGAGGAAGACATGCCGGTCGACGTCGAGGACCCGTCGATCCGTTGCAAGCCGATGATGACCGACGCCGACATGGCGCTCAAGTTCGACCCCGAGTACCGCAAGATCGCCGAACGCTTCCGCGACGACCAGGCCTACTTCGAAGAAGTCTTCGCCCGCGCCTGGTTCAAGCTGACCCACCGCGACATGGGGCCGAAGGCGCGCTACATCGGCCCCGACGTACCGGCTGAAGATCTCATCTGGCAGGACCCGGTGCCCGCCGGCAACAAGAACTACGACTTGGCGGCGGTGAAGGCGAAGATCGCTGCTGCCGGCCTGTCGGTCGGCGACCTGGTCGCCACCGCCTGGGACAGTGCGCGCACCTTCCGTGGCTCGGACAAGCGCGGTGGTGCCAATGGTGCGCGCATCCGCCTTGCGCCGCAGAAGGACTGGGAAGGCAACGAGCCGGCGCGCCTCGCCAGGGTGCTCGCCGCCTACGAGAAGATCGCCGGCGAGACCGGCGCCAGCGTGGCCGACGTCATCGTGCTCGGCGGCAACGTCGGCCTGGAGCAGGCGATCAAGGCCGCTGGCTTCGATGTCGAGGTGCCCTTCGCCCCCGGGCGCGGCGATGCCAGCCAGGCGCAGACCGACGTCGAGTCCTTCGCCGTGCTCGAGCCGGAGCATGACGGCTTCCGCAACTGGCAGAAGAAGCACTACGTCGTGCAGCCCGAGGAGATGCTGCTCGACCGCGCCCAGCTGCTCGGGCTCACGGCGCCCGAGATGACCGTGCTGATCGGCGGTCTGCGTGTGCTCGGCACCAACCACGGCGGCAGCCAGCACGGCGTGTTCACCGATCGTGTCGGCGCGCTCACCAACGACTTCTTCGTCAATCTGACCGACATGCGCTACAGCTGGAAGCCCACCGGGCGCAACAGCTACGACATCGTCGAGCGCAAGAGCGGCGCGAAGAAATGGACCGCAACCCGGGTCGATCTGGTGTTCGGCTCCAACTCCATCCTGCGCGCCTACGCCGAGTTGTACGCGCAGGACGACAGCAGGGAGAAGTTCGTGCGTGACTTCGTCGCAGCCTGGACGAAGGTGATGAACGCCGACCGCTTCGATCTCGGCTGATCGCTGCGTAACCCTTTCGCCGCCTCGGCTGCGGCGAAAGGGGGTGCAATGACGCTTGCAAAGGGCCCGCGGCGCGTGGGCGATTGATGCTGCAAGGCGTCCCATTCCTCGTTAAGCTTCTGCGGGCGGTGTCGGCTGACACCGCCCATTTTTTGTTGACGATCCCGCTTTGCGGCGGAGGACGATGATCGATTTCGGCCCTTGCGCCATGGCCCTAGCAGCGCGTCCACGGGCATGGCGATGAACCTGCTGGCGACCGATTCAGCGGCTCGGCTGCTCGCAGGCGGGCGGGCGATTGCCGTGCGCGTCGCCGGCTTGCTGTTGCTGGTTCTGCTCTTCCTCCTGTTTCGGCACTGGGGTTGGCCGCCGGGCGTGCACCTGGCGCTGGCCGTTGTCTTCCTCTACGTCGCGGTGAGTACGGGCGCCCAGGTGCAGCGCCTGCGGGCGACTCAGCGCGCCTATCGGTTGGCGATGCAGGCCGCGCACGACGGCTTCTGGGACTGGGACCCGGTCAGCAAGCGTCTCGACGTTGGCCACCGCCTGCTGGAGATCCTTGGCTACAGCCAGAACTTCCTGCTCGATACGCACGCCTGGCTGGCGCTGGTGCACCCGGACGACCGCGCGCACTACAACCGCACCGTGGCCGAGCATCTCAAAGGCAGGACGCCGTTCTTCTACTGTGAGTACCGGGTACGCTCGCACAGCGGCGAGTACCGCTGGATCGCATCGCGTGGCATCGCCGTGCGTGACCGCCGCGGCGTTGCCTACCAGATGTCGGGCTCGGTCACCGACATTACCGAGCGCAAGCGCCACGAGGCGCAGATCGCCTATCTGGCCGAGCACGACCAGCTCACCGGCCTGCCCAACCGCTTCCTGCTCGCAGAACGTCTGGCCGAGGCATTGACGGCAGCGACGGCCGCTGGTGGCCAGGTGGCACTGGTGTTCATCGACCTCGACCGCTTCAAGGACATCAACGACTCGCTGGGCCACCGTCTCGGCGACCACCTGTTGCAAGCCGTCGCGGAGCGCCTGGTTTGCGGCCTGGCCAACGGCGAGGTGCTGGCGCGCCAGGGAGGCGACGAGTTCATCGTGCTCATGCCCGGAGTTGCTGGCCGCGAGCTTGCCGAGTCGCGGGCGCGGGCGCTGCTCGAACTCCTGGAGTCGCCCTTCGTCACCGACGGCAACCACCTTCACGTCGGTGCCAGCCTCGGCCTCAGCATGTTCCCGGACGACGCGGCCGACGCCGAGCAGTTGCTGCGCAATGCCGACACCGCGATGTACGCCGCCAAGCGCGACGGCGGCGGCACGGTCCGCTGGCACACCCCGGAGATGAAGGAGCGCGTGCTGCACCGCGCGTCGATGGAGGTGCGCCTGCGCCGGGCGATCGAACACGGCAGCTTCGAACTGCATTACCAGCCCCAGTTCGAGACTGCGACCGGTCGCCTGTTCGGCGCCGAGGCGCTGCTGCGCTGGCATGACGGTGACGAGTGGATCGCCCCCGATCGCTTCATCCCGGTCGCGGAAGAGACCGGGCTCATCGTGCCGATCGGCGACTGGGTGCTGGACAACGCGACGGCCTGCGCAGCGCGCTGGCGCGACAGCCTGCCCTACCCCCTGCGCATGGCCATCAACCTGTCGCCGCGCCAGTTCTGGAGCGGCGACCTGCTTGTGCGCGTGCTTGCCGCCGTCGAGCGCCATGGCGTCGACCCGGCCCTGATCGAGCTGGAGATCACCGAATCGATGCTGCTGCGCGCCGAGGGCGACCATGTTGCCGCGCTGCGTACGCTGCGCCAGCGTGGCATGCGGCTGGCGCTGGACGACTTCGGCACCGGCTACTCATCGCTCTCCTACCTGCACCGCCTGCCCTTTACCAGCCTCAAGATCGACCGCAGCTTCGTGGCCGCGCTGTTCGATGACGATGGCAATTACGGCGACGGTGCGGCGCTCATCCCCGCGATCGTCGCCATGGCGCACAGCCTGGAGCTGGAGGTCGTGGCCGAGGGCGTCGAGACCTCGGCCCAGCTGGTGCACCTCAGCGAACTCGGTGTCGATCTGCACCAGGGCTTCTACAGCGGCAGGCCGGTACCCGAAGCGGCGTTCGTCAGCCAGTTCGTCGCCGCCGACCGGCGCTGAGTGCGAAGTCGGCCGCGCCAGGCGCGTGCCGGTGGCGATCAGCCCGCTTGCCAGGGCAGACTGTCGGCGATCAGCGTGGCGACCTGGGTTTCCAGTGCTGACAGCGCCGCGTCCAGTGCCTCTGCACTTGCCTCGCTACGGTCGACGGCGTCCTCGAGTGCCCGCGCGGCCTGCATGAGATCGAGCGCGCACAGGAAGCCGGCGTTGCTCGCCAGGGTATGGAGCCGGCGTCCGGCACTGGCGCGATCGCCGCGGGCGAGTTCGGCACGTGCGTCGGCCACGGCACGGGCGTTGTCCTCGGCAAACATCTGCAGCAGGCTGCAGAACATCGATGCGTCGCCGCCGAGACGTTGCATGGCGCGTTCGCGGTCGATGCCGGGGATGGCCGGAAAGCCGTCGCCCGGTGTGGCTGCGGCTGTTTCTGCGGGCGCTGGGGCGGGAGCGGCGGGCGAGGCCTGGCGCGGCGTTACCCAATGCGCCAGCAGTTCGGCCATCTGGTCCAGGTCCATGGGCTTGGGCAGCACGTCGTCGGCGCCTGCGTCGCGGGCGGCGGCGCGCTGGTCCTCGCGCACGCCTGCGGTGAACACGATGATGGGCAGCGTGCCCAGGCCGAGCTCGCCGCGGATTGCGCGCGTTGCACTCAGGCCATCCATCACCGGCATCTGCACGTCCATCAGCACCGCGTCGAAGCCGTCGGGGCGGGTGCGCAACAGCTGCACCGCCTGCTGGCCGTCTGCGGCCAGGGTCGCGGTCGCACCCTCGAGGCGGAGGGCGCGTTCGACCAGGTCGCGGTTCATTGCGCTGTCGTCGACCACCAGCAGGTGAGCGCCCTGCAGGCGCGGGCCGCGCGGCTGTGCATGCCGGCGCGGCGCGAGCCGGCGTATCTCGTCGGCGCTGACGCGTGTCACCGGGATCTCGAACCAGAACAGGCTGCCTTCGCCGACCCGGCTGTCGACGCCGATCTCGCCGTCCATCAGTTCGACCAGGCGCTTGCAGATCGACAAGCCCAGCCCGGTGCCGCCGAAGCGGCGCGCGATGCCTGCGTCAGCCTGGGCAAACGGTGCGAACAGGCGGCCGAGCGCCTCCGGAGCGATGCCGATGCCGGTATCGAGGATGTCGACCCGCAGCCGCAGTGCTGCTGCGCCGCAGTCATGCGCGCGCACCCGCACCGTGACTTCGCCGCGCTCGGTGAACTTGATCGCGTTCGCGGTGAGGTTGAACAGCACCTGCTCGATGCGCAAGCCGTCGCCGAGGAGCGCGTGCTCGAGCGGGGCGGGGGCGTCCACATGCAGCGCCAGCCCCTTGGCACGCGCAGCCTGGCCCATCAGGCTGTCGACGTTGGCGAGCAGCACGCCGAGGTCGAACGGCCGCGGCTCGATGCGCAACTGGCCGGCTTCGATCTTGGACAGGTCGAGTACGTCATTGAGGATGGTGAGCAGCGACTGGCCCGCGCTGCGAATGCGCTCGACCATGTCGCGCTGGTTGGCGGCGAGCGGCTCGCGCTCAAGCACTTGGGCCAGCCCGAGCACCGCGTTCATCGGCGTGCGGATCTCGTGGCTCATGTGGGCGAGGAACTCGCTCTTGGCCGCATTGGCCGCCTCGGCAGTGGCGGTAGCCTGGCGCAGGCGTTCTTCCATCTCCTTGCGCGCGCTGATGTCCTCCACGATGACGAGGTAGCGCGGCGCGGGCTCGGAATACACCCGCACCGGCGCGCAGGTCAGGCTCGCCCACACCGTCGAACCGTCCGGCCGCAGGTAGCGCTTGCTGAGCCGGTAGCCGGTGCTGGCGCCGCGGCGCAGGCGATCGAGCTCGCTCAGGCCGGCTTCCACGTCCTCGGGGTGGGTGATGCGTGCGGGGTCGAGTCCGGTCAGTTCCGCAACCGGGCGGCCGACGATCTCGGCAAAGCGCCGGTTGGCCTCGGTGATCCGTCCGCTTTCCGAGTCGAGCAGCACGACGCCGAGCGGCGCCTGCTCGAACATCACCCGGAAGCGCGCCTCGGCCGCGCGCTGGGCCTGCAGTGCGGCAAGCTCCTGGCGTTCCTGGTCGCGCCGCCATAGCAGGTAGCCGCCGGAATAGACCAGCACCAGGCCCAGGCCCATCGCCAGCGCGGTGGCCCAGGCCATGGTGCGGATGCCGGCGTAGGCTTCGCGTTCGTCGATCTCGGCGAGCATCAGCCACGGTGTGCCGCCGACCGCGGCCGCATAGGCGAGCACCGGCACGCCGCGGTAGTCGCGCCCATTCTCGAGAATGCCGAGCTGCCCTTCCACCGCGCGCGCTGCGGGCAGCGCAGGCGCGTCGAGCGGGCGGGTGAGCGCCAGGGCCGGCTCGGGGGCGTGCCGCAAGGGCGTGAGAAAGCGCACGCCGGCCGGGTCGCGGCGCACGAGATAGGTTTCGGCGGTGTGCGTCGGCACGGGCCAGGATTCGACCAGGGGGTAGAGCGCAGCGCTGGCCTTCCAGGTCAGATACACCACGCCCCGCGCTGCACCCGGCTCGCCGATGGGTGCCAGCACGCCATACTGCACCTCGCCCGCGGCGTCACGGTGCAGGTCGATGAGCTCGACCCGGGGGCGCGCGAGGATGTCTGCCGCCAGTGCATGCAAGGGCCCGATATCGGTGCCGCAGATGCTCAGCACCGGCCGCAGTCCGGCATCGACGATGGCCAGCCCGCCCCAGCCGCGGCGGCGCGCGATCTCGACGAGATGCTCGCGCATGCGCTCGAGGCGGACGCCGTCGCCCCGTCCGCCCGCCAGCCAGGTGGCGTACAGGCTTTCGAAGCGTGAATCGGCCGAGAAGTAGGATTCGGCGTCGATCCGGGTCTCGTGCAGCGAGTTCTCGATCTGCTGGCGCTTCTGCTCGGCGATCACCGCCAGCGTGCGGTGCGTCTCGCGACGGATCTCCTCGCTCAGGTAGCGGTAGCCGACCACCCCGGTCACGCTCATCAGCAGCGAGATGAGGGCCAGCGGCAGGATGAACCGCAGCCACAGCGTGCGTATGCCGTCTGCGGTTTGGGCAGGGGCGGCGGAGAGGGTGGCAGTGTTCATGTCGGCAGCGGGCAGTGCGTTGGCCCGGCCCGGGGGCAGCGCAGAGTGGGCGAACGATATGGCATCGCACGGCAACGGCGCGTGGTCGTCGGCCAGGGGGCAAAGCAGGCCATAATTATGCACCATCGGAGAGGATTGGCTGCGGCGCTTGTTCCCGCCGTGGGAGCGGCGCCAGCCGCGAGGGGGTGAAGGCGATGGCGTCCGGGTTGTGCCTCGATCATGTGCGCATGCACAAGGCTGCGCTTTGCGGCAGAATGCCGGGCTTTTCCATTGACATATTACGGAGCCGGCCCAGATGCCTCGCAAACCCGCTTTCCGCACCCTCGCCGTTGGTATTGCGCTGCTTGGCGGCGCAGCCTTGCTCGGCGGTTGCGCCACCGAGCAGTCGCGCACGCTGGAGGTGGCCAAGGTGGCCTCGGCCGGCACGGTATACACCGGTCAGCGCAGCCTCATCGCCGTGGGCAAGTTCGATAACCGCTCCAGCTTCATGCGCGGCATCTTCACCGATGGTGTCGACCGCCTCGGCAGCCAGGCCAAGACCGTCCTGATCACCCATCTGCAGCAGACCGGGCGCTTCAACGTGCTCGACCGCGACAACATGGCGGAGATCAAGCAGGAGGCGGCGCTCGCCAAGTCGGCGCAGAACATCAAGGGCGCTACCTTCGTCATCACCGGCGACGTCACCGAGTTCGGCCGCAAGGAAACCGGCGACAAGCAGCTGTTCGGCATCCTTGGGCGCGGCAAGTCGCAGATCGCCTACGCCAAGGTCAATCTCAACGTGGTCAACGTCGAGACCTCGGAAGTGGTCTATTCGGCCCAGGGCGCAGGCGAGTACAGCCTCGACAACCGTGAGGTCATCGGCTTCGGCGGCACCGCGGGCTACGACTCCACGCTCAATGGCAAGGTGCTCGACCTCGCCATGCGCGAAGCGGTCAACCGCCTGGTCGAGGGTATCGAGTCCGGCGCCTGGCAACCCGGCCGCTGATCGGCACGCAACGGAAGCTCCACGATGATGCGTTTCCTGTCTGCACGGCGCTCGGCCGTGCTTGCGCTCGCCACCACCTTGCTGCTGGTTGGCTGCGCCACCGGCCCGCAGCCGCTCTACTACTGGGGCGACTACCAGCCCGCGCTCTACGGCCACTTCACCAAGGAGGTCGGGCCGCAGGAGCAGATCGCCAGCCTCGAAGCCGGCCTGGAGAAGGCGCGTGCCGCCGGCAGGCCGGTGCCGCCGGGCTACAACGCGCACCTCGGCCTGCTGTACGCCGAAGGCGAGCAGGGCGACCAGATGGTGAAGTACTTCGAAGCCGAGAAGGCGCTCTATCCGGAAAGCGCCGGCTACATCGACTTCCTGCTCGGCAAGTTCAAGCGAACGAATTGAGGCGCCCGACGATGCGATTCCGAACCCCTTCCATCCGCTCGGCGCAGGCCGGGCTGGCCGCCGCGTTTGCCGCCGCCCTCATCGCCACCGGCTGCGCGACGCCCACGCCCTACGACTACAGCGCTTTCAAGCAGAGCCGCCCGGCCTCCATCCTGGTGCTGCCGCCGCTCAACAGCTCGCCCGACGTGGCCGCCACCTACAGCATGCTGTCGCAGGTCACGTTGCCGCTGGCAGAGTCCGGTTACTACGTGCTCCCGGTCAGCCTGGTGGACGAGACCTTCCGCCAGAACGGGCTGTACAACCCGCCCGAGATGCACGAGGTGGCACCGCAGAAGCTGCGCGAAATCTTCGGTGCCGACGCCGCGCTTTACATCAACATCAAGCAGTACGGCACCAGCTACGCCGTGCTGGCGAGCGAAAGCCGCGTCACCGCCGAGGCCAGGCTGGTCGATCTGCGCAGCGGGCAGTCCTTGTGGCAGGGCGAGGCCACCGCCTCCAGCGCCGAAGGCCGCAGCTCCAGCGGCGGCCTGGTCGGCCTGCTCGTGCAGGCCGTGGTGGCCCAGATCGTCGAGAGCGTGACCAACAGGTCGCATCCCATCGCCGGCATCACCAGTAACCGCCTGCTGGCGGCAGGCAGGCCGAGCGGCATGCTGTACGGGCCGCGTTCGCCTAATTATCAGAAGGATGGAAGTGTGCCGCGCTGACACGCGCCTCGGGGCGGGTGAGGCCCCGAGCACCGTGCGATGAGGAATTGACGGCCCATCCCCATCAGTACAAACTAGTCACAAAGCTAGTCAGGAGGCGTGATCATGCATGTGTGGCCGGTACAGGACGCGAAGGCGCGGTTCAGCGAGTTCCTCGACAGCTGTCTGGCCGAGGGACCGCAGATGGTCACCCGGCGAGGTGTCGAGGCCGCGGTATTGATTCCGGTGCAGGAGTGGCGCCGCCTGCAGGCCGCGGCGCGGCCCTCGCTCAAGGCCCTGCTGCTGGCGGATGAGGCGCGCATCGAAGAGCTCGTTCCCGCGCGCGGCACGGTCAGGCGCCGCGCGCCGGTGGATCTGGGCTGATCCACATGTACCTGCTCGATACCAACGTCGTCTCCGAACTACGCAGGCCGCGGCCCCACGGCGCCGTAGTCGCCTGGCTGCAGTCGGTGGAGGACGCCAGCCTGTTCCTGTCGGCGGTCACGCTCGGCGAGATTCAGGCCGGGATTGAACGCACGCGCGAACAGGATCCGGCCAAGGCCGCCGAGATCGAAGCCTGGCTCGAGCGCGTGGCCAGCGCCTGGAACGTGCTGGCGATGGATGCTGCGGCCTTCAGGGAGTGGGCGAGGCTGATGCACCGCCAGTCCGACACACTCTACGAGGACGCGATGATTGCGGCGACTGCGCGGACGCAGGGTCTCACCGTTGTCACACGCAATGTTGCGGATTTCAAAACCCTCGGGGTAGATGTGTTGAATCCTTTCGCGTAGCCGCGTCCGCGCCGATGGTTGGCGAAAGCGACCATCCGTCGTGCTTACCCCGCCAGCGCCCTTGCGTGATGCCGCAGGTGGTCGTCGATGAAGCTGGCGATGAAGTAGTAGCTGTGGTCGTAGCCCGGCTGCAGGCGCAGCGTCAGCGGGTGGCCGGCGGCGGTGGCGGCGGCGTGCAGGGCCTCGGGCTTGAGCTGTTCGGCGAGGAAGCCGTCGGCTTCGCCCTGGTCGACCAGCAGCGGCAGGCGTTCGCCGGCTTGCGCGATCAGCGCGCAGGTGTCCCATTCGCGCCACTGCGCGCGGTCTTCGCCCAGGTAGCGCGACAAGGCCTTTTCGCCCCAGGGACACTGCATCGGATTGCTGATCGGCGCAAAGGCAGACACCGAGCGGTAGCGCCCCGGGTTGCGCAGCGCGCACACCAGCGCACCGTGGCCGCCCATCGAATGCCCGCTGATGCCGCGGCGGTCGGAGGCGGGGAAGGCTGCCTCGATCAGCGCCGGCAGTTCCTCGACCACGTAGTCGTACATGCGGTAGTGGCGTGACCACGGCGCCTGGGTGGCGTTTACATAGAAGCCGGCGCCGTGGCCGAAGTCCCAGGCGCCGTCCGGGTCGCCGGGCACATCGGCGCCCCGCGGGCTGGTGTCGGGGGCGACGATGATGAGGCCGAGCTCGGCCGCCATGCGCTGCGCCCCCGCCTTCTGCATGAAGTTCTCGTCGGTGCAGGTGAGCCCCGACAACCAGTACAGCACTGGCAGGCGGGCGCCTGCCTGCGCGGCCTGGGGCGGCAGATAGACCGCGAACACCATGTCGCAGCCGAGCACGTCCGAGTGGTGGCGGATGCGCTTGTGCCAGCCGCCGAAGCTCTTCTGGGTGCTGAGGATCTCCAGGCTCACGATCTGCTCTCCCGCGTCAGAAATGGATCACCGTGCGGATGCTCTTGCCCTCGTGCATCAGCTCGAAAGCCTGGTTGATGTCGTCGAGCGGCATGTTGTGGGTGATGAAGGTGTCGAGCGGGATCTCGCCCCTCTGCGCCTTCTGCACGTAGCTCGGCAGCTCGGTGCGGCCCTTGACGCCGCCGAAGGCGCTGCCGCGCCACACGCGGCCGGTGACGAGCTGGAATGGCCGGGTGCTGATCTCCTGCCCCGCGCCGGCCACGCCGATGATGGTCGATTCGCCCCAGCCCTTGTGGCAGCACTCGAGCGCGGCGCGCATCAGCTTGACGTTGCCCACGCACTCGAAGGAGTAATCGACGCCGCCGTCGGTCATGTCGACGATGACCTCCTGGATCGGCTTGTCGAAATCGTTCGGATTGACGAAGTCGGTCGCGCCCAGCTCGCGGGCGATGTCGAACTTGGCGGGGTTGATGTCGATGGCGATGATGCGCCCGGCCTTGGCCATCTTCGCGCCGATGATCGCCGCCAGGCCGATGCCGCCGAGGCCGAAGATGGCCACGCTGGCGCCTTCTTCCACCTTGGCGGTGTTGAGCACCGCGCCGATGCCGGTGGTGACGCCGCAGCCAAGCAGGCAGACCTTGTCGAGCGGCGCGTCCTTGGGGATCTTGGCGAGCGAGATCTCGGGCACCACGGTGTATTCCGAGAAGGTCGAGGTGCCCATGTAGTGGTAGATCGGCTGCCCCTGGTAGGAGAAGCGCGTGGTGCCGTCGGGCATCAGGCCCTTGCCCTGGGTGGCGCGCACCGCCTGGCACAGGTTGGTCTTGCCCGACTTGCAGAACTTGCACTCGCGGCATTCGGCCGTGTACAGCGGGATCACGTGGTCGCCCACGGCGAGCGAGGTCACGCCTTCGCCCACCGCCTCGACGATGCCGCCGCCCTCGTGGCCGAGGATGGACGGGAAGATGCCCTCGGGGTCGTCGCCCGACAGCGTAAAGGCGTCGGTGTGGCACACGCCGCTGGCGACGATGCGCACGAGCACCTCGCCCTTCCTGGGCGGTTCGACATCCACCTCGACGATCTGCAGGGGCTGGTTGGCGGCAAAGGCAACCGCGGCGCGGGATTTGATGGTCATGGCGGACATCCTGATGGCAAGCGGGCCCACGGCCTGCGACCGGCAAAGTATCGCCATGCCGCTAAATCCGATAAATGATTAATTTGAGATTTCACGCTTCCATTTTCTGGAATACTCCAGGCTTCGGCCTGGCCCTGGCCAAACTGGATTCCGAGCATGCTCAACCGCCTGGAGATGCTGCGCATCTTCTGCACCGCCGCCGAATCGCACAACTTCAAGGACGCCGCCAAGCGCCTCGGCGTGTCGCCGCAGGCGGTCACCCGCGCCGTGAAGGAGCTGGAGGACCACGTCGGCGAACTGCTCTTCCACCGCAATACCCGCCACAACCGCATCACCGAGTTCGGCGAGCAGCTTGCGGCGCGCGCGCGCCACAGCCTGCAGGGCGTGGATGCGATCTTCCACGGCGCCGAGCAGGCGCGCGACAGTGAGCTGGCCGGCCTGGTGCGCATCACCGCGCCGCGGGCGCTCGGCCGCCACGGGCTGATGCGCGTGCTCGGCGCCTTGTGTGCGCAGCACCCCGGGCTGCAGCTCGACCTGCGCTTTTCCGACCAGTTTGCCGACATGGTCGACGAGCAGATCGACATCGGCATCCGTGTCGGCGTGTTGCGCGACAGCCGCTTCGTCGCACGCGCGGTGTCGCGCGTGTCCTTCCACATCGTCGCCGCGCCCGAACTGCTCGCGCGCTGCGGCGCCCCGGCGACGCTGCAGGACCTGGCCGAGCGCCCCACCACCGTCGCCATCGACCCCAACACCGGGCGGCCATGGGCGTGGTTCCTGGCCGGCGGCCAGCAATGGCTGCCGCGCGCGCCCACCTTCGCCACCGACGACACCGGCGCCGAGGCCGAGGCGGTGCTGGCCGGCGTCGGCTTCGGCCAGCTCACCGCCTACCTGGCGGCGCCGCACCTGCGCGCAGGGCGCTTGGTCGAGGTGCTGCCCGAACTCGCGCCCGAGCCCTGGAGCCTGTCGGTGTACCGCCCGCAGCGCGGCCCGGTGGCGGCGCGCATCCGCCTGGTGTTCGACCGGCTGGTGGAGTACTTCGGCGAGCGCGCGCAGTTTCCGTAGTCAGGGCGCCCGGCGGCCGCTGCCCGTGTGCGCCGGCAGCGCCGAGTCAGCCGCCCACAGGTGCGCGGCGATGAGCGCGCGCCACGGCGAAAAACCCGCCAGCCAGCTGCGCGCATCGTGCTCGCCGAGCCTGTCCGGCGCGCCGAGCAGTGCCTGCAGCGCACGCCGCACGGCCGCATCGCCGTGCAGCGAGCCGTCCATCCAGCCGAAACCGCGCAGCAAGGTGTAATCCACCGTCCACGGGCCAACGCCGCGCACGCTCAACAGCTGGTTGCGGATGTCGTCCACCGCAAGCGTGTGCAGCCAGGCGTCGAGCGGCAGCGCACCGTCCGCCACCAGGTGGGCAAGGGTGTGCAGGGTGTTTGCCTTGGCCGCGGAGAAGCCCTCGGCGCGCAGCGCCGCCACCGTCAGCGCCGCCACCCGGCCGGCGTCCGGGTAGCACATCAGGCCGCAGGTGTGGCGCACCCCCGCCGCCACAATCAGCTTGCGCCGCAACGCAACCGCCGCCCCCAGGCTGATCTGCTGCCCGGTCACCGCCCAGCTCAGCGCCTCGAAGGGCGTCGCCGCCACCGCCACGCGCAAGCCGGCCTGGCGAGCGATCAGCGCGCCGGCCTGCGGGTGCGCACGGTGCTGGCGCTCGAAGGACTCGATGTCCTGGGTCAGCCCGAGCATGCGCCGCACCATGGCCTGGAACCGCGCCGAGCACTCCGCAGCCGCCGCGCCGTCGATGGCGAGCTCGGCCACCGCCCGACCCGGCTCGAAGCGCAGCGCCAGGCACGCCGCCAGGCCGTTCCACACCAGCCCCTTGCGCAAGGACGCCGCGCCTGCCGACTCGGCCACTTCATGCGCGTCACGGCGGTGGTAGGCGAGAATGTCGCCCGGCCGGAAGGTGGCGGGCAGCGCGAGAGTGCAGGAGAGTGTGGTGGGCATGGGGGGCGCTTGCTGTGCTTCGACTGGATCGGATGCCATTCGTGCAGGCCAATGCCAGGACTGCACTCAAGATGACGGAACGTCCGGTGAATTCCGTGCTTCGTCGGTCCTGGCGCCCGGCGCTATCGGCAGGCGCAGATCGGATTCCTCCATCCACTCCCGCCACACAGCCATCAGTACCGCCAGGACCACCGGGCCGAGGAACAGCCCCACCAGCCCGAACGCCGCCAGCCCGCCCAGCACGCCGAACATGACCAGCAGGAAGGGGATGCGCGTCGCATTGCTGATCACCAGCGGGCGCACCAGGTTGTCGACCCAACTCACCACCAGCACGCCCCAGGCGAGCAGGCCGAGCCCCTCGACAGTGTCGCCGCGGATCAGCAGCCAGACGACCACCGCCCCCCAGGCGAGCGGTGTGCCGAAAGGGATGAGGGCGATCAGCGCGGTGATCGCGCCGAGCAGCACCGGCGCCTGCATGCCCGCCCACCAGTAACCCAGACCCGCCACGAACCCCTGCGCAAGCGCGGTGGCAACCAGCCCCCAGACGACGGCCTTGGTCATGTTGCCGACCGCTGCGAGGTAGTTGTCGATACGGCTACCCAGGAACCGGTACAGCACGCGGTGGACCTGACTCAGCACTGTCTCGCCGTCGCGGAACAGGAAGAACACGGTGATCAGCGCAAAGCCCAGTTTGGCGGCATTGCGACCGACGTCGCCCACCAGCCCCACCAGATGGTCCGCCCCCTGGCTGACCCAATTGGTCATCTGTTCCCGAAATGACTCCGGGTCACGCACCACGTCGTCGAGTACGCCCTGCAGATACGTCCCCAGCCACGGTAGCGTATGGATGAACTCGGGCAGCGTTGGTGGCCCCTGGCGGAGCTGAGCGGTCAGCGCGGCGATGGCCGAGCCGATCTCCCCGCGCAACAGGACGGCAATCCACAGCGCGGGCAGCACGAAGGCCGCCGTCAGCAGCATTGTCATCAGGAAGGCGCTGAGACCCGGATAGCGTGTCAGGCGATCGCGGAGGCGCAGGAAGAGCGGCCAGGTCGCGTAGGCGACGATGATCGCCCACGCGACCGGTACGATGAACAGATGCAGCACCGCGTAGCCGAGCAGCAACAGCCCGCCCAGCAGAAAACCCAGGATGACTCGGCGCACCAGGCGTTCGGCGACCTGGTCGATCATGGTCGGTGCGCCCAGCGAGTCACGGCTTCACCGGGCCTCGATCGGGGGGTGCTCGCGAACACGGCCATCCGGCTCTCCTTCGAGCGGAGTCTCTGTATCAAGCTCCGGCAGGCGCACTGCCAGAACCTTGTCGATGCGCTTGCCGTCCAGATCGATCACCTCCAGGCGCCAGCCCTCCCAGGTGGCCACGTCGCCGGTGCCGGGCAGGCGGCCGAGCAGCCACATCATCATCCCCGACAAGGTGTGATAGCGGCCCTTGTCTTCCTCGGGCACCTGCTTGAAGCCGAGCCGGTCCTTCATCTCGACGATGGGAATGAGCCCATCCAGCAGCCAGGAGCCGTCCTCGCGCTGCACCGCCCAGGCATCCTCGTCGTCCTGGGTCACGAATTCGCCCGTGACCGACTCGATCACGTCGTGGAGGGTGACCATGCCGAGGACCTCGCCGTACTCGTCGATCACGAACACGAAGTAGGTGCCCGAACTCCTGAAGCGATCGAGCAGTTCCATGCCGGTCAGCGATTCGGGCACATAGACCGCCTCCTGCAGATCCTTCGTGAGGTCTACCGGCTCGCCGCGGAGCACCTGCGCAAAGAGCTTCTTCGAGCTTGCAACTCCCAGGATATCGTCGAGACTGCCGCGGCACACCGGAAAGCACGAATGCGCCGATTCTGCGACCAGGGCGAGGTTCTCGTCGAGCGGGCGGTTGACGTCCAGGCAGATGACATCCGAACGCGGCACCATCAACGAGCCGATCTGCCGCTCATCGAGGCGGAACACATTGCGCACCATCTCGTGCTCGCTCTTCTCGATCACGCCGGCCTCCGAACCCTCGTCGAGCAGGGCATGAATCTCTTCCTCGGTCACTGTCGACACCAGCGTCTCGCGCTGGCCCATCAGACGCAGAATGAGGGATGTCGAGCCTGACAGGAGGCGAACGAAGGGGCGTGAGACGCCTGCAAGCATGCTCATCGGCCGCGCCACCAGGCGGGCGATACCTTCCGGGTCGAGCTGGCCCAGGCGCTTCGGTACCAGTTCGCCGATCACGATCGATACATAGGTGATCATCACGACGACCAGGGTGGTCGCGCCGATCTCGCTCGGACGCTCGGCCACGCCCAGGCGTTGAAGCCACTCGGCCAGCGGACCGGCGAGCGCAGCCTCGCCGAAGATGCCGCTGAGGATGCCGATCGACGTGATGCCGATCTGGATGGTGGACAGAAAGCGGTTCGGGTCCTCGCCGAGCTGGATGGCGACGGCCGCAGCCCGGTCGCCATCCTCGGCCAGTCGTGCGAGGCGTGCGCGCCGCGCCGTGACCAGGGCGATCTCCGACATGGCGAATACGCCATTGAGCAGGATGAGGGTGACGAGTATCAGGATATCCATGGCGGACTCTTGCGCTGAATCAGTGCGACGGCGGTGTCGGAGGCGCGCCGTTTTCCGCATTCACCTCCAGCCCAAGCGCGCGTGCTCGCTTCACCCACAGTTGCCGGGCGAGATGCTGCATGTCATCGACCTTGTCGCCCTCGTCGACGATCTCGATGCCGAGCAGTGTTTCGACCACGTCTTCCAGGGTGACCACGCCCTTGGTCTCACCGTACTCGCCAATCACCACTGCGATGTGGTGGCGCTTGTCCAGCAGCAGTTCGAGCAGGGTCGACAAGGGGGTGGCGCCGGCGACGGCCAGGATGTCGCGGCGCAGAGCGGTCAGCGGCCGGTTGCCCGTGCCCTGCGTCTGCGCCAGCAGCAGATCCTCGCGCAGCACGAAACCGGTCACGGCGTCCAGGTCGGTGGCGTAGACCGGGATGCGGGAAAAGGGCGTGCTCATCTTCGCCTGCAAGGCGTCGGAAATGTTCAGGCCCTCGGGCAGGGCCACCATCACTGTGCGCGGCGTCATGATGTCCTGCGCACGCAGCGAACCGAAACGAAACAGGTTGCGGATGATGCGCGATTCGCGGTCGTTGATGTGTCCGGCTTCCTGCCCGATGTTGGCCATGGCGATGAACTCGTCGCGGCTGAAGACATGCACCGTCTGCCCGCGTGCGATCAGTTTGGTGAGTTTCTCGGACACCAGGATGAGCGGATACATGCTCTTGATCAGGATGTTCACGTACAGCGCGGTGATGCCGGTCAGACTGCGCCAATACACCGCACCCAGGGTCTTCGGCAGGATCTCCGAGAGGAACAGGATCAGCAGGGTCATCACGGCCGAAAACACGCCGAACCAGGCGCTGCCGAACACTGCCGTAGCCTTGGCGCCGGCGCCGATGGCCCCCACGGTATGGGCAATGGTGTTCAGGGTGAGGATCGCGGCCAGCGAGCGGTCGATGTTCTCGCCCTTGAGCTTCTTGAGCAGGGCGGCGCGCTTGGGGTCGGAGCTTTCGAGCTCAGCGATGAAGGACGGCGTGATGCTGAGCAGCACGGCTTCCGCCACCGAACACATGAAGGAGAACAGCAGTGCGAGCAGCACATAGGTGAGGAGCAGGATGACGTCGCTGCTCGATGGGTCGGCAACCAGGCCGGTGTCTGCGGCTGCCGGAAGCGCCAGGCCGAGAAGCAGCAGGCCGGCGCAGAGGTGGAAGCGAGAGGAAAGGTAAGATCGAGGCTCAGGGTCGTTCATGAAAGGCGCGTACCGGTGTGCCGGACGCTGCAGTTGAGAAGCGGCGAGACTAGCAGAAAATGCCTTCACCGGATGTGCGCTTGCGCGGCATGGGGCCGTCCTCTGTGGTGCCCGGAACGAAATGCCGGCGTGCGGGACGAACACAGGGCCATGTCATGGATGGCCCGACCCCCGCAGCGGGCCGGGGCATCGCCTGCCGGACCAAACCGCCCATGAGATCAATGTCCTGATGATCCGACTCCAGAACCTGAGCATGCACTACACCCTGGGCGACTCGCGCATCGACATCCTGCGCGACGTGAGCCTCAGCATCGCCGCCGGCGAACGCGTGGCGATCGCCGGCCCCTCGGGCACCGGCAAGACCTCGTTGCTGTTGCTGCTCGCCGGACTTGAGAGGCCCGCAGCGGGGTCGGTGCTGTTTGATGGTCGTGCGCTGGAGACGCTGGATCGCGATCAACTTGCCGACCTGCGGCGCGACCGCATGGGCATCGTGTTTCAGTCATTCCATCTGGTGCCCAGCCTCAGTGCACTGGACAACGCCGCGCTGCCGCTGGAAATTGCCGGCCGGCGGGATGCGCGCGAGCGTGCCCGGGCGATGCTCGATCGCGTAGGGCTGGGCGGGCGGCTCGATCACTACCCCGGACAGCTTTCCGGTGGCGAGCAGCAGCGCGTGGCGATCGCTCGCGCGCTGGTGCATCAACCCAAGCTGGTGCTCGCAGACGAGCCCACCGGCAACCTCGACGACCGCACCGGTGCCGCGATCGGCGAACTGCTGCTCCATCTGAACGCCGAGAGCGGGACGACCCTGGTACTGGTCACCCACGACATGCGCTTCGCCGCACGGTGCGACCGTGTGCTCCGTCTGTCCGGGGGGCAGCTCGTAGAGAATGAACCGCTTGCGGCGGTGTCCGATGCCCACCCTGCTTAAGCTCGCCTGGCGCGATCTGCGCGGCAGCGGGCGCACGCTATGGGTGTTCTGCGCCTGTCTGGCGCTGGGCGTGACCCTGATCGCGGCCAGTGGTGGACTGTATCGCCAGGTTGGCGCCAGCCTGCTGGCCGATACCCGCGTGCTGTTCGGCGGCGATGTCGAGGTCCGCACCCGGGTGCCGCTGCCCGAAGAGATGCTGGAGTGGATGCAGGCACGCGGCACCGTATCGCGACTGATCGAGTTTCGCACCATGCTGATGACCGCGGCGGGTGATGCGCATCTGGTCGAACTGCAGAGCACCGACGACACCTATCCCCTTTACGGCACGGTGGAACTCCTGCCGGCACAAGCCTTGAATGACGCACTCGCCGTTCGGGGCAGCGTGCATGGCGCGGCCGTTGACCGCGTGCTCGCCGAACGGCTGGCCTTGACGGTAGGCGAGCGCATCGAGCTCGGCGAGAGCCTGCTGGAAGTGCGCGCCATCATCGCGCGCCAGCCCGACCGTAGCCTGCGTGCCGACTGGAGCGGCCCGCCCGTGCTGATCTCTGCCGCCGCCCTCGCGGATACCGCGTTGCTGCAACCCGGCAGCCGCCCCGAGTATCGCTATCGGGTGCGCAGCGAACTCGCGCCGAACGCCTGGCGCGAAGCGTTCATGAGCGCCTTCCCCGACAGCGAGGCTGAGGTGCGCACCTTCATCGAGCGCAATGCCCGGCTGGGTGAAGTCCTCGGACAGATCGGCTCGGGCGTGCTGTTGATCGGCTTCAGCGCGCTCTTCATCGGTGGGCTGGGGGTGTTCAACAGCGTGCAGGCTTACCTGCAGGGCAAGCTCGGCACCCTCGCCACACTGCGCGCAGTGGGCTTGCGCGACGGCCGGCTGGCGGCTGTGTATCTGTTGCAGATCCTGATCCTGGCCGGCGCGTCGGCTCTGGGCGGCGTGCTGTTGGGCGCCTTGCTGGCGGTGATTGGCAGTAGCGTGGTGGCCGAACGCCTGCCGCTCGCCGGGGCGTGGACGGTGCTGATCGCACCGCTCGCCGCCGCATGGTTGATGGGGGTGCTGACCGCGCTGCTCTTCGCGCTGCCCGCGCTGGGCCGCGCGCTCACCATCGAGCCTGCCGCCCTGTTCCGCGGCGTGCTCGGCGTCACCATCCGCACGCCCGCTCGTGCCTGGTGGCTCACCGCGCTCTGCGCCCTGGTGGCGGTCGGCTTTCTGCTGGTCGTGATGCCGGACCCGTTGTTCGGCCTTGCCTTTGTCGCCGCGCTGTTGCTGGTGCTGGCCTTGCTCGAAGGGCTGGTGCGACTGTTGCGGATGCTGGTACGGCGTCTGGCCGGTAGTCCCTGGCTGGTGGGCCGGTTCGCCTTGCGCATGGCTGTCACCGGCCTGTACCGGGCCGATTCGCCGCTGCGTCCAACCCTGCTTTCACTCGGCTCCGCGCTCACGCTGCTGGTCGCGTCGACCCTGGTCGTGCTTGCGCTGCTGCACACCATCGAGGAGACCGTCCCTGAGCGCGCGCCTGCGCTGGTGTTCTACGATATCGCCGCCGCGCACAAGGACGACTTCGAAGCGCTGGTGCATGAAGCCCCGTCGCTCGAACAGGTCGATCTCGCGCCATTGATCCTGGGCCGCCTCGCCGCCGTCAACGACGAAGCACTGCGTGACAGTGCCGACCCGCGCCGCCGTCTGGAGGCGCGTGACGAGCACAAGATGAGCACCCTGCAGAACAATTTCGACCAGGTGGTCGTCACCCGCGGCGCCTGGTGGCCGGACGACTACCGCGGTCCGGCACGGGTGGCGATGGAAGACCGCGAAGCCGATCAGCTCGGCCTGCAGGTCGGCGACACGCTGGCGTTCGAGATTCTCGGCCAGCGGATCAGCGCGGAGCTCGTCGCGATCTATGCCCAGAAGCGCTTCCAGTCGCGCCTGTGGCTGGAGGCGATCTTCTCGGACGGCGCGCTCGATCCCTTCATCACCCGCTACGTCGGCCTGGCCTACATGAACGGGGCGGATGCGGTCGCCACGCAGAACCGCATCGCCGCTGCACAGCCCAACGTGGTCACGGTGCGCACCGACCTGCTCCTCGACGAGGCGCGCGCCATCCTGGGCCGTGCTGCGGCAGGTCTGAGCGCGATTGCAGCGGTCACCCTGAGCGCCAGCCTGCTGGTACTGGTCAGCGTCATCGCCGCGGGTCGCGCACGGCAGATCTATCTCGCCACCTTGCTCAACACCCTCGGCGCCAGAGTCCGTGCCATCGGTCACGCCCTGTATCTGGAGTATCTGCTGCTCGCGGCACTGACGACGGCCTTCGCCAGCGTGGCCGGTAGTGCGCTGGCCGCACTGCTGCTGCACTACCGGCTCCAACTCGATGCGCCCTTGGGCTGGTTCGCCGGCAGCCTGCTTGCGGCGGTGATCAGCGTGGGGGCGCTTGGGTTCGGCGCTCACTATCTCCTGCGCCAACTGCGCATGTCGCCGGCAGCGCTGTTACGTAGCGCTGGTGGCTGATCTTCATGCCAGCCTGACCACTTGCCCATGCTCGCCGCCTGTATGGGAGCCCTTCTGTCCGCTGTTGGCGACCGGGGCGGTGGCGGGCATGGCGGCTCTCATGGTGTGCGAAGCTGCTTTCAGGTGACGCGTGATAGGGACTGTGGGGGCGGCCGAAGGCGGCTGTTCGGCCACTTCTGTCGTTGGGCCTGCGGTTTCTGTAGGTCTGCAAATCGCAAGTCACCGGCCGTTCCGAGCTGAACTGCGTCGAACGACATCTTCTCTCTCCGGCGAACTCGCGCAACCGGTCCTCGACCATCGGAAAGACTGGCTGGCTCCGTCAGTGCCTTACGGTTCTCGTCGTCATCGGAAATGCGGTCGGCAAGAAGTTGATCGCTTCGTTCCCGTACCAGTCCAGCACACTCTGAGATAGGTTTTCCCCGGTCCTAGCAGCGTGATGCAAAAGCCGGCGGTACCGCGCCAGCACTGAGGTTCAGGTCGTATTTCATCGTGACATCGTTTTCCGGAATCGCCTTCGCACCGCGTTCGAATTGTCTTCGTGGCCGCACCGGCGACCGCGAAGGTCCGTTTGCGCGCCTGTGCTCATGCCTTCACCTCCGAAACGCTCAATTTCGCGATTCGGAGCAGGTTGTATGCAGCACCGGAAATGAAGGCCGCCATCTGGGTCTTCGCCTGGCCGATGAAACGGGTCTTTCGCAATCCGCCGACCGTTTTCAACCAACCGAAGATCTCCTCGACGCGCTTTCGCTTTCGCTGGCTGACCTGGTAGCCCTCGGTTCGGGTGGTTCGCCCATCCAGGCCGGGCGTCTTCCGATCCTTGATGCGCGCGATGTGCGGTCGCACCGCGTGCTCGCGCAGGTGCCCCACAAATTCCTTCACGTGATAGCCCTTGTCGGCGCCG